>CAZNSM010000031.1:0-35285 GCA_964575615.1 uncultured Pirellulales bacterium | reverse complement strand
CCAGTAGCATTGGCTTCGGGTGACGGTTGAAGCCGCCCCCCGGCGGCGAAAGGTACTCCAAGGGGCCTGTACCACCAAGGTACGGGCCCCTTTCTCATTTCTTCCGCGTTGTTGCGACGACCCGCGCAGGACCATTGAAATGTGACGGCCGGTTCTCACTCTGGACCTGCCGATCCTCCTTGCGGGGCCTGCTCAGTTCGGGCTCGTCGCGCAGAAATAGGACTCGGCATCCTCCCAGCCGCCGCCGAGTTGTTCTGGCCCCCGACCAAAATCCGCGCGGAGCTGCCAGTAGGTGTTTCGCGGATACCACCAGTGATCGCCTTCAAACGGCAGCCCGATGTCGTCCAAAGGCATTTCTTCGCCATAGCCGAGCCGCCTCAGCTCGATGAACCGCGTGCAGTTGCTGATCTCCAGCAGCAGAGCCTCCGCCCGCCGCTGCGCCGGTCGGTCCATCGCGTCGAAGTGGGCCTTGCAGGATCGCTTGTCGGTCAGCCGGATGACGTCGCCGGGCTCGTGCCCGTTGAGCTGAAGGAACGGGAAGATGGCACTGCCGTTGGTCGCGAAGGTTTTGCCCTCGCGCAGAGCCTCCACGATCGCCGGATAGTTGAACTCTTTCGCGTGGCAATAGATGCGTCGGTCTCCCGGCGACAGGGTGCGCACGCGGCCGAGCGCGCTGTCGATCGATCCACTGACCCCGACCCGGTTGCCGAGATTCAATGCCATAAACCACAGCCATTCCGTCGCCCGCGAATCGACGTCGAACAGGTCTGCGCAGTCGTTCATCACGGCGTCGGAAAAGAACTCGGTCGCGCCCATCCAGTGCAACGGATGGGGCGGCGAAAGCGGATGTGTATGGGCGACGACGCCTCCAAGACGATGCACCCATTTCTTGACGGCCTGAACGGGCAGCGGTTGGTTGTAGATCTCCCTGAGTGTGTCTTCATCGAGCGGTTGCCTGATGCCGGGAGTATTGACGTGCCCGACGTAGGCGCCCGGCCGCAGCTCCGGCGCATATCGCAACAGAAACGAGGCGCTGTCCAGCCGGTCGATATCGTCATAGGGGACATTCGAGCCCGCCTCGGTAATCCAGTTCAGACCGTTGGCCCGCGCCTGGAGCGAGGTATAGGCGAGGCTGGCCTGCACCGTGGCGCGCGCATCGTGCAGCGCGTGGACGTGATTGTCGCCGCAATACCATCCACGCGCCTCAGGCGAGAACCACCGGTAGAGTCTGGCGGTAACGAGGTAGGCCCGACCGGCGGCGAAGTCTTCCCGGATCACCAGCGGAACATACGGCGGCCCACCAGACAGCTCGATCCGCGTCCCGCCCGCCGGCACCGCCACCTCGAAGCCGCCATCGGCGTAGAATCGCCCGTTCGCATAGAGCCCATGCCCGGAGCCGTCGACGTGAGAGCCATCGGCCGCGGTGACGATCGCTCGAACGGCTGCACCCTCATCCTCTGCCGTCAGCTCGCGAATCTGGACGGTGATCCTGGCCCGGCCCATCGCATCGAAAGGCCCCACCTCCTTGACCGCATACTCACTGGTTCGAGCATGGCCGCTGCCACAGGCGAGCAATACGGTCGCCAACCATGCAACGCGCACTATCGGTGTTCGATTCATCGTGTCTTTCATCATGCCAGGACGTCCTTCCGCAGGGCAAAACGAATCCGTCGAGTAGGGACGCTAACGTCCGGCGAGGTGCTGGAGGCTGTCGCCGCCGAAGCAGTCTCTGGTCCGAACCTTGACGCCCAGCGGGAATCCTCTGACTTGACGATAGCCTTTGCCGGTCATGCAGCCGTTGAATGTGTATGGTCGAGGTGGTTGATGTCAAGATCCGAAGTCCCTGGGCCGCGATGTTCCAACACGGCGGTCTGCAACGGTCTGACGCTGGAGGATTCGCTGGAGGTTCTTCCCCGCTGCACGCCCAGTGAGCGTCACGGGGCCGAAACGAATACCGAGATTCTACCCGGCCAGTTGCTGGGCGAGGTGGGCGAGGACGGTGTCGATCAGGGCGGTTCCCTGAGGGGTTTGGATGGAAATGCACTCGAAGATGGGGATGGCGCCGACGCGGTCGGCGCCGAAGACCACCGACAGATGCCGATGGAGCACCTCCCGGATGCCGGCCGTCAGTTCGCCGCACTCATCCGCGTCGATCTTGTCGCGTTTGTTGAGCACGACCGCGATCTCGCGGAGCTTCTTCTGCACGTGGCGGCTCTTGCGAAGCACGGTGTCCAGGCGGTTGCAGAACAGCGACAGCCAGTTGATGGTCGCGCCGATGGGTTTGCTGCCATCCAGCATGATGACGATGGCATGGGGCTTTCGCTCGCCGACCAGGCTGGCGTGCTGAACGGGCCCGGTCTGTCCCGGCGTATCGACCGTCCGCCGGACGTTCAGCACGAGTCCCGATCCGCCCGACCGAGAAACGGCGGGATCGCCTGCCAACGTGAGCACGAATGTCGGCGATTTCGTGAGGCCATAGGTCATCTCCCGCTCGCCTTCCGGGTGGAGACGGCCGAGTTGCAGATACTCGGCGAACTTGCTCTTGCCCGCGCTGCTGGGGCCGAGCACGAGGATCTCCTTGCCCGTGGCGTAGGTCCTCAGCCGGGCCAAACCCTTCGGCCGGCCGCGCCGCACGGCCTGGTCTTCTGAGACATCGAAAGCTCCCTTGCCCTTGGCGTCCATTCCGCATTCCCCCGGAGCCGGTGCTGAGAAGCGTCGGCTCCCGATCCCGATGCGCATCGGGATCGGAAGCGCTTGCGGTCGCCGCACAACGCCGCGATGGTCATTGAGTTTGTGACACCCGGCGCCCGCGGCTATATCTTGCTCAGAGCCTCCTGGGCTCGGCGCTTCGTGCCGTTGTTTCCCGATTTCTCGGTCACCATGTGCAGCACCCGCTGCCGCTGTTCCTTCGAGAGTCCTTGCGCCTCGGCGGCGGCGACCTTGACGATGGCCGAATACGCCTCTTCGGCGACCGCCGGGTCCTGCGCCAGCGTGGTCAGCAGTTCGAGCGAATCGCCGCTGGGGGCCTCGCCGAGAACCGCGATCGCCAAACGCTCTTCTTCAGGACGTTTGATCTGCGGGCGCAGGTCCATGACTCTCGCCACCTTCTGGTCGTTGCTGAGCTTCGTGTTGCCTCGGACGTACTGGAGATAGCCGCGCAACGCGAGTACCTGATGCGACATCTTCGTACCCGACTGGGTCAGACGCAGCAGGGCGTCTCCGGCCTCGGTGTCCTCGGGCCAGTTGTTCGGCCAGGTCGAGAGAATCCGCACCGCCTCGTCCTGGACGGTCGCGTCGTTGCCGGCGATGGCCGCCTTGACGGCGCCCAGGGCCTCAGGCCCGCCGACCACGGCCAGGGCATGCAGTCCGATGATGTGCAGCGAGCTGTCGCCGCTCTTGGTCAGAGGCAGCAGGTGCGGCACGCTCTTGACGCCGGAACGGCCCGTGACCGCCAGCAAGGCCTTTTCGATGCTGCTGCGCTCGGCGGAACCGGTCGTCTTCTGCAGCAGCCCGGTCAGGTCGGCCACCTGCTGGTCGCGGCCCAGAACGCCGACCGCCTGGATGGCCGCAGCGCGAACGCCACGGTCCGCGTCCTCGATACTCGAAACAACCGCGGGAAGGGCGGCTGCGATTTCTCTCTGGCTTGCCAGTTCGATCAGGACCTGCCGCATCTTGCCCTTGGCGTCCGCGAGCCGGGCAACGAGGTCCGCGTCCACCTCTTTGCCGCGCAGTCTGGAGAGCGTTTCCTGCGCCGCCTTGCCCAGGTCGGCGTCGTCTTCGACGGCCGCCGCAAGCAGGGTGGGAACACACGCGACATCGCCCAGGCGGATCAGGATATTGATGGCGGTGATGCGCAGCGCCTTCGGGCCGCCTTGAGCCGCTCGCAGGACGGCCGGCGACACCGCGTCATCATGGCGGTCGGCCAGCGCCAGCAGCAGCAGGGGACGCTTCTCGGGGCTGAGGCGATCCATCTCGGCTGCGAGCGCCTCGGTGACATCGCGTCCGGCCAGCTCTCGCGCAGTCCGCAGTCCGATGCCGAACCTCCCTTTGTCGGCCGATTCCAGTTGCTCGATCAACAGGCCGATGCCGCCGGACTTGCGGGCCAGGATCGCTCCTCGTATTGCTTCCAGCCGTCGCTGGTTGGGCACATCCGCCTGGCGGATGGCGTCGTAGAGCTTGACCGCTTCCGCGGATCGGTCCTTCGCCAGGTACCACTCGGCGCAGAGGACGCCGCCTTCGGCCACCGCCGAGCGCGCCGCTGCCGGTGATTTGGTCAGGGCCTGCAAGAGGGCCTCGGCGGCGCGGTCGCCACCGATGTGGCCCAGCGCCACGGCTGCGGCGGAGGCCACGTCCGCATCGTTGTCGCCGAGTTTCTGCATGAGCCCGTCGACGGCCATCGCATCGCGACGCACGCCGATCGAGTTGATGGCTCCAACCAGAAGACGGCCCTGCAACGTGCCCATCGCCTCGCGCAGCGCCTCGTCGGCCGCCGGACCGGGAATCGCTTCGAGCGCAATGCGCGCCCACGACGCCAGTTCTTTGTCGGCCAGCAGAGGCATCAGACTGGGCACCGCCTCTTCCGTGCCGTAGATGGCCAGTTGTTTGCACGTGATGGCCTTCTCCGCGGGCGCGGCGTTCGATTGAAGCACAGCGATCAACTCCCGCTGTTTGGCCGCCTGGTCCTGGCCGACCGCTGCCGCCGACGCCAGAAGCGCGATCAGAAGAATGAATCCGATGAAGTGTCTATTCGCAACGCTCATAATGATCCTCATAGTTCAGGGGGACTGTTTCAAGAAAGTCGGACATCAGATCCGCCACGGTTCGCGCAGCGCCTCGGAGCGCAAGCGATTGGCCTGTTCGTCGCCGATGAACTCGCACTTCTGCGGGTCGAATCGGACCTTGCGGTTCAGGAACAGGGCGACGTTGGCCGCGTGGCAGGCGATGTGCGCCCAGCAGGCCGCGTCGGCGTTGGCCCGGGTCTGGGCCCGCGACTTGACGCAATCGAGGAAATCGCGTACGTGGAAGTCCGCCGGATAGCCGGGAATCTTGGCGCCTCGGCGCGTCAGCAGGTCCGGCGAGCTGGCGCCGAATTCCGCGTCGTCACCGGTCTCGACCCATCCGGTCGTGCCCTCATATCGAACCGGGCAGGAGCCCAGGGGCAGCCACCCGTCATTGCGCATGACGAGCTTGACGCCGTTGGCGTAGCGGGCGTGCAATTGCCCATTGACCGGCTCGTACTCGATCGGGGCAGTGTCGTCGCTCTGGTTGGCCCACTGGCACAGGTCCACGCAGTGCGAGCCCCATTCGAGGCAGCCGCCACCGACCATGCCGCCGCCTTTCTCGAAGTTGAATCCGTCGAGGAGCTTGCGGTTGTAGGGTCGCCAGGCGGCCGGTCCGAGGTACGCATCCCAGTCCACCTGGTCGCGGGGCGGCTCGGGTTCGGCCGGCAGCCAGCCGCTCATTGAGGTCCCCAGCCCGCCGGGATGGGCGTGCAGCGTGACCAGTTGGCCGAGCCTTCCGCTGTGGGCCAGCTCGACCGCGTAGGCGAAGTTGGGCAGACTGCGTCGCTGCGTGCCCGCCTGGAACACACGGCCCGTGCGCCGGAAAACGTCCGCCAGGGCGAGGCTCTGGGCGATGTTCTTCGTGCAGGGCTTCTCGCAGTAGACGTCCTTGCCGGCCTTGGCCGCCATGATCGAGGCGGTCGCATGCCAGTTCGGCCCGGTGGCAATCAGCAGCGCGTCGATGTCGTCGCGGGCCAGCAGCTCGCGCATGTCGATGTACGCGGTGCAGTCGTGGTTTCCGTAGCGGGCGTCGGCCATGTTCTTGGCGCGTTTGCGCCGGTCGCCTCGCACGTCGCAGACCGCGATGCATTGCAGGTCCTCCTCGTGGAGGAAGCAGCCGAGGACGTAGCTGCCGCGACCGCCGATGCCGATGGCGCCGAGCGTGATGCGCTCACTCGGCGCGACGGCGCCGGCCTTGCCCAGCGCGCTGCTGGGGATCACCTGGGGCAGGGCCAGCAGGGCGCCGGCCTTCATTGCCGTCTTGAGGAATTGTCGCCGGCCCGGGCGGAGGGTCTCCTTGGGCAGGTTGTTGCGGGCTTTTGTCGTCACGCTCTTCATGTTGGTCCCTTCCCATTTCTGGCACTGACGATTTGCTGTGTCGAGACATGGCGATCCGGCGTGCCGCGGGCGTCCGGCGCAAAGTCCGAACCCGCTCGGCATCGCAAGAGGGCCTCTCGAAGCTGACGGACATGATAGAGCGTCCGGCCGCCGGCGGCAAGCGTTTGTACGGGGGAATCGTGATCGGCCGTTAGCAGTATGCCCGTACGGGCATAACGCCTGACGGCGTCACTACGAACGGAGAATGAGCGCTGGAACGCACCTCTGGAACAGAGATATGTTGGCGGAAACGACGGAATCAGGGCTTGGGGCCGTTCTCCGTGCGTTTGGACCGGCCCTTGGCTTTGGCGCCTGCGCGGGCCGTCGCCGGCCTGGCTTTACGGGACCTGCTCTTGCGGCGCGTCTGCGTGGACTTCGCCTGTGTTGACGTCTTGCTGGCGTCCTTGCGTTTGGCGCCGGGTCTGACCTCCTGGGGCAGGGTGGGCTTGGCCGGCTCGGCTTTGGCCGCCAGTTCGTCGCGAAGTCGGGCGATCACCGTGTCTTTCTCGCGCGACGCCTTCTCGCTCTCGTCCAGCCTGCGTCGAACGTCGTCCAGTTGGCGCTGGGTTTCGGCAAGCTGAGCGGCTCGGGATGAAGAGATGAGATCGACGTTCGGATCGAGGATGTACTTGAAGGCTTGGCCGGATCTGGCGACTATTCCATGAAGATTCATGATGTTCCCCTTGCTCCACTTGCATCGTCATCACGGCGGCGCATCCCGGCACGGTGCGCGGCACCTCCTGTCCACCCATCCATAGTATACAAACCAATCGGGTGCAAGGCCCACTCCTTTCCCTGAGCCCGCGCTCGAAGGTTATCGGAAGCACGGGACTCTGTTGGCAGGGAGCGGTTGAGTTTCCCCGCTTGGTCTGTTAGGCTGTGGCCGTCGCGTGCGAAGGCGCATCGCGAAACGCCGACAGACGGGGTTCATAATGCAGGCGATCTATCGACATCGATTCACCGTGGGCCCGGAGGCCATCGACGCCAACGGACATGTCAACAACGTGGTGTACGTGCAGTGGATGCAGGACGTGGCGGTGCGGCATGCCGACGCCGCCGGCTGTACGGACACGACGCGCCGCATCGGCGCCACGTGGGTGGCCCGATCGCACTGGATCGAATACCTCAACCCCGCCTTTGCCGGTGACGAGATCGAGGCCCTGACCTGGGTGGCCAGCTTCCGCAAGGTCCGTTCGCTGCGCCGCTACAGGTTTGTTCGGACGAGCGACAATGTGACCGTGGCCCAGGGCGAGACCGACTGGGTCTTCATGGACCTCCAAAGCGGCCGGCCCCGCGCCATCCCCGAAGCCGTCAGCGCCGCCTTCGAACTCCTTCCCGACAGCGCCCCGCCGTAGACACAGAACGCCCCTCGAAACCCGGTTCCGCCCTGGAATTGCCCTTGTCTTTCTCTGAGGGAACTGCCATCATGGTATCGGCATGAGCGAGTGTAGTGCCTCGGGTAACAAGAGAGAGGCTGCATGGGAAAGGACCGAGCATGAGACGACCGACCGCGATCATCCTGACGAGTTGCTGTCTTCTGGGCGGCGTGTGGGCGATGGCCTCACAGGAGCCGCCGAGCGAGGAATCCTCCGAACTCAACGTGCTGAAGAAACGCATCGAGGCGCTCGAAGAGCGGGTGACGTTCCTGAACGACCGGATGCACATGCTGGAGGAGAGGCAGAAGGTGGTGCCGCGTGCTGTGCCGTCGCCCCGGATCCCGTCGTATCCACCCGCCTGGCAGGTGCCCGAGGGGTGGCGGTGGTTCGAGTTCAACGGCCGGCCAGTTTACGTGATGCCGCTAGCGCGGGACCCGAATGCAGCCGGGCCGAAGAAGTGAGCCGTCGCTGGATGAGAATGATGCTCAGATGCGGCATCGTCCTTGGCGGTGTCCTCTTTGTGGTTGCGATCCTTGTGCCCGCGCTGGCAATGCGAGGCGGCTCGCTCTATTCCGGCTCTGGTGCAGGCGTTTGCGGACGGAAGGTGGATTGCGTGCGCGTATGCCAACAGCCATGGGAACAAGGCCGGCGGGACCTTGGTCGCCCGCGACAGCGAGGGGACGATCCGTGCCTTCTTCGGGCATATCTGTGGACGGCCCGGCTTCGCGCGGGGCGAGACACTCGAGGAGATCTACGTGGAACTGACCGGAGCTCTGACGGAGGTCTCGCTCGACCGTGAGGAGCCGACCGAGGCCCGGTCTCAGACGCCGAGTGACAGTCCGAAGCGTCCTTGAGGTTGTGATGGATCGATTGTATGATGGACCCATCACGACCCTTTTGCGGCGCGGCCGTTCGGCGAGCGTTCCAGGGCCAACGATGCTATCATAAGGAGATCATCATGGCTGGTTCTTGTTCGAGCACCACACGTCGCAGCTTTCTGAAGACAGCGGGCATGCTGGCTGCCGGGTCGTCGCTGCCCGGCTGGTTTGTTGAGGAATGCGCTGCCCAGTCCGCCGCAGGCGGACCGCCGGCTCCGTCGTCACCCAGCGAGACGGTCCGCCTGGCGCTGGTTGGCTGCGGCGGGCAGGGCCGAGGCGATGCACGCAACGCCCAGCGTTTCGGCAAGATCGTCGCGGTCTGCGACGTGGACGAGCGACACCTCGATAACGCCCGGAAGGACTTCCCCGAGGCCGACGGCTACCATGACTTTCGCAAACTGCTGGAACGCAAGGACATCGACGCGGTGATCTGCGGGACGGTGGACCACTGGCACACGCTGATCGCCATCGCGACCATGCGGGCGGGCAAGGACATCTACTGTGAGAAGCCGCTGACGCTGACGATCGCCGAAGGGCAGCGTCTGATCGAGGTGGAGCGACAGACGGGCCGCATCCTTCAGACCGGCACCCAGCAGCGAAGCAGCGTGCATTTCCGGCTCGCCTGCGACCTGGTCCGCAACGGGCGGATCGGCAAGCTCCAGAGGGCCGAAGTCTGGCTGCCGGCGGGACTGAGACAGGGGCCGTTCCAGACCTCGGCGGTGCCGGAGGGATTCGACTACGATTTCTGGATGGGCCAGACGCCCAAGGTCCCCTACGTGAAGGAGCGGACCCATTTCAGCTTCCGCTACTGGTGGGAGTACTCCGGCGGCACCATGACCGACTGGGGCGCGCACCACAACGATATCGTGCTGTGGACCCTGGGGCTGGATCAGTCCGGGCCGGTCAGCATCGAGGGCAAACAACTGGTCGAGATGATCCCCGGCGGGTTCACGGCCGCCAGCGAATACGAGGTGACGTATACCTACGCCAATGGCGTGGTTCACACCTCCAAGAGCACCACGGCCAGCGAATGGCACGGCGGCGTCAAGGACCCCAACGGCCAGCAGCATGGTATCAAATTCATTGGTTCCGACGGCTGGATCTGGGTCACTCGTGGCATCCTCCAGGCCAGCGACCGCCAGTTGCTAACGGACAAGCTGCCGGAAAGCGCCCCTCGCGTCTACGTCAGCAACGACCACATCGCCAATTTCATCGACTGCGTAAAGACGCGAAAGCCGCCGATCTGCCCGGCGGAGGTGGGCCACCGCTCGGCGAGCCTGTGCCATCTGGGCGTGATCAGCATCCGCCTGGGCCGAAAGCTCAACTGGGACCCGGCCAGAGAGCAGTTTGTCGGCGACGCCGAGGCCGCTACGTACCTCGCCCGCGAGATGCGCAAACCCTACGACTACGACATGGTCTGACCCACCGTTGGCCGGATGGGGCGACAACCACCCTTGGGGCGGTCCGGCGGGCCATTTTGGACATTCCGGGCCGGCCAGACGCACATCCGAGGCGTTCGGCTCACACGTTTTCTGGCAAAAGACCCGGATTTCGGGTATCCTGAGACCGGTGCATTGGACAGGATAGCAAACGGTGGTCCGGAACGGAGCAGTACAATTGATGAAAAGCATCGTCATGGCGATCTTGCTGGCCGGTGCGGTCATGGCGACTGCGACGGCACGGGCCCAGGGGCCGGACGGCGTCAAAGACCAGGATCTGGGGGCCTACAGTCGTGAGGCCACCGATGCCGCCAAGGCGAGACTCAAGGATACCCTGGTGGTGGTCTTTGCCGGCGGGCGCCATGGGTTCATCAGAGGACAGCGTGTCAGCCTCGATCCGCGCGACTGGCGGACGGAAGCGGAAGTGGTCAAAGGCGAGGTGATGGTTCCGAAGCGGTTCGCCCTGTCGGCCTTCGGGATCAAGCACCTGCCCTGGTTCGGGTTTCGGATCGCCGAAAAGGGAAGGATGGTTTCTCTGGCCGATCTGGCGGCCAGGCTGGGCAAGAAGGTGTTCACGGAGGAACGCGGTCTGGTGATCGTCTCGGACACGCCGATGACGCTTGACGACTCGCAATTGCTCGACTCGATCATCACCCTGTTCGACACCCCGGAGAAGTTTGCCGACCCGCAGATTGTCTATCGCAACATCCCCAACCTCAAGGCTTGGGGCCGCTGGGCCGAACACGTCGAGTTCAGGCCGGAGCAGTTGTCACTGTACGATGAGCCCGAAACGCAATGGCGGCTGATCTCGGAGAAACGCTACGACGAACCGGCCCTCAGCGCGCACGAGCTGGCCAGCGACGTGCCGCCGGCCGGCGTGCATCCGCGCGTCCTGTTCGGACCTCAGGATGTCCCGCTGATCCTGGCTCGAATCAAGTCGTCCGTGACCGGATCGATGTCCCTGATCGAGACGGAGTATGTGCTGGCCAGGACCTGGCTGAATCCCGATACCAGCGACGGACGCCTTTTCGCGAGACTTCATACCGGAGATCTCGGCGGATTGACGTTTGAGTGGCAGGACGACGGTATTCGCTCGTCGAACGGCCAGGACATAACGCAGTGCCTCAACACGATCGCTTTATATGCGCTGTTGACGGAGAACGCCGATCTCGGCGCGAAAGCGGCGGCCGCAATCTGCAACTACTACCGGCTGATTGAGCCGCGGATCGACGCCTGGACGGACAAGCCGGATGTGTACAACGCCTACTGGCGCGGGCTGCCGGAGTGGATCGGCGCCAGGAACCTCGGGCTGAATTACGATTTTGCCGCCAGGTGGATGACCGCAGAGCAGGCGACGCTGGTCCGACGTGTGATCGGGAAGGTGGTGGGCGGCCGTCGCGGCTACGGCCAGAACGGCCCGCTGCGCGTGCGCGACAACCATGGGGTCACGCGCGACCTGACGCTCTTCCTTGCCAATCTGGCTATCGAAGGAGAGGAGGGTTTTGACGGAGAGGTGCACGATTGCGGCATCGAGACCGTCAAGGCCTTCCTGCAATGGGGCATCGACGAGTATGGCGTACTCTGCGAATCCAACGGCGTCGCCGGCGAAGGCTTGCCGTTTCAACTGCTCTCGATGGTGGCCCTCGCCAGGCGCGGTGTCAGCACGTTCGGACATCCGCACTGGCGAAAGCTGATGGAGGCGCAGGTGCAGTGCACCTCGCCGGACGGCAGCTTCACAGCCTCTCGCGGCGCGCATGGCGGGGGGGGCCTGAACCGCCAGATCGTTGGGGCCTGGAAGGTCCTCTATCCGAACGACCGATGCGCCGACTACCTGCTGGGTCCGGCCCACTCCGTTTCCGATTTCGACCCACGACAGTACCGGGAGCAATTGGCCGGACGCGGCGCCGTCGAGTTCGCTCTGCCCGGCCCGACCGCTCCAGGACCGGCCAAGAGCCTGCTGTATGACGCCCCATGGCGCTTGACCTCGCGAGAGGCGCTCGGTCTGCCTCTGGATTTCAGCGATCCCTCGCGCGGGTTGTTTTCCTCTCGCAGCGACAACAGCGACGAGGCCTTGTGGATCAACATGCAGGCCCGGCCCGACCTCTATCTTGGCGCCGGGACCACGCACCATGACGCCGGTTCCTTCTGTCTTCAGTCCCACGGCGTGACCTGGGGCCGCGACGGGCTCTCCGACAACGACCCTGCGTCGACAAATCACTCGATTGTCCTCATCGACGGTGTCGGTCAGGACGACGGCTCCGGTCTGGCGCCGAGCCGGGTGACATATCTCGGCGCTGCCATCACCGAGGCGGGGGCCATCGCCTCAGCGGACGTCCGGAACGCCTATGAGTACATGTGGACGACCCAGGTTGGCAGTTGGACCGAGGAACGCATCGCGGCCCGTTCGTGGGAGCTGGAAACCGATCCGTTCGTAGTGAGAGTCTTCAAGGGCACGCAGCGCTACCGCATCAACTACGGGGTACCGCCGCTGCACAACCCGTGGCTTCCCACGCTGCGCACACGATTCAACGCCGTCGAATACGCCTATCGTTCGACGGGCGTCGTGCGCGGCAGCCATCCCTATGCGGTTGTCGTCGATGATATCTGCAAGGACGAGAACACGCATCTCTACCAGTGGCAGATGCAGGGCGGCTTCACGACGGTGGTGTTGCCCGGCCCGGACGCCGAATTGCTGGTGCTGACCGCATCGCCAAGCAACGAGATTCCCGACGGCACGCCCATGCTGCTGGTGCAGGAGGTCGGGCCGTCCGCCTGCCGGCTGGAGAATGCCCACGACCGGACGCTGGTGGCGGCCGAGGCCGTTGCATGCCGATTCCGCATCCTGATGGTCCCGTTTCGGATGGGCGAGGCCCTGCCCAGGGTCAGCGTCGATGCCTCCACCGGTTCCGTCCGAATTCGATGGACCGATCAGACCGACGAATTGCAGTTCGAAGTCGCCAAGGACAACCGCACCCGCCTGCGAATCCTGCGCGACGGCGAAGAAATCCTGCAGAGCAGGTGAGAGGCCCACTCGGAAACGTGCAGGGACGAACGGAGAGCATGATGCATGGCAGCGGCAAGTCAGGACAGTTCGTGCGGGTTCTCGTGTTGGCATTGTCTCTGTTCTGGGATGCGGCCTGCGCCGCGGAGCGACCGGTTCCGGCTCTCGAATGGCCTGCCGTGACGAGTCAGACGAAGCCCTGGACCCGCTGGTGGTGGATGGGCAGCATCGTCGACGCCAACGACCTCACCACCGAGATGCAGAAGTATGCGGCGGCCGGACTCGGGGGACTGGAGATCACGCCCATTTACGGAGTCAAAGGGTGCGAAGATCGATTCATCGACTACCTCACGCCTCGATGGGTGGAGGTGCTCGAACACACCCTGAAAGAGGCTCGCAGGCTGGACTTGGGCGTCGACATGGCCACGGGCAACGGCTGGCCTTTCGGCGGACCGTGGGTCGGCGCAGCCGATGCCTGTAAGAATGCGGTCCACAAGACTTACGAGTTGAAGGCCGGCGAGCGTCTGGCCGAGCCCGTGACGTGTGTCCAACGACCGATGGTGCGGGCGATCGGCCGACGCCTGGACATCTCCGAGATCGTTGAGCCTGTCAGCGACAACGAAGACCTTCAGTCGCTGGCTCTGGAGCAGGTGCGTTTCGAGAAGCCGTTGCCCTTGCAGGTTCTCATGGCCTATTCGGACGCGGGGCAGGTCGTCAATCTGACGGACAAGGTCGCTGCCGACGGCGAATTGGACTGGACCGCTCCGGCGGGCAACTGGACGCTATACGCGGTCTTCCAGGGCTGGCACGGCAAGATGGTCGAACGGGCCGGACCGGGGGGAGAAGGCGATGTGATCGACCATTTCTCGCACGAGGCGCTCGAACGCTATCTGAGCCGGTTCGACCGGGCCTTTGCCGGTCACGATGTGGGCGGAATCCGGGCGTACTTCAACGATTCATATGAGGTCGATGACGCGGCCGGCGAATCGAACTGGACGCCCGCGTTCTTCGAGCAGTTCGAGCGGAGGCGCGGTTACGATCTGCGGAACCATCTGCCGGCCCTGTTCGGCAAGGACGAGCCTGTGAAGAGCGCGAAGGTCCTGTGCGACTATCGCGAGACGATCTCCGACCTGCTCCTGGAGGAGTTCACGATTCCCTGGCGCCGCTGGGCCGAAGGCAGGGGGGCCACGACGCGCAACCAGGCCCACGGCTCGCCGGCGAACCTGCTGGACCTCTATGCCGCCAGCGGGATTCCGGAAACCGAAGGCAGCGACATCCTCGGATTCAAGTTCGCCTCTTCGGCCGCTCACGTCACCGGCAAGCCGCTGGCCTCGTGCGAGGCCGCGACGTGGATGGCCGAACACTTCACCGGGACCCTGGGCGAGGCGAAGCAATGGGTAGATCGCTATTTCCTCGGCGGGATCAACCACATCTGCTATCACGGCACGACTTTTTCTCCGCCGGGTGAGGAGTGGCCGGGATGGATGTTCTACGCCTCGGTGCATTTTGGACCGACGAACTCGTTCTGGAACCATTTTGCGGCGCTCAACGCCTATGTCACGCGTTGCCAGTCGTTTCTCCAGGCGGGGCGGCCCGACAATGACGTGCTGCTGTATTGGCCGATCCACGATTCCTGGTCGCAGACTGGGCGGACGATGCTACAGCACTACAGCGCGCAGACACCTCGCGAAATGCAGGGCATCGCTCAATTGCTCCGGCAGGCAGGGGGTTCGTTCGATTACATCTCCGACCGTCAGCTTGCTGAGGTCCGTTGTGACAAGGGCGTCCTTCACACGGGAGGCGCAACCTACCGGGCCATTGTTATACCCAGGTGTCGGCACATCCCGGCGGCGACATTCCAAGCATTGAAGGCTATGGCACAGCAAGGGGTGACCATTGTGGTGCAGGAACGATTGCCGGGGGACGTCCCCGGATGGGGCGATCTGGAGGCGCGGCGCAGCGCGCTGGCGAAGATGATCTCGCGACTGAGTTTCGTTGAGACATCCGCTTCCGGGGTTCGGGAAGCCAGGCTCGGAAGCGGCCGGTTCCTGCTCGGGGACAATGTCGCCGAAATGCTGGCGTTTGCGGACATCGAATGTGAACCGATGGTCGAACGCGGTATGGAGTTTGTCCGCCGGACGCTTTCGGATGGCAAATGCTACTTCGTGTGGAACGCGACCGACGAGGCATGGGATGGCTGGGTCCCGCTTGCAACCGAGGCCGCCTCCGTTGCGATCTTTGAGCCGATGCGAGGCGACAGGGCTCTGGCGGCTCTGCGAAAGAACGGATCCCGCAGCGAGGTCTACCTTCAGCTTGCTCCCGGCCAATCCTGCATTCTCAGAACGTTTGACCAACCTGTGCAGGGACCGCGATACGCTTATTGGAGCGCCAAAGGGCCGGCGAAACCAATGGAGGGGACCTGGACCGTCGAGTTTGTCGCAGGCGGGCCGGAGCTGCCTGCCACCGTCCGCACGCCGACATTGGGCTCGTGGACGGATTTCGAAGGTGACGCCGTCAAGAGGTTCTCGGGGACTGCTCGCTGCACGATCTCCCTGAAGAGGCCGGCGGAGCAGGCGGATGGGTGGCTGCTGAGCCTGGGGCGGGTCTGCGAAAGTGCCCGCGTGACGTTGAACGGGCGGGAGCTGGGCACGCTCATCAGCGCCCCGTTCCAGATCGCGGTCCCGGCCGACCGGCTGGACGAGGAGAACACGCTCCAAATCGAGGTGTCGAATCTCATGGGCAATCGGATTGCCGACCTGGACCGGCGGGGTGTGAACTACAGAAAGTTCTACAATGTCAACTTCGCCGCGAGGCTTCGCGAGAATCGAGGCCCCGATGGGAACTTCAGCGCCGCGAAATGGCCGCCCCATGACTCCGGCCTGATCGGCCCGGTGACCCTGACGCCGCTGCAAGCACTGATTCCCTGACACCTGGGTCTCGGTTCAGATTTCCGAGACCATAGATGCGCAATGAGAGGAGACAGAACATGGATGGATGGCGTCGTGGGCTCTTGGCCGTGTTGATAGTGTCGTCGATCGGCGGGGTCTTGTGCCGAGCCGACGTGTTGCCGACAGGCGGCGTGCGGCCGGCGATCCCGCTGAAGCATTTTCCGGATCGCCTGCACGCCTTCGTCTGGCGCAACTGGGAACTGGTTTCGCTCAAACGCATGGCCGAGGTGCTCCAGACCACGCCCCAGAACGTTCGTGACATCGGTCTGTTGATGGGCCTGCTTCCGCAGATTCCCCCGCCGGCCGAGTATCAGCAGCGAGGCTACATCACGATCATTCGCCGCAACTGGCACCTTCTGCCCTATGAGCAACTGCTGACTTTGCTCGGCTGGGATGCGCAGAGGCTCGCCTTCACGCTCCGCGAGGACGACTTCCTCTGGATCAAGCTGGGCTCGCTCAAGCCGGCGTGCGTGCCGATCCGTTACGCCGAGCCAAACGAGGCGACCGTGAAACGCTGCGCCGAGATTCGCGAGATTGTCTGGTCCCATTTCGGCGAGGCGGTCGCTGCGCCGTCGAAGCCGAGGTTTGAGTTTTTCGCTCAGACGACGGACGCGGAAGTAGTCGAAGACCGGAATCGAAACGACGAAGAATCGATTCGCTTTTTGTATTCGTATGCGGGGCTTTTCGGCGACCCGCTGCTCCATCCGGAGCTGGACCCGTATCCCGATGCGCTGCTGCGTCGGCTTTCGCAGGCGGGCGTCAACGGCGTCTGGTTGCACGTGGTGCTTTCGCAACTGGCTCCCAGCGATGCGCTGGGCCGGCCCACAGCCGACCACGCGGTCCGGCTGGCCAACCTGGCCAAAATGGTCGAGCGGACCGCTCGTCACGGCGTCTCCATCTACCTCTACATGAACGAGCCGCGTGCGGTCCCGGCATCGCTGCTGGAAGGCCGGGAGGAACTGCGGGGCGTTCGGCAGGGGGACTATGCGGTGCTCTGCACTTCCGCTCCGCAGGTGCGGCAGTGGCTCACGGACTCGCTGCGGCACGTCTTTGAGAATGTGCCGAACCTCGGCGGCGTCTTCACGATCACCGCGTCGGAGAATCTGACCAACTGCTACAGCCATACCCGCACGGCGACGGGATGTCCGCGATGCTCGAAGCGCTCCGGCCCGGAGGTCATCGCGGAGGTCAACGCGGCGATTGCCGCCGGCGTCCGGGCGGGCAGCCCGAAGGCGAAAGTGATCGTGTGGGATTGGGGCTGGCCGGATGGCACGTCGGCCGGATGGGGCCAGCCGGACTGGGCCTCCCGCATCATCGAGCTTTTGCCCGACGATGTCTACCTGATGTGCGTCAGCGAGTGGGGAAAACCCATCACGCGGGGCGGCATCGCCGGCGCGGTCGGCGAGTATTCGATCTCGGCCGTCGGCCCTGGGCCCCGGGCCCAGAGACACTGGGCGCTCGCCCGCCAGCGAGGGCTCAAGACGCTTGCCAAGGTCCAGGTCAACTGCACGTGGGAGCTGTCGGCGGTGCCGTATTTGCCCGTGATGAATCTCGTCGCTCAGCATTGCAGCAATCTGCGCCAGGCGGGCGTCGACGGCCTGATGCTGAGCTGGACGGTGGGGGGCTACCCGTCGCCGAACCTCGAACTGGTCAGGCGGTTCCAGCAGAAGCCTGCGCCGACCGCGGGAGAGGCTTTGATGGGACTAGCTCGCGCCCGGTATGGCGCCGAGGCCGCCCCAGAGATGATGGCCGGCTGGGCGAGATTCAGCGAAGCGTTCTCGGAATTCCCGTTCGACGGCAGCTACGTCTACCGTGGCCCCAGTCAGGTCGGGCCGGCCAACCTGCTCTATCTGGAGCCGACGGGATATGCGTCGACGATGGTCGGGTTCCCTTACGACGACGTGGACGGCTGGCGGGGCATCTATCCGGCCGAGGTGCTGGCCGGGCAGTTCGAGAAGGTCGCTTCCGGCTGGCGGGAAGGGCTGGCCGCCTGGAAGGAGGCGACAGGCCAGATCGAAGGGCCGCGCGAACGTGCGAATGCGCAGAGCGATCTAGTGGTCGCTGAAGCTGCCGGCCTGCACTTCGAGAGCGTGGCCAACCAGATTCGATTCACACTGGCCTGGAACGCGCTGCGATCCGGCTCGCTGCTTCAGGCCGAGGCGGATGCCGCGGTCGCGACGATGCGAGCGAAGGTCCATGCCGAGATCCGGAACGCCGAACGCCTGTTCGCGCTGACGCGCCAGGACCCGCGCATCGGGTTCGAGGCGTCCAATCACTATTACTACCTGCCGCTGGATCTGGTGGAGAAGGTGGTCAACTGCGAATACATCCTCCAGTGGCTGGCCCGCCGGACGCCGGATTGACGCAGAAGCTGAAGTTCGTCAGAAGATGTTCGAGTCTGTCGCTCTTTCCCGGTACAATTATCGCATGACGCAGGCAGGGCGTGCGTCCACGCACGTCATGGCGAGCGGAGATGCTTGCCCTGCGCGGCCGACCCGATTGGAGAATCGCAAAACGTATTGGAGGTGAACATGCTGTCACGCACACGATGGTTTCTTATGACATGGAGTGCGATCGTCGTCGCTCTCGCTTCGATAGGCGCCGCGTCGGAAAAGCCCGGCACGACCACGCGCTTCTCGGGCATGATGACCGGACAGGCGTCGGCGCCGCAGGAGCCGCTGAGCCTCTGGTACCATCAGCCGGCGGTCGAATGGGTCGAGGCGCTGGCGGTCGGCAACGGCCGGCTCGGCGCGATGGTCTTCGGCGGGATCGACCGCGAACGCCTCCAGCTCAACGAGGACACGCTCTGGGCCGGCGGGCCATATGACCCTACGCGTCCCGAGGCGCTGGAGGCATTACCCGAGGCCCGACGTCTGATCTTTGCCGGCCAGTATCGCCAGGCCGATGCGCTTGTCGGCAAGCAGATGATGTCCAGGCCGCTCGGGCAGATGCCCTATCAAACAGTGGGCGACCTGCTGTTGGCGTTCCCGGCCGTCGAGAGGGTCAGCGACTACCGACGGGACCTCAATCTCGACGAGGCCGTCACGAGCGTGACCTACACCGTCGATGGCGTGACATTCAAGCGAGAGGTCTTTGCCAGTCCCGTCGATCAGGTGATCGTCGTTCGTATCACGGCGACGGAGCCGGGGAGGATTTCGTTTGCGGCCGGACTCAAGACGCCGCAGAAAGCCTCAGTCGAAGCCTATGGCTCGGATACGCTGGTAATGGCAGGGGGCAACGGTTCTTCGCAAGGGATCGAGGGCTCGCTGAAGTTCCAGTGCCGTGTGCGGGCCCTAGCCAACGGCGGCAGGGTCGAGACGGACGGTGATCGGCTGGTGGTGAGCAATGCGGATGCAGTGACCCTGCTCGTCGCGGCGGCCACCAGCTACAAGAGCTTCAAGGACATCAGCGGCGATCCGGAGACGCTGACGAAGGCGGCCATCGCGGCGGCGAGCGCGAAGTCCTTCGACGCGCTGCGTGCTGCTCACGTCGCCGAACACCGGCGGCTCTTCCGCCGGGTCGCGATCGATCTCGGCACGACTGAGGCGGCGAAACGGCCGACCGACGAGCGCATCCGCAACTCCAAAACGAACGACGATCCGCAATTGGCGGCGCTCTATTTCCAGTTCGGACGTTACCTGCTGATCTCCAGTTCGCGGCCTGGGACGCAGCCGGCCAACCTCCAGGGCATCTGGAATGACAGCATGAGTCCGCCCTGGAGCAGCAAGTATACGATCAACATCAACACGGAGATGAACTACTGGCCCGCCGAGCCAACGGCCCTGAGCGAGTGTGTCGAGCCTCTGGTCGCGATGGTGATGGACCTGACCGAGACCGGCGCGAGAACCGCCCGCGTCAACTGGGGCGCGAGCGGTTGGGTCTGCCACCACAACACCGATCTATGGCGCGCTTCCGGTCCGATCGACGGCTCGTTCTGGGGTTTCTGGCCGACCGGCGGCGCGTGGTTGTGCAAGCACCTGTGGGACCACTACGAGTTCGGCGGCGACAAGATTTTCCTTGCGAAGGTGTATCCGGCGCTCAAGGGGGCGGCCCGGTTCTTCCTCGACACGCTCGTGGAAGAGCCTGTGCACAAGTGGCTGGTGACGTGCCCGTCGCTGTCGCCCGAGAACGGGCACAAATATGGGGTTTCGATCTGTGCGGGGCCGACGATGGACAGCCAGATCATTCGCGATCTGTTTACGAACTGCATTCACGCCTCGATGATTCTTGGTGTGGACGAAGACTTCCGCAACAAGGTCGAGGCGGCGCGAGCCCGCCTGGCGCCGAACCAGATCGGCAAGGAAGGCCAGCTTCAGGAGTGGCTCGAGGACTGGGACATGGAGGCGGGCGACATTCATCATCGCCACGTTTCCCACCTGTACGGGCTGTATCCCAGCGATCAGATCAACGTGCATGACACGCCCGAACTGGCGGCGGCCGTGCGCAAGTCGCTGGAGATTCGCGGCGACAACGCCACCGGCTGGGGCATCGGCTGGCGGCTGAACCTCTGGGCGAGGCTCCAGGATGCCGAGCACACCTATCAGATTCTCAAGCTGCTGCTCGGGCCGGATCGGACCTATCCGAATATGTTCGATGCGCATCCGCCGTTCCAGATTGACGGCAATTTCGGAGGCGCGTCGGGCATCGGTGAGATGCTGCTTCAGAGCCGCGCGCGTTTCGAGGGGGCGAGGATGACCGGCGAGATCCAGTTGCTGCCCGCTTTACCCCGGGCCTTCGCTACCGGCTCGGTCAAGGGCCTGCGCGCCAAAGGCGGGTTCGAAGTGGATTTGCAGTGGGCCGACGGCAAGCTGGTCGCGGCCAACATTCGTTCGCGGCTGGGCAACCCGTGCCGGCTGCGCTATGGGGACGCGATTCGAGACGTGGACATTGCGGCGGGGCAGACGTTCCGCTGGGACGGCCGCTGAAACGAGCAACGATGGGAGGTGGACGACGATGAACGGCGTGAAGGTGCATCTTGTACTGTGTGCGGTGTTGGCAATGGGGGTGTCGCTCTGTGGTGCGGCCGAGCCGCAACTGCTCCAGCTCAGCGGCGACACCGGCGCGCACGATCCGGTCATCATCAAAGAAGGCGACACGTACTACGGGTTTGCGACCGGCGGTCGGCGGGGACGAAACTGCGTCCCGATCCGCGTGTCGAAAGACCTGCGTGACTGGCGCATGATCGGGCACGTGTTCGCGGACCTGCCCGAATGGGCGCCGAAGGAGATCCCGGGTACGCAAGGGGTTTGGGCGCCGGACATCTCGTTCTTCAACGGCAAGTATCACCTGTACTATTCGGTCTCGACGTTCGGAAAGAACAGCTCGGCCATCGGACTGGCAGTCAATGAGACACTCGACCCGAACAGCCCGAAGTACAAGTGGATCGATCGGGGCATGGTCATCCGCTCCACGGAAGGCCAGGACGACTGGAACGCCATCGACGGCAACATCGTGGTGGAGGACAACGGCCGGGTCTGGCTGAACTGGGGCAGCTTCTGGAGCGGGATCAAGATGAGGCGGATCGACCCTGCGACCGGCAAGCTCTCGACGGAAGACACGACGCTGTATTCGCTGGCGAGCCGTCCGCGGTCGGGGGCGCATCAGACACCTCCGGTGACCGGCGCCATCGAGGCGCCGTTCATCGTCCAGCATGGGGACTACTGGTATCTGTTCGTCTCGTTCGATTTCTGCTGCCGCGGCCCCAGGAGCACCTACAACGTCCGCGTCGGCCGCTCGCGTGACGTGACCGGACCTTACGCGGACAAAGACGGCACGCCCATGATGGAAGGCGGCGGCACGCTGGTCATCGAGGCCACCAGCGGCGCCTGGCGCGGCGCGGGCCATCAGGCGGTGTTCCATGACGCAGGCACCGATTACCTCGTGTTCCACGCCTATGATGCGACGACGGGACGGAGCCATCTGCAAATCTCGACGATGGTGTGGGAAGACGGCTGGCCGCGAGTGGCGTCGTTGCCGTAGCGACGGCAAGGAAAGCTCTTGATGTCTGCTATGAGTCGTGAGAGTTGAGAGGAGGACGGATATGAAGGCGGTGATATGGAGGGGTGCGTTTGCGGCGTTGGCGATGATATGCCTGTCGATTGGCGCACGGGCCTATGGCGCGAGTGAACCGAACCTGTCGGCCGTCGGCGAGATCGATCTGGGCGGGGCGTGGGCGGTGGCGCTGGATCGCGAGGATGTCGGCGTCGACGAAGAGTGGTTCACGCGGGAGCTGGCCGACCCAATCCGCCTGCCGGGGGCACTGCGCGACAGCGGCTATGGCGACGAGGTCACCGCCGAAACGGAATGGATGAGCGGCCTGCACGATCCGCACTGGTACCTGCGAAAGGAATTCAAGAAGTACGCGCAACCCGGCAACGTGAAGGTCCCGTTCTGGCCTCAGCCGCGACGCAAGTATACCGGCGTCGCGTGGTATCAGAGGGACGTCATCATCCCCGAGACCTGGCAGGGCCGTCGCGCGGTGGTGTCGTTCGAGCGGGTCCACTGGTCGAGCGCCCTGTGGGTCAACGACAAGTGGATCGGCGTCAACGACAGCCTGGGAACGCCCCACGTCTACGACCTTGGCATCCTGGAACCGGGACGCTACACGCTGAGTGTTCGCGTGGACAACCGCTACCTCGTCGACGTCCGCCGCGATGCCCATAGCATTACCGACTCGACGCAGACGAATTGGCATGGGCTGGCGGGCAGGCTCGTACTCCGTTCAACCACACCCGTTTGGATCGATGATGCGCGGGTCTACACGGACATCGAGCGCAAATCCGCGCGCATCGAGGTGACGCTGGGCAATGTCACCGGCCGGCCCGGCAAGGGGATGTTGTCGGCCGCCGGCAAGAGCGTGCCGGTGCAGTGGGATGTTGACGGGGGTACGGCCCGGCTGGAGGTGTCCTTCGGTGACGAGGCCCGACTCTGGGACGAGTTCGATCCAGCGCTGCACCACGTGACGTTGACCCTGAGCGGTGATCAGGCGGACGACGAACGCGAGCTGGCCGTTGGGCTGCGCCGGATCGAGAGCCGCAACGCGACGTTCTACGTCAACGGCAGGAAGACCTTCTTTCGCGGAACGCACGAAGGCTGCACGTTTCCTCTGACGGGCTATCCGCCGACGGACATCGAGTCGTGGAGGAAGGTGTTTGGGGTGGTGAAGGACTACGGCCTGAACCACGTGCGGTTCCATTCGTGGTGCCCGCCGGAAGCGGCGTTCGTCGCCGCCGACGAGATGGGGATCTACTTGCAGCCGGAATGCTCCAATTGGGGCCAATACTCGTCACGCGATGACGGGATGAAGGAGTTCCTCTACCGCGAGACCGAGCAGATCGTCAAGGCCTTCGGCAATCATCCCTCGTTCATGATGCTCTCCTCGGGCAACGAGCCGGCCGGACCCTGGCAGCAGATCCTCACGCCCTGGCTGCTCGAATGGAAGAGGAAGGACAACCGCCGCATCTTCACTACGCAGACCGGGCGCTACTACGGCGAGCGGCCGGGCCCGGTCGACCACATCGACTACCTGATTGCGATTCGCATCGGCTCCTACCGCTTTCGTGGCGACAGCGGTTGGTTCGGACGCGACTACCGCGCCTCGCTCGAAGGGACCAACTATCCGGTCATCTCGCACGAGACCGGCCAATGGTGCGCCTATCCCGACCTTTCGGAGATCGACCGGTACACCGGTGCGCTGAAGCTCAGGAGCTACGAGATCGTTCGCGAATCCCTGGCCGAGCGCGGCATGCTGGACCAGGCCCGCGATTTCCTGATGGCCAGCGGCCGGTTCCAGGTGGCGTGCTACAAGCAGGAGATCGAGGCCCTGCTGCGCACGCCGGGCATGGGCGGGTTCCAGTTGCTCGATTTGCACGACTACCCGGGCCAGGGCACGGCGGTGGTCGGGCCGCTGAACGTGTTCTGGGAGTCGAAAGGATACATCACGCCCGAGGAGTTCAGGCGGTTCTGCAATGTCACGGTCCCGCTGGCGCGGATGAACCGGTCGGTCTACACGACGGCGGATGACCTCAACGTGGCGTTTGAGATCGCTCACTTCGGGCAGTCGCCTCTGGAGAATGTCACGCCCGCGTTCCGGATCGTCGACGCCAAAGGCAAAACGGTCGTCTCCGGGGAGTTTGCCGCGATGACGGTCCCTCTGGGAACCGCCATTCCCATCCAGAGTCTTAGGATGAGTCTGAGCACGTTCGAGGCGCCGCAGAAGTATCGCCTCATGCTCGGATTGGCAGGAATGGAATCGGTCGAGAACGATTGGGACTTCTGGGTCTATCCGGCCCGCTTGCCGGCCGGGACGCCGGCCGATGTGCTGGTGACCCGCTCGTTCGCAGAAGCGGAGAAGAAACTGGCTGCTGGCGGCAAGGTTTTGTTTCTTCCGCCGTATCATCAACTGAACTGGGACAGCCCGCCTGTGGGGCGGCTGCCGATTTTCTGGAATCGGCTGATGGGGCCTGGCTGGGACCGCTTCCTGGGCCTTCTGTGCGACCCGAATCATCCGGCGCTGGCCGAGTTCCCGACGGACTTCCATTACGACTGGCAATGGGAGGATGTGACGCAGCCGGCGTGCCGGGCGATGAATCTGGACCGGCTGAGCCGCGGTCTGCGGCCGATCGTCCAGGTGATCGACGACTGGTATCGCAACTACAGACTGGGTCTGGTTTTCGAGTGCCGCATCGGGGCGGGCAAGCTGATGGTGTGCTCGGCCGATCTGGAGTCGGAGCTGGGCCGCCGGCCCGCTGCCCGCCAGTTGCGGCACAGTCTCCTGGCATACATGTCGAGCGACTGCTTCGATCCGGCCGTCGAGGTGACGCCCGCAGCGATCCGCAGCTTTCTCTTCGACAACCAGATCATGGCCAAGCTTGGCGCCGGCGCCAAGGCCGACAAGGAGACGTTTGGCGGCCGCGCCGGCTATGCCATCGACGGCAATCCGAACACCTGCTGGCTGGCCGGCGGCGGTCGCGACCGGCAGACGCGTCATCCGTACGAGTTGACGATCGAGTTCGCCGAACGAACCGTGATGACCGGGCTGCTATGCATGGCCAGGCAGAATCACCGGGCTCACGAGGGCGATATCCGCGAATACGTCATCGAGGTCAGTGACGATGGGGAATTGTGGGAGGAAGTGACGCGAGGCGAACTGGAATCGACGTTCGAGCCGCAGCGGATCTCGTTCGGGAGAACCGTCGAGGGCAGACACTTGAGGCTGCGTGCATTGTCCGGCTTCGCGGACGATCCGGCGTGCGCGTTGGCCGAGTTGGCGGTTCTGCGCGAGACGCCGCAGGATGCGACGGCCGGAGACGCAGCGCCCTATCGCAATGTCGAAACAGCGACCGAAGAGATTGAAGGGCCATAGGAGCGAAGATGGACAGGATCAAACATGCCGGCGTGTGTGCGCTTATCGCGATCCTGGCGGTGATGTGCTCGCGGGCTTCGGCCAGAGCGTCCTGGTCGGACTATCGCGACAAGCCGGACCAGTGGTATCGCAGCGAAGAGGGCATTCGCATCGCGGACAACATTTTGTCGTGGCAATCCGCCCAAGGCAGTTGGCCCAAGAACGTCGATACGATGTCTCGCGCGTTCTCCGGTGACCCCGACAGCCTGGATGGGACGTTCGACAATGGGGCAACGGTGGGCGAACTGCGATTCCTCGCTCGGGCCTTCCGCGCAACCGGCGACCGCCGCTATGAGCAGGCGTTTCTCAAAGGGCTCGATCACATCCTCGAAGCCCAGTATCCGACGGGAGGCTGGCCGCAGTCCTATCCGCCCGGCAGGGGCTATCCGCGTCACATCACGTTCAACGATGGGACGATGACCCGCTTGATGGATTTCCTGCGTGAAGTGGAGACGGCGACGGACTATGAATTCGTCGACCCCGCTCGACGCGAAGCAGCGCGCACCGCCGTCCGCCAGGGCGTTGGGTGTATCCTCAAGTGCCAGGTTGTGGTCGATGGCAAACGGACCGCCTGGTGCGCCCAGCACGACGAAATCGACTACAGCCCGCGTCCGGGCCGGACGTACGAGTTGGTTTCTCTCAGCGGCGCCGAGAGCGCCGACATCCTTCGGTTCCTCATGAGCCTGGACGATCCGAGTCCGGAAGTTGCCGAGGCCATCACCGCCGGCGTCGCGTGGTTCGAGAGCGCCAAGCTGACCGGCATTCGGCAGACCCGGGTCGATGGCGATAAGGTCATCGTCGAAGACGCTGATGCGCGGCCTCTCTGGGCGAGGTTCTACGAGATCGGGACGAACCGTCCGATCTTCTGCGGACGCGACGGCGTCCAGAAGTACAGCCTTGCCGAGATCGAGGCGGAACGCCGCAACGGATACGCCTGGTATGGTGATTGGGGCCGGCCTGTGGCCTCCGAGTACGCGAAGTGGCAGAAGAAGTGGCCCGCGCCGGCTGACACGAAGGAAGACACGGCCGCCGATCTGAAGGTCATTCAACTGACGTGCGAATATGCCAGAGACCCGCTGGGCGTCGATGTGTCGAACCCGCGTCTATCCTGGAAGCTCGAAAGCGATGTGCGGGGCCGGCGACAGAACGCCTATCGGATTCTTGCTTGCTCCTCGGCGGAATGCCTTGCGGCCGGCGAAGGCGACCTCTGGGACAGCGGCAAGGTCACCTCGGACGAGACGGCGCATATTGCCTATCGCGGCCGGAAGCTGGTGTCCTCCGAGCGGGTCTTCTGGAAGGTGCGGGTATGGGACGAGCAGGGCAGCGCTTCGACGTGGAGCGGGCCGGCGTCGTGGACGATGGGCCTGCTCGACCAAGGCGACTGGCGGGCGCACTGGATCGGCTCAGCGACCGACAGCCAGTCGCTGTTCCTGCGCCGGGACGTGACGGTTAAGGCTGCTCTCCGTCGGGCAGTGGTGCACGTTTGTGGTCTCGGTCACTACGAGATGTCGATCAACGGCGCCAAGGTGAGCGAAGACCTGCTGGCGCCGGGCTGGTCGAAGTACGACAGGACCTGCCTGTACGACACCTATGACGTGACGTCGCTGCTGCGCGAGGGCGACAACGCGATCGGTCTGGTGCTGGGCAACGGCATGTACAACGTGCGAGGCGGACGCTACATCAAGT
Source organism: uncultured Pirellulales bacterium (assembly GCA_964575615.1). Classification (GTDB taxonomy): domain Bacteria; phylum Planctomycetota; class Phycisphaerae; order Sedimentisphaerales; family Anaerobacaceae; genus Anaerobaca. The sequence continues at coordinate 8,396 of CAZNSM010000031.1, read as the reverse complement.
TCAAAGGCTCATTCGGTCCGCTCAAAGCGATCTGCCACGTGCGGCTGGAATACGCCGACGGCACGACGGAGATCATCTGTACAGACAGGCAGTGGCGGACGCATCCCGGTCCGATCACGTTTTCGTGCGTTTATGGCGGGGAGGACCACGATGCTCGCCTGGAACCTCGTGATTGGGACCGCCCTGGTTTTGATGACTCAGGGTGGCCAGTCGCGCAGGAAGTGGACGGGCCTGGTGGGACGCTCAAGGGGCTGTCGTGTGCCGCATCGCCGATCCGGGCATTCGACGTGCTTGAGCCGGTTTCGGTCCGGACGTTACGGCTTGGTGTGACTGTGTACGACTTGGGCCAGAACGCCAGCATCATGCCTCGCCTGAAAGTGGCCGGACCGGCCGGGTCGGTCGTGCGGATCACTCCCGCGGAACTGCTGAACGACGATGGCTCCGTCGATCGAGGCTCCTGTGGTGGTGGTCAGGCCTACTGGCAGTACACGCTAGCGGGCGCCGGGGCCGAGACATGGTTCCCGAAATTCTTCTATCACGGCAGCCGCTATCTCCAGGTCGAGTGCCTGCCCGCAGAAAGGCGGGACGAGCGGCCGGCGATCGAGTCGCTCGAAGGCGTGGTGGTGCATTCCTCCGCGCCGCCGGTGGGCGAATTCGCCTGCTCCAACGAGCTGTTCAATCGCATCCACACGCTCATTCGATGGGCTCAGCGCAGCAACATGGTCAGCGTGATGACCGACTGCCCGCACCGCGAGAAGCTCGGCTGGCTGGAGCAGTATCATCTGAACGGCCCGTCGCTGCGGTACGAGTTCGACCTGATGCGGCTGTTCGCCAAGGGCATGAACGACATGGCCGATTCGCAGCTCGACTCCGGCCTCGTTCCCGACATCGCGCCGGAATACGTTGTCTTCGATGGCGGGTTCCGCGATTCGCCCGAGTGGGGCAGCGCCTGCGTGCTGGTGCCGTGGCAGCAGTACCAGTGGACGGGGGACACCGAGCTGCTGCGCCGCTACTACGACAACATGACGCGATACGTGGCCTATCTGGGCAGCAAGGCCAAGAATCACATCGTCTCGCATGGCTTGGGCGACTGGTATGACATCGGTCCGAACCCGCCGGGCTACGCGCAGTTGACGCCGATCCCGCTGACTGCAACTGCCTTCTATTTCTGCGACGCGTGGATTCTGTCGGAGACGGCCACGCTGTTGGGCAAGACCGAGGACGCCGAACGTTATCGAGAGTTGGCCGCTGAAATCCGGCGTGCGTTCAATGCGTCGTTCTTCGACGAGGCGGCCGGGCGATATGCCACCGGCTCGCAGTGCGCCAACGCGATTGCCCTTGTGATGGGCCTGGTCGAGCCCGAGCACAGGCAATCCGTTCTCGACGCCATCGTTGCCGACGTGCGCCAGAGGGGCAACGCCATCACCGCCGGCGATGTGGGTTATCGCTATCTGCTTTGCGCCCTGGCGGCCGGAGGGCGTTCCGATGTGATCTTCGATCTCAACAATCAGTCCGACAAGCCGGGCTACGGATACCAGCTCAAGATGGGCGCCACCAGCCTGACCGAGGCCTGGGACGCCCGGCGAAGCTCTTCGCACAACCATTTCATGCTGGGCCAGATCATGGAATGGTTCTATCATGACTTGGCCGGCATCGCGAGCGATCCGGCCGGCCCGGGCTTTCGGAAGATCATCATCCGTCCGCAGCCGGTTGGCGATGTGACGTGGGCGAAGGCGAGCTACGACTCGCTGCACGGGAAGATCTCGGTCCAGTGGGATCGGACGGATGGCCGGTTCACGTTGAAGGCCGCTGTCCCCGCCAACACGACGGCCACGGTTTTCGTGCCTGTCGGCTCGGGCATGACGGTGACGGAGGGCGGTCGCCCGGCCGAAAGCAGTCCCGGCGTGACGTTTCTGCGTCGTGAAGGCGGCAGGGCGGTCTATGCCGTTCCGTCGGGGCGATACGAGTTTCACTCCAGACTGTGACTCGCAGCGAATCACATGTCGGAACGACGAAGATGACAACCACCAAAGGAGAGACAATCATGGAGAAGAGAGTCGTGCACGTTCTGGCCTGTCTTGGCGTTGTCGCAATGCTTGCCGTGGGAGCGAGAGCCGCCGTGACGGTGTCGTCCGAGGCGGGAGCCGTCAACCGCCTGATTGTCCATGCCGATAAGGGCAAGGATACGATCTCGCCCGAGATTTACGGACACTTCGCCGAACACCTCGGCCGCTGCGTCTACGAAGGCTTCTGGGTCGGCGAGGATTCGCCGATTCCCAACGTGCGGGGTATCCGCACGGACGTGGTCGAGGCCCTGAAGAAGCTCGACATCCCTGCGCTGCGCTGGCCGGGCGGATGTTTTGCGGATGAATACCACTGGAAAGAGGGAATTGGTCCGCGCGATCAGCGACCGTCGATGGTCAACACGCACTGGGGAATGGTCAAGGAAACCAACGCGTTCGGAACCCATGAGTTTCTCGACCTGTGCGAGCAGCTCGATTGTGAGGCCTATATCGCGGGCAACGTCGGCTCCGGCACGATCGAGGAGATGCAGGACTGGGTCGAGTACATGACCTTCGATGGCGACAGCGAGATGGCGAACCTTCGCCGCAAAAACGGCCGCGAGAAGCCGTGGCGCGTGAAATACTTCGGCGTGGGCAACGAGAACTGGGGCTGCGGCGGCAACATGACGCCGGAATACTATGCCGATCTCTATAAGTGCTACCAGACCTACGTCCGCAGCTATTCCGGCAACGCCATCGTCAAGGTCGCCTGTGGCCCGAGCAGCGACGACTACCGCTGGCTCACCACCGTTCTGGAACGCGCGGCGCGCCACATGGACGCGATCAGCCTGCATCACTACGTCCGCGCCTCGGGCAACTGGACCGACAAGGGCAGCGCCACCCAGTTCGATGAAGGCGAATGGTTCGTCCTGATGAAGAACACGCTGACGATCTACGACCTGCTTGAAAAGAGCGCCGAGATCATGGACCGGTTCGACCGGCGCGGACGCATCGGGTTGTTCGTTGATGAGTGGGGGACGTGGTGGGACGCCGAGCCGGGCACGAACCCAGCTTTCCTCTACCAGCAGAACACCATGCGCGACGCCGTCTCGGCCGGCATCTTCCTGAATGCGTTCAACGAGCATTGCGATCGCGTTCGCATGGCCAACATCGCCCAGACGAACAACGTGCTTCAGGCGATGATCCTGACCGATGGGCCGAAGATGATCGTCACGCCCACGTACCACGTGTTTGAGATGTACAAGGTCCACCAGGGCGCCACGTATCTGCCGGGTGATCTGACCTGCCGTGGGCACAAGCGTGGCGATCAGGAGCTGCCGTCTCTGATTGCGTCCGCCTCGCGAGCGAAATCCGGCGCGATCCACATCACCGTTTGTAACCTCGACGCCCAGAAGCCCGCCGAGTTCGTCTGCGAGTTGAAGGGGGCCAAGGCCGGCCGTGTCTTGGGAAGGGTGCTCGCCGCTGCGACTATGAACGCCCACAACACCTTTGACGAGCCCGAAGCCGTCAAGCCGGCCGAGCTGAACGGACTGACGGTCCAGAATGGCACGATCAAAGGGACACTGCCCGCCCGCAGCGTGAGCGTGCTGACGGTTCAATAGAGCGACTGGAATCCATCCTGCTGAGCAACGCCGCGAGGTTGCACGGCGTGAGCCCACGCCCTACACGAGGGGCTTGCCGTCGTTGAGCTCTTCGTAGGCGGTGATGTAGCGGGCCACCATGTTGTCCAGGCTCCAGGTCTTCCTCGCCTGGTTCATGATCCGTCGCATCTGCTTTTCCCACTCGCGGGGATGGTTCTTGAAATAGCGGAGATGCTCGACCGCCTTGCTCAGGCCCCACCAGAGGCCGCCGCTGTCGTAGGTGCGGAACAGCACGCCGTTGCCACTGTCGATCGGGGCGCCCCAGGCGCGAAGGCTAAGCTCGGAGATCTTGTCGCTGTAGCCGCCGGTGTCCCGGTTGGTTGCCGTCGCTCCGTGGATGTTGCCGACAACGTCGATCTGCCCGAACGGCTCGTATAGCGAGGCTCCGAAGACGTCGGCGGCCGCCGCGTATCCGAGCATGCTCAGATGATGATCGAACCGGCGATAGGCGATCCGGCCGCCGGAAGCACAGGCGATCCGCCCCATGATCTCGGCGTGGGTGTTGTCACCGCCGACGGGGTCTGCCACCACCGCGATCTGCACGTCCGGATTCTGGTAGACGAATCTGCCCGCGATGTCTTCGAACAGCTCGACGCCTTTCTGCATGGGATCGAGGCGCGACGGCCAGTACAACAGGATGGCCTCCGGATCGGAAATCAGACCCATCTTGTGCTGGAACTTCAGGAGATTGAGACGTTTGGCCGCAAGGATGTTGTCGAAGGGTCCGTATCGCTTGGCCAGGCCGGGCGCGTCCGGGTTGGGGTCTTCCGGCTGGTTCTCCGGGAACACGTCGGGAGAAATGCCGTTGGGGATCACGCACACGGAGCGATTGCGGAACTTGACTTTCGTCTCTTCCCGAACGCTCCAGGGGATGATCGGCCGGTCGAGGAAGTAGTCTTCCACAATCTCCTTGAGGAACTTTTCGCCAACGTAGCTGACCTTCGTGGCGCTCTTGATCGCCGTCGCATGAGAATCGATGCATCGTTTCTGCTGATCGACGGAGATGTAAAGCGCGTTCCAGAGCTTCTCCAGGTTGACGCCGTAGAGCATATCCAGCGGAATGTGGCCCGTGTGCGTGTTGTGGACGGTGTGCAGAATCGGGGTGCGGCGCAGGTGGGCGTAGGCCGCCGCGACCCCGCCGGCCATCCAGTCGTTCGTGTGCAGGATGGCCCGGCCTTCGTACTTGCTGCGAATCTCCTTGATATACGTGTTGACGATCTGCCTCTGGAACTCCGCGGCATTGGCCAGCGGCCATCCGTCATACGCGCTGCGGTAGCCTTCGAAGACCGCCGAGCTGACGAGATGAACGTTCTCCGGATTCATCTGGTGACGTTTCTGAATCCACTCCGTCTCGCTCAGTCCCGCCTCCTCACGGAAGCGCCGAGTCAAGTTCATCGTGATCAGGTGCACGGGGATGCGTCTCTCGGCCAGCCCCTTGCACAGCGCCGAGATCACCTCGCCCAGTCCGCCGCTCTTGCCCGATACGTAGCGCGCGAATTGGCCCATCCCCTCCGACGGCAGGCGCGCCGTCTCGGGAGTGATGATGATCACGGGCGTCTGATGGCTTTTCTGACGGATGTTGAAGTTCCGGATGGCATGGAAAAGCTCGTCGGTGGCGTGGGTCAGCGCGAACGCGGCGGTGGCAGGCGAATCGTACGGGCTGCTCGCCGCCCATCGGAGGTTCTGCGAGGGATCGTCGCTCTGGAGATATCGCCAGTGGTCCGACGTGGTCAGATAGCGGAACCTGCGCTGGAGCTCCCCGCCGGCCAGGGTGGCCTGCTCCTCCATGTCCTCGACCCGTTTGAACAGCACGCGCTGCACCTGCGACCGCAGCAGGACCGGACCGCGGAGGCCTTCGTCCGTCTCACAGAGGCAATTCGGACAGGGGCAGTCGATCATCGGGCAATCGGTGATCTGGAACCATTCCGCGATCTCACTGGGATTGGCCGCCATGACATCGACATGTTCGGCGAATTCCTCGTGCAGTCCCCTCCAGAAGGTCTCCATCTGCTCGTAGGCGAGCGTTCCCTGTTCGATCAGGGGGAAGTCGCATGCGACCACCGCGACTTCGCTTGGGGCCTGGCGAATCTGTGCGGCGTACTCTCGAGCGGTGAACGACAACGTGCCCAGACGCGAAACCAGCTCCCGGGTCAGTCGGGTGTTGCGAGGCAGCACGGCGAGCTTGCGCGCCCGCCCGTTGCGCCCCTTCGCCCGAAAGACGCGATCGCCGGCAATCGGCTCGCCGCTGCGCCCGTCGATCATCTTCTCACACGGCTCGCAGAGGACCGCGTGGTATCCCATGTCGGCCACGACGTTGGCGAACTCGTTGTTGTAGAGCAGTTCGGTGTTGGCAAACGCCGTCGGCCGCACGCCGAAGAGATCGTGGATCTTCTGGCGGTGGAGGGAAACCTGCTCTTTGAATTCCGTCTGTCGTTTGTCGGAGAAGAACGACGTCAGCGAGTGGTAGTACGTCTGCTCCAGAAGCTCGACCTGGCGGGTGTGACGACCGGCGTCGAACGACTCCGCCAGCGCGCCGAGGACTCGGGGGTCGTACTGCTCGGCCTGTTCGAGGAAAGTGCCTGACAGGCAGTAACTGATCTTGAAATCGACATGCGTCTTCACAAGCTCGGTGAACAGACGCAGGGTCGGAAGGTAACAGCGCTCGGCGCGGTGGGTGAAGGTGTTCCGGTTCTGCTCGTCCCAGAGAAACGTCGTGCCGTCCGGGTTCAGACGGAAAGGTTCATGCATTCGCAGACAGAGGGTCACTAGTGGCATGGCGAGGCACTCCCACGTGGCCGGACATCACGCATCCACATGGCGACGGGAACCCTGCTCTGCTGTTTCATGCCGACCATCCTTGACTGCGACACCCAAGTGCCCGCGCAGTCGATTCCATGCGCGCGGCTTGCCGTAGCGAACCACACAGGTTAATCGACGGATGTGTCTGCGGCAAGGTCCATCCACAAGGTGCCGGCGTCTTTTTCTATGGCGTCCGAGAAAATCGTGGTTCCGCCGGAGTGGCGCGACGCCGGTGAGGAATTCGCTCTCCGGCGGCACGTGGTTCTTTCCGGGATTTGCCGGTGGAAGGACGGCGAATCGACCTGCACGCCAGGATTGGCCGCGGGCACGGTCAGCGGCCCTTGCCGATCAGATCCAATTGCTGTTCCTTGGCCCACCGGTGCCCGTGCGCCCCCAGATAGGACAGGAGCTTGTAGTGGAAGACCTTGAAGGTGTCCTCGCTGAGGATGGACGCCATAGCCTCCGCGATGATGACGCGCTTGAGCAGCTCCTTGCCTTTGCAGTTGTCCACCAGGATGCGCCGTTCCTGGATGTCGCGAAACAGCTCCGGACTGACGCCGTCGATTCCCATCTGGATGCTGATCGCCAGAAACTCATCGTCGATGTTCTTGAGTTCCTCCTCCAGGGCCAGAAAGCCTTCTTCTCGGATGATCGACGCGTACTTCCGCAGCCTGATAATCAGGTCGAAGCACTCTCTCTTCTCTTCGAGACTGCACTGAATCCGCTCGGCGAATTGCCAATCGTAGTAAAGCATGTCCATCTTCTCCTTTGCGACCTTCCGTGATCGTTCAGCCGTCGCCGAACCGCCTTGTGTCGAACCCCCAAGCGAGGCGAGCACTATCGGATTGGCATGATACCGTCGCATGCAGATTCTGGCAACCGGCAGCACCTCTGCGCGCATGAAAAAAGGGGCGGCCGTGATTTGACGGTCGCCCCTGGATAAGCGAGTGCGTCCCGGCTCGGTCACCCGATCAGAGCGCTTTGCGCCTGCGGAGATAGCCGGTCAATCCCAGCCCGATGGAACCGAGAAGCACCGCGCCGGGAGCGGGAACGGTCGTGATCTGGACATTGTCGAAGAAGGCGTCTCCGGCCACGCTGGCCGAGGAGTACCGGAAGTCCTCGAACATCAGATGGATACTGCTGCCGACCGCCGTCGGAGCGGTGAACTCATACGTGTAGGTATGCCACTGCCCGTCGTCGACGAGGATCGGAGCGGCGCCGCTGGTTGTGTTGGTGCCATAGTACCAGAAATGGCTCGCCGGATAGCCTTGTGAGAGGCCTGCGAATCCGCCGGAACCGCCCGGGATCTGATTGGGCAGGCCAAGGTAATCGAAGGACACGGTATACGCCTGGCCGGCTGCGAGATCGAAGGCGGCGACTGTGAAAATGTCTCCGGCGCTGTTCATCGCGGTGAACGACAGGACGTTGTTGCCGGCGTTCAAGGGGTCGGCCACAATGATGCCGTGGTGTGCCCCTCCGTCTTTGCCGGTCCACAGAGACAGGTCACCCTCAAAATCGTCGAGGAAGACCGGATTGGCGCTGGCGCCGGCGCTGAGGACAGCCATAAGGACAACCATACTGAGAAACGTTCGCTTGACGGTCATGCTCATTTCAACACCCCCACAGTGTCGCGCGGCCTGTGATTTGGATAGACACAGATCCCGCGCTGCGTTTTGTAATGATTCCCGCCCCTGGGACAAGCGCTCGCGGTCTTGTCCTTGACCAACCATGATTATACCTGATGCCGGAGCGCAGAGGCAGGAAAAAACGACGCGCGCCAGCCCGAAATCGTTCCGTCTGTCCTCCTCTGCGAGAACCGCTGCGATTACGGGACCGAACCTCGATCTGCCCTGAGATTTTTTGCGCCCTCCTCCTTGCGGCCACGCGCCCTGCGACCAGCCTCGACCCCAACTGGGCCCGGCTGGATTCGAAC
>CAZNSM010000030.1:25625-39543 GCA_964575615.1 uncultured Pirellulales bacterium | reverse complement strand
GCCGGCGGAGGATTCTATCTCTACCACTACGCGAATCGCATCCTCCACCATCCCGCGCGGGCCCTGTCGCTGATCGGCGTCTTTCTTGTCCTGCTGGCGGCACTGAAGATCGCGGTGCTGTCCAGCGGGACTTCTCGCTGGACGCCGAGTTGGGGAACCGGCACCGCCGTCGTCGCCGCGATTGTCTTCGTGATCGCCTACGATCAGCGGTTTGCCGTCGGGATGGCGACGCTGTACGCGATCTTTGCCTGCCTGGGGGTGGGTCCGAGGCCGGCCGGCGGATATCAGCTCCAGGGGATCGGGCTGTTCCTGACCATGGTCAGCGGCGTGGCGACCTGTTGTTTTTCGCTCCGGGAGATTCGCACGCGCATGAAGCTGCTGGAGGTCAGCGCCATGGCGGCGGCGGCCGTCTTCCTCATGGCGTTCGCGGTGGTCTATCTGAACTTCCTCGGTGAGCCGCAGGATCTGATGTTGGTTGTATGGGCCGCCGGCCATCATGCGTTGGCCGCCTTCCTGGGCGGTCTGCTGATCCAGAGCCTGCTGCCGCTGATCGAGAAGACGTTCCGCATCGCCACGAGCATGACGCTGTTGGACTACTCCGACGCGAACCAGCCCCTTCTGCGGAAGCTGGCGATGGAGGCGCCCGGGACGTTCAGCCACAGCCTGCTGATCGGGTCCATCGCGGAGGCGGCCGCCGAGGCGATCGGCTGCAACGGACTACTGTGCCGCGTCGGGGCCTATTACCATGACATCGGCAAGATCAACAAGCCGAAGTACTTCGTCGAGAACGAGATGGGTTCGGCCAGCAAGCACAAGGAGCTGTCTCCGGCGATGAGCCAACTGATCATCGTCGGCCACGTCAAGGACGGCGTCGAGATGGCCAAGGAGTACGGGCTGCCCAACGTGCTGCACCAGTTCATCGAGACCCACCACGGCACGACGCTGGTTGAGCCGTTCTATCACCAGGCCAGGAAGATGCACGAAGATGCCGATGGGGCAGGCAAGAAACCGCGAGGGGCGCCCCCCTCGGAGAGCGAGTTTCGCTATGCCGGCCCGCGACCGAAGACGAAGGAGGCCGCGATCATCATGCTCGCCGACGCGGTCGAAGGAGCGGTCCGGTCGTTGTCCGAAGTGACGCTGGCCAAGGTCGAGATTGTCGTGCACAACATCGCCATGAAGCGGTTGCAGGACGGGCAGTTCGACGAATGCGACCTGACGCTGCGGGAGCTCAGCGGCATCGAGGCGAGCATGTCGAAGTCCCTGGCGGCGCACTACCACGGCCGCATCGCCTACCCGACGCCCGCCGATGCGCCGTTGCCGCCGGCGTCGCCCAAGCCGCCGGCCCCGAAGATGGTCGAGACGTAGGCGGCCGGCCATGAACACGATCCAGATCACGCGACAGCCGCAGGATGCGCCCGCCGACGATGCCCAACTGGAGGCGCTGGTCCGATCGATCTGCGAGAGGTTCGGCCTTGCCGGGGCGACGATCGGCGTGGGGATCGTCGACGATGCGCAGATGGCGGAGCTGAACCGCCGGTTCCTGAACCACGACGGGACAACGGACTGCCTGAGCTTCGACCTGTCGGACACGGAGACGCCCGATGGGCCACGGGTCTTCGAGGTTATCGTCAACGCCCAGATGGCGGCTCGCCAGGCCGCCCGGCGGGGCCATTCGCCTCAGGCCGAACTGGCGCTGTACGTCACGCACGGCCTGCTGCACCAGTTGGGTTTCGACGACGCGGCGCCCGAGCAGGCCCAGACGATGCACCGGACGGAGGACGAGATTCTGCAACACGCCGGCTTCGGGGTGGTGTATAATAGCCGCTCGGAATCGCCATAGACCGGTCGGCGCCGCGCCGATCCGGATTTCGCGTTGCATTGAAAGGGTAGTCACAGGTGCACTTCGTCGGTTGGGCTGTGTTGCTGATTTGCCTGTTCGTTGGAGCGACACTGTTCTTCTCCGTTCACGCCATCGCGCTGCGGAGCTTCTCGCGCCTGCGGCTGCAGGAGGCGTTCAAGACCGCCGACGGAGAGGAACGACCCGAACTGGTCGAGGCCGTGGCCGACAATGCGGACCGCCTGAGTCTGGCGTGCTCGTTCTACCGACTGGTCTTCAATTTCTGCTCGCTGCTGCTGTTGGTGGCGATGCTTTCGACCCTCCAGAACCACGTGCTGAGCGCCGGCAGCTATGTGCTGGTCTTCTTCGTCGCGCTGGCGATCTTCTCGGTGTTCAGTCTGGCCATTCCCCATGCGTGGGCCAAATACGCCGGAGAGAAGCTCATCAGCCAGACCTACCATCTCCTGATGTTCTTCGCGCTTCTGGCGACTCCGGTGCTCTATGTGCTGAAGCTCTATGATGGATTCGTGCGTCGCCTGGCCGGCGTGCCCGAGGCCAGCCCCGAAGAGCAGTTGGAGGAAAAGCAGGAGGAGTTTCTCGAAGACCTCGAACAACACCGCATGGAAGGGGCGTTCGACGAGGAGGAGCAGGAGATGATCGAGAACGTGCTGGAGCTCAGCGAGAGCCGCGCCGACGAGATCATGACGCCGCGCACGGACCTGGTCGCCATCGAGGTGCACGCCGATCTGCCGGCGGTGCTCGAAGCCATCCGCCGGGCGGGCCATTCACGAATCCCCGTCTACGAGGAGAATATCGACACCATCGTCGGGTTTGTCTACGCCAAGGACCTGCTGACCCTGATCGGCAAGGACCCGTCGGAGTTCCGCCTGCGCGAGTATATGCGCGAGGCGTACTTCGTGCCCGAGAGCAAGCCTTTGCGGGCGCTGCTTCACGAGTTTCAGAACCAGAAGCTGCACATCGCGGTCGTGCTGGACGAGTACGGCGGGACCGCCGGCGTCGTGACCCTGGAGGACATCCTCGAGGAGCTGGTGGGCGAAATCACCGACGAGTACGAGCAGACGCCGCCGGCGTCGATCCAGAAGGTCGATGACGACACGATCGAGGTCGATGCGCGAACGTACGTGGACGATCTCAACGACGAGTACGAGCTGGATCTGCCCGAGGACGAGGACTACGACACGGTCGGAGGCTTCGTCTTCGCGCGCCTGGGGTACGTGCCGAAGAAGGGCGAGCACTTCGACTACAAGAACCTCCAGTTCACGATCGCCTCGGCCGAACCGCGGCGCATCAACCGCATCACGATCCGAAAAATGCCGGAACAGTAGCCATGCTGACCAAGGATCGCGCTATCTGCATCCGCGCCGTCGACTACTCCGAAACGTCACAGATCGTGACGTTCTTCGCCCGGCTTGCCGGCAAGATCAGCGCGATTGCCAAAGGCTCCAAGCGCGCCAAGTCCGCCTTCGATGGACCGATCGAGGTCCTGTCGTACGGGGACATCGTTTTCACCGGCGCCGACAGAGAGAAGCTGGCGACGCTGACGGAATACCAACAACAGCCCATGCGAGGCGGGCTGCGGCGGAACCTGTTCGCGCTGGACTGCGTGCTCTTCGCCGCCGAATTGCTCGGCCGGCTTACCCATGACGGCGATCCGCATCTGGTCCTCTTCGACCAGTTCGTCCAGCTCATTGGCGACCTCGACGAGCAGGCCGCCGCCGGACCGCGTCGCGACATCCTGCTGCGTCTGGTCCTGTTTCAGTTGGCTCTGTTGCGCGAGGTAGGATTGCGTCCGAACCTCAAGACGTGCGCCAACTGCAAGAGGTCGTTCTCGTCCGACTGGCGGGAGAGCTACTTCAGCAGCTCCGCCAACGGCCTGGTCTGCCGCGACTGCGAAATGAACTTCCCCGAGCGGGTGCAACTGAGCGGCCCGGCCGCCCGCGCCCTGGCCAATCTCGGGCAGATCGCCAAGACCCCGGAGAACGTCCTCGACGAGATCGAGGACGTCCTGATCCACCACTTCACCGAGACCCTCGGCCAGCGTCCGAAGATGGCCGCCCACGTCCTCAAACCCCGCCCGAAATAGTCTTCAATAGAGGCGGCTACGCCTTCCGCTTGGCGCGTTGGGATTCCATCCAGAAGTATAGAGCATGGAGCTGGTTGACGAAGCGATAACCGCCACGGCCGGTCTGTTCATCCGACACCAGCGCGCCAAGGTCCTTCATGCGTCGCAGGAAGTTGTCCATTACCTTCTTCTCGTCGGCGGTGAGTCTCGCGCTTAGGTCCTGTCTTCGGAACTGGAGCTCCATCGGTCGGTCCGCCATCTTGCGCAAGATCGACCGGTAACGATTGCTGCGCAATGCCTGGAACACCTGAGGTTCGAGGAGCTTGCGTCCGACCACCTCCGCGGCATTCACAATCCCTGTCCACACGTCGTCGTGCCCGATGTCCGCTTTCTGAGCTGCCCTCCAGATGGCGTCGCCGATCTCATGAGCCAACACCGGCAGCCCTCCGGTGAATTGCACCATCAGGTCCATATCCTTCCGAGAGACAGTGGCAGAGGCGTTTTCGAAGGCCTTTCCGTAGAACTCGTGTACTTCCTCATCGGTCCAGGGTTTGATCTCGATCAGCTCAAACACACGTGCCAACGAAGGTTGCACACGGATCAGCTCCTGGCGCCTTTCTTCGAGGCCGACGACCAGCAGGCACATCGCGAGGCCCTGCTCGCTGGTGGCGATCTCGTCCACGATGCTCTTGAGCCAATTGGCGAAATCAACGGAGGAAGCCAGCCCATTGATGTCGTCCAGGATCAACAACAGGGCACGCCGGTCACCGCTGAGTCTGTCCAGAAGCCTGCGGACGGAAGGGACGAAGTCATGCGTGATCATGGACAGGTCTTGTGGAGTGAGACTCAACTCCATCGAGATTCCAAACAGGCCAACCTCTCTCACATGCTGGCCGAAGAACTCGCGCACCTTCGAATGCCAGGGCTTCTCGATGCTGTCCTTGAGCAGGCGGTCAAAGGTCCTGCGAACCATTTCCGGCAGTTCGCGCACACCACCCAGGAATACGTGGCATCCGGCCACCGCCTGCTCCCTGTCGACGAGGTGGCGGACGAAGGAGACCAGGGAACTCTTGCCAATGCCACGCTCTCCCGTGACGAACCCTACTTTGAACCGGTTGTTCAGCGCCCCCATGACCATGCTTCTGAGCCGCTCGATCTCCTCAATTCGCCCAACGAAGAACTCTGCTGGAACCGGCTGGCCTGGGCTAAATGGACTGGATTCCGGGTTCATGTTTTCTTCGCCTCTATCGAACCCAACCGATGCTCATTTCACGGATCGCGTACGTTTAGTATTGTCCAGAGACCTATGCATCGTCAAGCTCAAAGAGGTCTGCTTGGTTGGCCTGATCCTTCTGGGGCTTGCTGGGGCCCAAGCCGAGGTGGTCGCGGGCCTGGGGGGTGACTTCGCGGCCTCGCTTGGTCCTTCGGACGAAGCCGATCTGGAGCAGATAGGGCTCGACGACGTCTTCGAGCGTGTCGCGTTCCTCGCCGAGTGTGGCGGCGATGGCTTCGATGCCGGCCGGACCTCCATCGTAGATGTTGATCAGCGCCTTGAGAAACGCCCGGTCGAGCGAATCGAGGCCCAGCGCGTCGATCTGTTCCATTTTCAGGGCGTTCTCGACGATGTCGGTGCTCAGAATGCCGGAGCCTTTGACCTGCGCGTAGTCGCGGACGCGCTTGAGCAGGCGATTGGCGATACGCGGCGTCCCTCGGGAGCGGCTGGCGATCAGCTCCAGCGTCCCGTCCTCGCAGTCGAGCTTTAGCAGCCCGGCCGACCGCAGGAGGATATCCGTCAGCTCGCCGGCGCTGTAGAAATCCAGATGGTACAGCATCCCGAACCGGCTGCGCAGCGGCGCGCTGAGCAGGCCCGTTCGCGTCGTGGCGCCGATCAGGGTGAACCGTTTCAGCGGGAAGTTGATCGTCTTGGCGTGAAGCCCGCTGTCAACGGTGTAGTCGACCTTGAAGTCCTCCATCGCCGGGTAGATGAACTCCTCGACCGGCGTGCTGAGCCGGTGAATCTCGTCGATGAACAGGACGTCGCCCGTGTTGACGCTGGTGAGCAGGCCCATCACGTCGCCGGCCTTGACCAGCGCCGGGCCCGACGAGCAGCGGATCTTCGCGCCCATCTCGTTGGCGACGACGTGGGCCAGGGTGGTTTTGCCCAATCCGGGCGGGCCGTGAAACAGGATGTGTTCCAGCGGCTCGGACCGCTGCCGGGCCGCCTGGATCGCGATGCTCAGCTTCTCGCGAATGCCGGCCTGGCCGACGCACTCGTCCAGATGTTGAGGCCGCAGGGAGCTGGTGAAAACCTCCTCCGCCTCACTGAGGGACTGTCCACTGATGACTCTTCCGATTGCCATAGCCAGAGCATACCCATCCGGCGGCAAAGTTCAAGCCTGCGTTGAGCCAATCCGGTGGGAGACACGTAGGAAGGCGCTCCGTCCCTGGGTGGCAGCCTCAAGCCCAACGGGCTTGGGGATGGTAGACTTGCCTGTCCGCAGGATTCGCAGAAGACGGCGAATGCGGCGGGCCATCCCCAAGCTTCGCTTGAGGCTGCCACGCGAATACGAGGGCCTATGGGCGGTTAGCGATGTACCGCTCGTATTCGGCGCGGGTGTCGACCATCTCCAACTGGGTACCGTCCCAGGGGTTCTCGCCGGTGAAGTAAGTCGTGTTGAACGCCGGATGGTCGATCCGTCCCTCAGGGCCCTCGATCCCCCAGGAATCGGTCCGGTAGACGCGAGCCCCTTCGTTCTCCGCGACCCAGGTTCCCTGCCCGAGCGTGGTCTGGCTCCACATATAGCTGGTGTAGTCCCGGCTGCGGTCCGCGTCACGCAGGCTTTCCATGTAGTCGTCAAACGCTTGGTTGCTCTCCGCGATGGAGTTTTGAAGGTTGCGATTGAGCTGCTGCTGCCGGGCGTAACGGTTCTGCATCTCCCCGGCGAACCACTGCTGGTTGACCTGGGTCGACTTGATGATTCGCAGGTACAGCGGCAGCCACTCCTCGTATTCGTTGTCGGGAGCCCAACTGCCGTCGGCCAGCACCTGCCAGACCGGGCTCATCGGCATGGCGATGCACTGGACGGCGAACAGCCCGCGAAGCGTCGCGCCGGTCGCGATACTGCGGAATCGCACGTGTAGCAGTCGCGCATCGACCTGCATGCCCTGCGCCTGGAACTGGCGGATCGAGTCGGCGGCCTCCGGGATCGCCTGCTCCGTCGGGCATTCGCCCAGCAGTTGGAGGCCCGTTCCGACCTGGCCGAGTTCGAGGACCAGACCCAGCGCCTGTAGTGGCGGCTGATAGGGCGCGTTGATTGTCCCGGGCACCGCGAACTGGGTCGGAATGATCGTGTGACTGCCCGATCCGACGCCGCGCTGCTTGGTCTGTGCATTGTCGAACGTTGTGAACTGGAGTTTCTGACCCTGAAGGCTCCAGCCCTGGGGGATTTGCAGCGTCATCGACTGATCGGGCAGGGCCGCCGGACGCAGCGGCATCTGCCGGCCGGGTCTTCGCGAAGCCTGTTGGATCATCGCCGCCGGCGAAAGCACCGGGCCGCTTGGAGGCGCCGGCGCCTGTTCGGCCAGTTGCCTGCCTTGCTCCAGAGCGGTCGCCACGCCCTGCGGCGCATAGGCGATGTTGGCCGCCACGGTGGTCAGCGTCGGGCGAACCTCGTTCCACACGTTCTCGCGAGCCAGGAGAATGTACACGGTTCCGGTGCTCTGCGTGTGGAAGAAGTAGCCGCGTCCGATGCCTTTCTCCCCTTCGTCGGTCAGGCTGATCTCCGCGATCGTGCGCTCGCGTTCGGGTGTCGAGTTGATGCTGGTCGTCTTGAGGGTGGGAATCTCCTGCGTCATGGCCGTCAGGCACTTGGCCGCCAGCGCGACGGAGTCCTTGATCTCCTCGCCCGTGGGGAAGGTCAGGAACATCACGGCTGCCTTCTCCTGCGGCTCCGTCACCGACAGGGCGAACGCGCCCTCGCCTATGGGTTCCTGGCTCACCGTCCAGTCGGCGGGCTTGTAGAGCAGCACCTTGCCGTCGGGCGATTGATACCGTTCCATGGCCGGGCCGGTTTCCGCAGGCGGCTGGCCTTGTCCTGTCGTCCGGGGAGCTGCCGCCGGCGCGGGGGCCGGCGCAGGCCGCACGTTGGTCGAGGTCAGCAGGGCGGTCATCTCCTGGCCGGCTATCTGCATGGTCTGGCGCACGGCCCCGATCCCGTCGGCGTAGTAGATGACCGACAGCATGGTCCCCTGGCCGGGTACCGTCACGTTCGACTGTACGCGGATGCAGTCGAACGTCCCGGCGGGCGTCTGGACCCGCTCGGGGCCGAGCCAGCGGTTCGTCGTTGTGATCGACATGCCGGACTGGGTCGTTGTGGACGTCCAGGTCTGGCCCTCCTGGATCGGCAGCTTGATCCGCAGGACGGGCGGATCGTAACGCATCTGCTGTCCCTGCGCTTCGGCCATGTAGGCCTTGACGCCCTCCGCGTCGGCGGCCAGATACTCTCGTTGGGTCTGCCAGCCCATGCGGGTCTCGACCACGGCGCAGCGGACCGCGCCGACCTGGGCGTATCCGACAACGGTGACGGTCATCGCCATGCCCGTGGACATGGAGTAAGACCACTGGTTGCCCTCGTGCAGGGGGAAGTAGTCAGCCGCCGGTGCGGCCGACGCCAGGACGGCCGTCAGGACGATGGCAAATCGCAAGGCTCTCATGGAATCCTCCTATGACTTTCAAGGTCGCGGAATTCGCATTCCGCTGTCACGTCGCGATTCGCATGATATCCAGCCTCTCATGGACCGGTCAAGACCCACAGTCGCCGCGACACGCCGCGTCGCCAAATCCGAAATCCGAATGTCGAAACGCGAAACAAGCACGAAGACCCATACCCTGAACCAGTCCGATGCCGCACGAGGTTCCGAATGTCCGGGTTTCGGTTGTTCGAAGTTGCTTCGAGTTCCGGCACAGGCTTGTCGCGGATGCCGCTTCCTGCTATAATAGAACTGTATCGAGACGGAGCGGAGGTGCTGACGTTTCTTTCCGCTCAGCCTTTTTCGCGAGCATCGGGAGGTCTGACCATGAGAAGCTTTGCCGCACCCATCTTTGTGTTCTTCTTCGTCGTTACTGCGGTTCTCGCTGTGCCGCAGCGGCCGGACATCGTCATCATGGATGGGGTCGTGTATGTACTTCCGGAAAGCAGCAGTCCCGCCGAAAGACTCCCATTGGAGTTGCTCTGGAAGGATCCTTCGACAAGGCCCAAGTTGTCGCCGGCGCGAGGGGGAGGCGGCATTACAAGCCTCCAGAGGGGATATGTGGCCATATGGGAAGTCTCTGATCAAGCTCTCTACCTGCGAGGCCTGGATGCGTGGCAGGGAAACGCCAGAGCGGACCTCAAGACGATCTTCCCGCAGGACTACAGGGATGGAAAGGTCAACGCGGAGTGGTTCTCAGGTTTGCTGACCCTCAACACGACCGAGTCCCCGCAGTTGGAAGCGGCGGCCCCCAAGGTCCCGCTGCATTTCAAGGATGGCGACTTGGAGCCGGCCGCTCCGTACTTCCCGCCGGCTGCACTGCAAGTATCCACGGCCGACTGGTATTCGAAGCACCTGACAGCTCTCCAGGAGCCGTCGCTCTATGCGATGCGGACGGAGCGTGGAACGGAAGTCTATCGGTTCCTCTGGCTTCGCACGTTCCATCATCCGGTCGCCGTGCGCGTCGTCTGCAAGGAAGATGGAGATACGATCGTGTGCAAGACGTGCGCTGGCGCCGGGGGATATGAACCCGGCCGACTCATCCTCAACCGATCCGCTCCGTTCTCACCTCAGCAGAAGACTCAACTCAAGACGTTGTTAGAGTCGTCTGGATTCTGGGAGCTTCCTTCAAAGGACACCAGTCTCGGTCTGGACGGTTCCCAGTGGATTGTCGAGGCCGTGAAGGACGGGAGGTACCATATCGTGGATCGATGGTCCCCCCAATCAGGTGCGGTCAGAGATCTCGGCCTGTTCTTCATCCAGGCGGGCAACTTCGTCGAGGAGAGGATCTACTGATTGCAGGGCGATGGCCCGCGTGGCGGCGAGTGGTAGCCTCATCCCGATGTCCATCGGGATGGAGATGGATGGCAGGACTGCTCAGACCTCGATGCCTTGTTTGAGGCGGTAGACGAGGGGGACGAGGGCTTCGGCGGTGGTGATGTCGGGGTGGCGCTGGCAGGCCAGCTCGATCAGCTCCATCGCCTCGTTGCGCTTCTCGCCCCAGGCGACGAGGATCTCCAGCGCTTCGCTCTGGAAGGCCCGGAACTTGGGCTGGGCCTTGGCCGGCTCAGCCCCTTCGGCGAACGACAGGAGCTTGCCCTTCAGTTCGGCGACGATCAACTGGGCCATGCGTTTGCCGATCCCCGGCAGTCCGGTGAGCATCCTCTCGTCGCCGTTTTCGATGGCGTCGGCGATGTGACCGATGGGCATGCTCAGGGCGCGAAGCCCTTTCTTGATGCCCATGCCTTTGACGCTGGTGAACTCGGTGAAGAAGTCCCGCTCGGCCGAGCTGAGGAACCCGATCATGCGCGGGATCAGATTGCCGCCGCCCAGCGTGCCTTCGTAGTATTCCATCGTGCACAGAGCGACGTCGGCGCCGATCTGCTCCGACAGCATGCCGATGCAGTAGCCCGGCAGCATCACCTCGTAGGCGACCGGCCCGACCTGCACCAGTGCCGTTTCGGTGTCCACCTTCAGCAGTTTCCCTTCGATCCTGGCAATCATACTCGTATAGGTCCCATAGGTCCTATTGGTCTTATCTTCTCTCTCGCGCCAGCGCGTTGCCACAGCACAGCGCGATGGCCATCGCATCGGCCACGTCCGCCGGCGTGGGCAGTTCGGGCAGCGCCATGACAGTCTGAATCGTCCGCTGCATCTGCTCTTTCGAGGCCCGGCCGTTTCCCGTCAGCGATTTCTTGATCCGCGTGGCACTGAAGCTCTTGACCTCGACGCCGGCGGCAGCGCTTTTCTGGAGGATCACGCCTCGCGCGTGGCCCATCAGAATCGCGGTGCGCGGGTGGGCGTAATGGGCGTACAACTGCTCGACCGCGACGACCTCCGGACCGAATCGCTCCAGCAGCGTCTCGACGTCCTCGGCGATCTGGTTCAGCCGGCGCTCGATGGGCAGCTCGCCGTCGGTGCGAAGAACGCCCGCCTCGACGATGGTGTCCCGGTCGCCGTCCGTGTCGATGCAGGCGTAGCCGCAGACCTGCAAGCCGGGATCGATCCCGAGGATCCTCATTTCCATCTCCACTGGGTGCCTTGCGGCGTGTCTTCGAGCACGATGCCCGCTTCATCGAGCCGCTTGCGAACGGCGTCGGCGGTGGTGAAGTCCTTGTTTTTGCGAGCGGCGGCCCGCTGATCGATCAGGATTGCGACCAGCTTGCCGACGGCCTCGTCGTTGCCGCCGGCGGTCTCGGCGTATTCACTCTTGACGACGCCCAGAACATCGCCTCCGAGGCGGGTGAACAGATCGTCCACCGCGCCGAGCGTCTGCTGCGTGGCCGTGCCGGCGGAGGTCAGTGTATTCGTCACGCGGACCAGGTCGAACAGGACCGACAGGGCCACCGACGTGTTGAGGTCGTCGTTCATGGCCTCTTCGAATCGCGTCTTGAGGGCCTCAAGCTGGCCGGCGACGTCCTCGTCCATCGGGCCTTCGGGCGCGGCCTTCAGTCGCTTCCGCAGGTCCTTGACGGTCTCGGCGATTCTCTGGTATCCGCTGTTGGCGGCGTACAGCGCCGCGTCGGAGAAGTCCAGCGGACTGCGGTAGTGGCTGTTAAGCACCAGTTGGCGAATCGCCAGCGGCTCGTAGTAGCGGGTCAGCCGCTCGTGCGAGCCGGTGAAGGCCTGCTTGAGCGTGATAAAATTGTTCAGGCTCTTGCCCATCTTCTGGCCGTCCACCGTCACCATATTGTTGTGGAGCCAGAAGCGAACGAAGGGAACGTCGTTGGCGGCCTCGGACTGGGCGATCTCGCATTCGTGGTGGGGGAACTGGTTCTCCAGGCCGCCGCCGTGGATGTCGATGGTCTTGCCGAGGTACTTCATGGCCATCACCGAGCATTCGACGTGCCAGCCGGGATAGCCCATCCCCCAGGGGCTGGGCCACTGCATGATGTGGTTGGGCTCGGCTCTTTTCCAGAGCGCGAAATCGACGGGGTTCCGCTTGTCGGGTGAGGGCTCGACGCGGGCCCCGGCCACCATCTCCTCGATGTTGCGCCCGGAGAGCTTGCCATACTCCTTGAAGCTGGCGACGTCGAAGTAGACCGAGCCGTTGACCTCGTACGCGTGGCCCTTGTCCAGCAGCGTGCGGACCAGCTCGATCTGCTCGATGACGTGGCCGCTGGCGCGCGGGCTGATGTCGGGCCGCACGCAGTGGAGCTGGTCCATGTCCTCGAAGAAGCTGCGCGTGTAGAATTCCGCCACCGCCATCGGGTGCTTCCGCTCTTTGGCCGCCGCCTTGGCGATCTTGTCCTCGCCCGCGTCCGCGTCGTCGGTCAGATGCCCCACGTCCGTGATGTTCTGCACATACGTGACGTTGTAGCCCAGGTAGCGGAGGTACCGCACGAGCACGTCGAAGCTGACGTAGCTCTTGGCGTGGCCGAGATGCGCGTGGCCGTACACGGTCGGCCCGCAGACATAGATCCCGACCCGACCCTTCTCCAGCGGCGTGAACTCCTCCTTCCGCCTCGTCAAGCTATTGTGCAGTTGTAGAGCCATATCATCCTTCACGTGGAAACCAATCTCCTACTCCGGGTCCAGAAAACCCTTTGCCTTCATATAGGCGGCAACGGCCCGGAGGAATGTCTCAGCGTCTCCGATCACGTGTGCCGTGAGGGTCTCGTCGAACTGGGTCAGTTCGCCGTAGTCCACCTGTTGGCGACGCTCGAACGCCATATGAAGCGACCGGGACAAGTCTTTCGGAAGGTCGCCCGGTTTCACGAATTCGCGGTCGAACAGGGCAATCGTGCCGCTGTGCTTCGATGAGCCCAGCCCTTTCGTTGCCAGCAGGGCCAGAACCGCGTAGAACATCGCGTAGTAGGCCCTGCTGACGGCGCCTCGGGGCGCACGCTCGGCAAGCAGGACCTGGGCCTCGCGAAGTGTTTCCGCCGCCTGTTGCATCCGCAGCGCGACCAGCTCCTTGAGTCGCCCATCGATCAAAGCCGGACGCCCTCCTTCTCGATCTGCCGGATGATCGGACTGACTCCTATCGGGCCATATTTCAGTTGCTCCAGGGTGACGACCAGCGTGGACAGGACCAGACCGTTCTCGAAGCCAACCGCCCAGGCGATTTCCGAAATCCTCTCACGCAGGTCCGCGTCGATGCGATCCACCACAAGGAAGACGTCGAGGTCCGACCCGGCGGCCGCATCGCCGCGGGCCCTGGAGCCGAACGCACGCAGTTCGAGAACCCGCACCAGCGGGCCGAGCCGCCGTTTGAATTCAAGAGCGATTCTTCTGTCGTCTGGCGTCATCATGGCAAATGGACCTCTTTACGGACTGTCTCTGCGATCGGGCTGTCCAAGAGGATGCCCTTCTCCGGCCGCAGCGGTTTCAGGGCTTCGCCGATCTGGTTGCGCAGCGCATCAGAGAGTTTTACCATCCGGGTAGACATGGGCGTATTCTACCGCGGCGGTCAGGACCGGTCAATTCTTGTGCAGACGATCATCGACTTCATGCCCAGCCTGCATTGTGTCCTCCTGGGCGTCAAGACGTTCCCGGGCCGCTCTGAACTCGCCATCGACTATCCTCGCCGGCTCTTCTCCGCTCGCAACCCAATGGGTTCCGCCGTCACCACTCGATGATAGGACAGAATACTCCAAGCATCTCAAGGCCCCGGCCGACGAGACCGGCATGCGCTATCAGAACGGGATCAACCTCTACCCGCGCGATTGCGCCCGCGCCGGCGAGAATCCCGCCTTCTCCGAGCGTCCTGACCAACCCCGAAATCCATAAGACGTCCCCGAAATTCA
>CAZNSM010000030.1:8320-25525 GCA_964575615.1 uncultured Pirellulales bacterium | reverse complement strand
CCTTCTCCGAGCGTCCTGACCAACCCCGAAATCCATAAGACGTCCCCGAAATTCACCCGAAATTCAAGCCCCTTGAATTCCGACGGATATTCCATTTGGTGGTGAGTTGATCTGGGATGGCAGAGTCGCTATGATGGCCACAGAGCCATGAATGCTAACGTACAAATAGACCGCAATGTAATAGCCGAGTTCTGCCGCAAATGGCGGATACGGGAATTGTCTATCTTCGGCTCTGCCCTGCGGGAGGATTTTGGCGCGAAGAGCGACGTGGATTTCCTCGTGAGCTTCGAGCCTGGAGCGCCGTTGGATATTGACCGGCTGCTGGATATGAAAGAAGAGCTGGAAACTCGCTTGGGGCGTCCCGTTGATCTCGTGGAAAAAGAGGCGATGCGGAACCCGTGGAGGAGGCACGAGATTCTGAGGACCCGCCAGGTGATCTATGCGGCCTGATGCCAAGGATATGGCGCGTCTGTGGGACATGCTGGATGCGGCCAGAACAGCAGTCAATTTCACCGAGGGAGCTGGATTCGAAGATTTCCTCAAGGACCGCAAGACCCGTAACGCCGTGGAACGCAACTTGGAGATCATCGGAGAAGCGGCCCGCTGCGTTTCGCAGGAGACCCGAGAAAGTCTCTCCGACATTCCCTGGCGGTCAGTGATCGGCTTGCGAAATGTCCTGACTCACGAATATGGCGAGATCCGTTACGAGATACTCTGGGCGGTAGTCCGCGACAAACTGCCTCCGCTGATTGAGCGGCTGGAAGCAGTAGGTGTCAATTGTCCGCCGCCGGAGTAGAAGCAGGGGACAAACCGAAGGGCCCCCCCTGATCGAGCGCCACGTACCGGATTTGGGGACGCCATTCCACGCAAAGAAGCGGAGCGAATGTAGACTTCAGCAGGCTGGAGAGAGCGGCCATTGAGGCGATTCTGTCCAAACCGGTGGATGGGATGGGGGTAGTGCGCGAGCAGTTCGCCGCCGCCACAGCCCTGGAGCGGGACTACACGGGTGTGGGCTTCTACACCAAAATCTCCGTGCCCTCGTCCATGCCTCCTATGCCGGAGACAGCAGAACTGCACGACGCGTTGTTGGACGGGGCCGTCGCCCGCCCGAAGTCAGACCCTGAGGGCTGCATACTCTTTCTTCTCTGGACGGACGGCGGATATCTTTCTTGCCTGGAAGGGGTTACGGTCCGGGATACGTGGCCTGATGAAGACGACGTCGAGGTTCTCAAGCCAAGTGAAGTCCCAAGAGATGCGAGCACGCGGTTTTCAGCCGAGGACCTGATGCCGGATTGCGAAAACACCTTTGCCGTCTGGCGGATGAACACCACCTTCAGAACGTTGCTTATGGCCTCGGTCTGCGCCCTGCTTGTCGCCATGATCGTGGGGTGTATCGCGATGGTCCTTCTCGCCGATGTTCTGTGACGGGAATTGACTGTTTGCAGGGTGCGGGCGGGGAGTCTGTCACAGGGTCCGGCGGGGTTTCTTGCGGAGCAGGGCGATGGCGGTGGCGGCCATGGCCTCGCCGGCGCCGATCTCGCCCATACCTTCGTTGGTCTTGGCCTTGACGTTGGTCGAGCTGAAGTCGATGCCCAGCAGACCCGCGATGCAGCGGCGGATCTGGCCCTTGAGCGGCCCGAGCTTGGGCGCCTCGGCGTGGATCGTCAGGTCCACGTTGACGACCTCCCAGCCCTTCTTTTCGAGCTGCTCCTTGACGGCATACAGGAACATCTTGCTGTCGGCGTCCTTCCATTGGATATCGGTGTCGGGGAACAGCGTTCCGATATCCCCCAGTCCGGCGGCGCCGAGCACGGCGTCGATGACCGCGTGCAGCGCGACGTCCCCATCGCTATGACCCAGCAGACCGGCCGGATAGGGGATGTACACGCCCCCGAGCATCAGCCGCCGGTCCGGCACGAGACGATGGATGTCGGTGCCGATCCCGATCCGGTATTCCGCTGGCTTGAGTTCATCGATCACAGTTGCCCTTTCGTGCTGGGGACGTCCGTGCCGACGATCCGCACCGCCGCCGCCAGCGCCTGGCCCAGCCCTTTGAAGATCGCCTCGGCGATGTGATGGCCGTTCGTGCCGTACGGGACGTTCACGTGCAGGTTGAACTTGCCCGTATTGGAGAACGCTCGCAGCATCTCCTCGATGCACTCGACGTCGAAATCGCCGATCTTCTCACAGCGGTATTCGGCGTTGTAGACACACGCCGGCCGGCCCGACAGGTCCAGCGCGACGTTGGCCAGCGCATCCTCCATCGGAACGGAGCTGTGGCCGTATCGGGCGATGCCTTTCTTGTCGCCCAGCGCTTCCAGCAGGCACTGACCCAGGCAGATGCCGACGTCCTCGACCGTATGGTGCGCGTCGACGTGCAGGTCGCCTTTGGCCTTGACGGTCAGGTCGATCCGGCTGTGTTTGCTCACGTGCGTCAGCATGTGGTCGAGGAAGCCGACGCCCGTGTCGATCTCGTAGCGGCCGGCCCCGTCCAGGTTCAACTGGCAGGTGATGTCCGTCTCGTTCGTCTGGCGATGAATCGTTGCGGTCCGTGGTTCCATCATGAGCATCCTAATTGCCGGGGCTGCCGGCCTCGAAAATGCAAAGATCAAGAATCAAAGATCAAAAGTGAGGAAGTTATCCCGATGACCATCGGGATTCCGCCGTTTTGCTCTTTGCTGTTTGCATTTTGATTTGTCCCCTGTTGCTTTATCCCAGAATCTCCTTCAGCGCCGCCAGCAGTGTTTCGTTCTGCTGCTTCGTGCCGACCGAGATCCGCAGTTTGTCGTCCAGCCCGGGAACATCGAAATAGCGAACGTAGATGTCCCGCTTGGCCAGCTCCTCGTAAATCTGCGCCGCCCGCAGAGGCGAACGATCTTTCGCCCTTACCGTGGCCAGGACGAAATTCGTGGAGCTGTCCAGCACGTCGAAACCCAAGCTCCTCAAGTCATCGGTCAGAGTCGCCCGGTCCGCCCGGACCTTTGCGACGTTCGCCTTGTGGTACGCCTGGTCCCGGATCGCCGCCGTGGCCAGCGCGATCGCGACGGCGTCGACATTGTACGAGTCCTTGACCTTGACCAGACCCGCAATCAGGTCGGCGTGGGCGATGGCATAGCCGAAGCGCAGGCCCGCCAGCGAATACCCCTTGCTCAGCGACCGCAGCAGGATCACGTTGTCGAATTCCCGCACCAGCTCGATGCCGTTGCGATCGGCGAAGTCCACATACGCCTCGTCGATCAGCAGCGCGCCCGTCAGCTCATCGGCCAGCGAAGCCAGCTCTTCGACGGGGACAGACGTGCCGGTCGGCGCGTTGGGGTTGCAGACGATGGTCAGCGCGGCGCCGGTCTTGACGAGGCCCGCCGGCAGGTTGAACTGCTCGTCGAACGGGATCTCGATCGCCGGACAGTCCTCCAGGTTCGCCAGGACCGGATACAGCGTGTACGTGGGGACCGGATACGCGACCGGCCGACCTGTGTCGCAGAACGCCCGGATCGCAATCGACAGCAGGTCATCGCCGCCGTTGCAGCACATGACGTTCTCGGGGGCGACGCCATGGACCTGTGCGGCCGCCTTGCGAAAGGCGGTCCCGAGCGGGTCGGGATACCGCCGAAGCTGCTCGGGCCGCATGTCCGCCAGCGCCCGCATCACCTCCGGCGAAGGCGGATAGGGATTCTCATTGGTGTTGAGCTTGACCACGTCCGCCGCCCTGGGCTGAAAGCCCGGCGTATAGCCCGCGATCCGCTCCACGTTGTCGCGAAAGTAACCCATAGTCCTGCATCTGGTCCGCTCTGTCACTCCAGGTCACCCGACCCTTCACGGGATCGTCAGTGGCGCCAGATTATACGCCGGCTCGACGTTCAGCGAAAGCCCGATTTCCATTGCCCCCTATGGACACCGGACCATGCCCGACGATGCCAAGCGGTCTTGTAGCTTGGGTCCTCGGGTTCGGGTACAATGGACCTGCCGGGCAGATGGGTCCTCCCGGCGCTGGGGCCATCCACATCTGGAAAGGGCGTACGATGCAGGTGATCAGCAAGGACGTCAGCGACGGCATCCAAAGTGCATCCTGGATTCGCCGCATGTTTGAGGCCGGGATCGAGCTCAAACAGAAATACGGCGCGGACCAGGTCTGCGATTTCACACTGGGCAACCCCGATCTGCCGCCTGTGCCGGACGTCGCCAGGACGTTGCAGAGACTCGCCGGCGAGGTCCAGCAGCCCTTCTCGCTGGGCTACATGCCCAACGCGGGACTGCCCTCCACTCGCCAGCGTCTGGCCGAGCACCTGACGCGCGAGCAGCAGGTCCCGCTCGGCGCAGCGCATGTCATCGTGACATGCGGGGCTGCCGGCGGGCTGAACGTACTGTTCCGCACCATCCTGGAAGACGGCGATGAGGTTCTCTGTCCGTCCCCGTACTTCGTCGAGTACGGATTCTATGCAGGCAACTTCGGCGGCAAGCTGGTTCCGGTCCCCTCCCGCCTGCCGGACTTCTCGCTGGACCTGGACGCCATCGAGTCGGCCATCACGGCGCGTACGCGCGTGGTGCTCGTGGACAGCCCGAACAATCCGACGGGCGCTGTCTACAATCGCAGCGAGTTGTCGGGCCTGGCCGCGGTCCTGGCCCGCGCCGGCGCGCGGTTCGGCAGGCCCATCTACCTGGTTTCCGATGAGCCCTATCGGTGCCTGGTGTACGATGGGACCGAGGTGCCGCCCATCCTGCCGCTGCATGAGTTCAGCGTCGTCGTTGGCTCGTTCTCCAAGAGCCTGTCGCTGGCGGGCGAGCGCATCGGATACATCGCTGTCAATCCCGCCATGCCGCAGGGCGATGAACTGCTGGCGGGTCTGATTCTCTGCAACCGGATTCTCGGCTACGTCAACGCGCCGGTCATCGGCCAGCGCCTGGTCGAAGCGGCCCTCGGCGTCACCGTTGACGCGGAAATCTACAGGAAGCGCCGCGACGCGATGGCAGGCGTGCTGCGCGATGCCGGCATCGAATTCGCCCTGCCCAAGGGAGCGTTCTACTTCTTCCCGAGAGTGCCCGGCCGGGTGGACGATCTGGAATTCTGCCGGCTGCTACTGGAGGAGCGCATTCTGGCGGTCCCCGGGCGCGGCTTCGGCCTGCCCGGCTACTTCCGCCTGACTTACTGCATGGACGAAGCCGTGATCCGCCGCGCCGCCCAAGGCTTCAAGAACGCCGCCACCCGCGCCGCCAAATGACGGGCATTTTCGCCTTCCCCGCCAGCTTCCGCCGTGTTCAGGATGATGCGACGAGTTGCGCGGCTTGATGGCGATCCGGATCAGTCGAGCAGTTCGATCGCTCCGGCGTCTCGCTTGCCCTGCGGCCGGCGTCCCGTGAAATCCCGCAGGAACGGCCCGTCGAACTGCCATGCGCACAGCTCTTCGATACTGGTCTTGGCGTCCTGGAGCGTTCCCAGTGCGATTCGCAGGAATTCGATGGTTCCTTTCAGACACCGGCCGTTCGGCGTGCCGCAGACGAACAGGTCGCCATCATTGTCGACCGAGACGCTCCCGATTCCGGGGCCTGTCGAATCCAGCCGGCCGTCGATGTAGATGATCAGCGTCTGAGCCGCACGGTCGGCCTCCGCAATCACGTGATGCCATTTCCCATCGTTGATTGGTGCGCTGCTGGTCAGTTCCGCCGAAGCGCCGGGCGCGCGGACGGCAAAGAGCAGTCTGCCCGCGTCGTCGAGGGTCAGCGCGTAGCCGCGATCCGTCATCTTCTGCACCAGAATGGCGTCCTTCGATTCGGTCTGGAAATACGCCTCGATACAGAAGTTGGAGTCCCAGACCTGGGGGCTTTTGAAATCGCTGCCCGAAACCGGCCGGTCCTCCTTCTGGCCGTTCTGGTCCCACCGGAAGCGGATCGGAATCGTCAGCGTCTGGTTCAGCGTGTCGTTCGAGCAGAAGGCATACTGATTCTCGCCGTTGAACGTACACGCTCCTTGCGTCCAGTCCTCCAGCGGGCCGTCGACGTAGTTGTCCTTGGTGACATTCACGCCGGTCAGCGGGAACATCGGCTGCTGGTGGTAGCTGTCCCGGACATAGTAGTAGGGCGTCATGTACCAGTGCTCGTCGAGGATGCGGGTCGGATCGTTGCCCGCCGGATAGAAGTTCCACTCGCCCACCACCGCGTACAGCGACCACGGCACGAAGCACCGGACGCCGCGTTCGCACGCGAGCGAATCCTCCGTCAGGCGAAAGTCCCTGTTCGCCGGGTCTCTCAGGACGGGCTTGTCTGCCACGACGCCCAGGTCCGAGGCGATCGAACCGACTTCCTCCAGCGCCCGCCGGCATTCTTCGAACGTGCGATGCCACTGGCCCGATGACTTGAACGAGCCGTACTTGCCCGTGATGTCGTGGAAGACGTTGCCGGCGAACGCGTTCGTTTCCAGCGCGTAGTTCTTCTCGACCTTTCCGGCGTCGCGTTCGTTGCCGTCCTGCGGCGTCTTCGCAGGCGTGGTGTGCCAGAACACCCAGTCGCTGATGCCGTCCCAGATGTTGCCGAGGAACTTGTCGCGTCCGGCCTGCGGGGCCTGCCGCCGCGTGCCCTTCACAAAGCAGTACGCGGTGTTGTTGAAGAACGTATTCTGATAGCTGATGATCTCCTGGAACATGGTGGTGGCGCCGTGCGGGCTGCGGATGTCATTGCTCAGGCCCCAGCCGATGTTGTTGAAGTAGTAATTCTTGAAGGCGCCGTCGAGATAGTACGCCATGCCGAACCGCGCGCCGCCCGGCGTTTGGGAGGTGTGGTCCGACACCCAGTGATCGTAGCGAAACCCGCCCGGATTGCCCGAGACGTTGTTGTAGACGTACGCGCTGCCGCCTTGCCAGGTCTCGATGTTGCCGCAGTCGTCGCCGGTGCGGATCGAGTCAGTGACCTTGTTCTGGTGGATGAGGATGCGGGTCAGCGGACAATCGCGGACGTTGCTGCTGATCTTCGAGCCGTGGACGTTGATCCCCGCGTGCCAGGCCCGTGACACGATATTGCCGGCGACCTCCAGGGTCTCGGCGTTGACGACATTGATCGCGTTGGTCGCGCCCACGCGCGGCGAGCGGTGGCCCGTCTCGTGCAGCGAATTGCGCAGGATCTTCACGTCGAACAGATGGCCCGCGCGGTCCGGCGTGGTGTCGCCCCAGAGCAGCCCCTCCTCGATGCTGACGCCGTGATGGTCGGTCTCGCGGAATGCGCAGTCGCGCACGACGATGCGGTCGATGCGGTCGCCCGGGTTGACGGCCTTCATCAGCACGCCGCTGTTGACGTGCTCGAAGGTGCAGTTGGCGATGGTGATGTCGTGGGCCGGACCCCAGACCCGCACGCTGGCCGGGTGCAGGTGCTTCTTGAGCCGGAATTTCTGCGTGTACAGCCACGGGATCTCGGTCAGGTCCCATGCCACATTCGCAAAGCGGAACGTCAGGCCGCTGACGACGATGTCGTGCTGTCCCGTCAGGTCGATCAGCGTGGGCTCCTTGCCCGCCTCGATGACGGCCGCGTTCGGATTCTGTCCGTCCGGCAGGATGATATAGAGCCGGCCGCCGGTTCCTTTCTTCTCGAACCAGTACTCGCCGTCGGGGTCGTCGAGGTAGTGCGGCTTGTCCTCCAGATAGTACCGATGGTTGCGGCTGATGATGCGGGACGTTGCGCTGCCGAGATAGCCCTCGAAACCCAGCGCGTTTTTGCCCGCGTCGAATCCCTCGACGTAGGCCGGGTACGGCGTGCCGTCCACCCAGCCGAACTCCGCCCAGATGATCGCGCCGAGGTACAGCTCCTTCGGGCCGGTGATGTGCTCTGTGTCTCTGCCCATCGCCAGGGTCTTGCGGCCGTCTTCCGACTTCATCGTGAGATTGAAATACGGATGGCCCTGATTGTCCCAGTGCCACCACTCGCTCTTGACGTCCTCCGGGTCCGACACCTTCCAGTTCGGCATCCGCGCCAGGGGAATCCGCGTGATCCCGTCGTCGGCGGAGGCAAAATCCGCCGCCGGCTGGACGAGATACATGGTGCGCGGAGCGAAGTCCAGATCGATGTGCCAGACCTTGTCGGGCGCGGGGATGTCCTTATGGGTGGCCCCTTGCTGCCATCGGCCGATGATTCGGTGTCCGCCGGAGATGACGGCCTGCCCCGTCCCCCAGGCCGGATCGCTCGTCAGGCGGATCGGGTTTTCCGGCTCGCCCGATTCGGCGGCGTTCATCACGCCGCGATAGTACACGCCCCGTTTGAACACGTACGTGTGAATTCCCTGGCACTGCCGCGCGAGGCCGGACGCCTGCGGGTCCCACGGATGACGCCTCCAGGCCGTCTCAGCCGTCAGGCCGTCGCGGGAGTCGTCGCCGCCTTGGTAGTCGATGTAGCGAACCGAGTTGCCTCTCTCGAACGCGAACGGCTCGGGCGACCACTCCAGGTCGCCGCTCGGCGAGACCGTCGCGTACGTCTCCTGCCAACTGAACGGCTGCGCGCCCGCCGCGCCCACGAGCGCCAGCAGAACCACCGTCGCGACACCAAGCCATCTGTCCATGTCTCTGTCCCCCAGCAAGACCCTTCGCATTCCAAACTCCTCAAAAACCCGCCCGCAAACGAGCCGAACACCCACCCGCGAATTCTACCAACCCCACCCGCCCCAACTCAAGGACGCACCACCTCATCTCCCCCGATGCCACCGCGCAAACCGCCGTGGATGCGCCTTCCAGCCCTTCTCAGACTCCGTGTGACAACCTCCGGTCTTACAGAGTGACCCGGACCCGTCACCGTAAGAGCTCCGTCATCAAACTCCTGAGAGCAAAGAGCCCCGATTCGTACGTGTTACGCGCGGCAGACTCGTGGCGCAGCCTTGCAGATGGCGGATTGGTCTGTCAGCTCGCACGATGTTAGGTCTTGCCCCAGGGGGCCCCCTTGGCAACGGGCACTGGGATTGCCCATCTATCGTCCCATATCGCCTGCTATACGT
The DNA here is from genome assembly GCA_964575615.1 of uncultured Pirellulales bacterium. Classification (GTDB taxonomy): domain Bacteria; phylum Planctomycetota; class Phycisphaerae; order Sedimentisphaerales; family Anaerobacaceae; genus Anaerobaca. The sequence goes on along the minus strand of CAZNSM010000030.1, from coordinate 16,563 downwards.
CGAACGGCTGCCACGAAATGTGCGAAACTGCGGGATCGTCTGTTGCTCAGATCGAGATGTGGACCTATGGCTCTCGATCCGGCGATCTTCTGGTATTGCGGTACAATTCTGGTCAAGACCCGAGAAGGTGTCATGGTTGCATCTGGCGCTCGGTAGGTCCGTCTGTTCTGCAGTTGCTGAATGCCGGTTACCGTCAGTCCTCTTTCGACGGCAGCGAGGTCGGCGAGATACCAACTCTCGAGTTCCCTGCAAGCGATACGCACCACTGCGCCGGGATGTCCCGCTTCGTCGCACTTCGCCTTGAGTGTCGCTTTGATGATTGAGCAGTCCCCCGCATCCTGATCCCGGAGTACCAGGAATCGTGATTCGGGGGTTCTGTATCCGCGCATACGACGGACCATCTGTCTCTCAAGATCTTGTTTGCCTTCGAAGACTACACACCGGTGATGAATCTCCGGTGGCAGCAGGCGAGGCAGAAGGCCGTCAAGCATCGCTTCGGCCGAGCGCTCTTCGAGGAAGAACACGATTTCGCTCATCACGGATGAGCTCCTTCAAAGAATCCCTGCTTCCACAAGTACCCCATCTGATCCCCGTCAGCCATGTAGGCAGCAATCTGTTTGTCCTCGCGAGCCCGGCGGATGTCTGTGTAACCCTCCGCTTTCACCAGCCAGAAAACCTCGTCCAGCAAGGTGGCGTTGAGAAAGTCTGGAGAATGGGTGGAGACAAAGACCTGACCGCCTCGGTTTGCATAGTCTCGGAACTCCTCTGCCAATTCACCCAGGAGCTTCGGATAGAGTTGATTCTCCGGTTCTTCGACACACAGCAAAGGATGCGGTTTGGGATCATAGAGCAGAACCAAGTATGCAAACATCTTGATCGTGCCGTCAGATACATGACGCGCCAGAAATGGATCCTCGAACGCTCCATCCTGAAAACGCAGCAAGACCCTGCCTTCTTCCGTGGTCTTGGCATCGACGTTCTTGATGCCTGGTACTCGGCGCGTGAGTTTCTCAATGATACGTTTGAAGATGTCCCCGTGCCTCTTGTACAGGTACTCGGTCACGAGTGAGAGGTTCTCCCCTTCTTTGGACAGGTGCTCGGCGTAGCCTGCTTCCTGATCCGGCCTGGCACGCTGGATATGAAAGTCTGATATATGCCAATTCTCAATCAGTTCGCCCAGCGCCTTGCTGGCAGGGAATTTCTCAAACTGGGCTAAGCCTTTGACCGCCAGAATGTCGGGCGACTTAAGTGTGTGCTCTTCCCGTTGCAGTTGCGTTTCATCCACAACCTCGTCAGGCTCATTTGTGACAGCTCGCCCAATCCCTTTCCGGAAATCGAGGAATCGCCAGGGCCGTCCCTTGCTCCCTCGACGGTACTGGAGAATCTCTCGCTCGATCACCGGACGTCCATTCTCTTCAGAAATGGTCAGGGAGTACGTTATCAAAGGAGAAGAAGCCTTCTCTCGGAACTTCAGTTCGATCTCAATAGGCCCTTCTGTGTTACGGCTGCGGACCTCCTGAAACCCACGACTACCGCCCAGCTTGGTCAACGCGACGTGAACGTTTTCTGTCAGAGCGTCCTTCAGAAAACCGAAGACACTGAACAATGTCGACTTGCCCGTGCCGTTGGCACCAACCAGCACGCACATGCCAGGGATGTCCCGCATTTCAGCATTCTTGAAGGCCTTGAAGTTCTTAAGGCGAATGGATTCGATCTTCATATCTCAGGCCTCCGATAGAAGCATGTGTATCTTAACCATCGCTTGATGTTGTTGTAGGCGCTAGTCCAACCCGACGTTATCCGTATTGGAACCGACGTTATCTGCATTGGCGAAATGCCAGGATAATCGAGCGGAGGCAGGCTCGTCAAGCCTGGAGGCGGATCACAGAAGACGTTAGGGCACGGCACAGCGATTTCCTTGTGTGTCGCGGGGAACTGAGGTAATATGGTATGTGTCGAGGAGGGGGGCTCGGTGCGACGCGGGACGGAAGGTTGCGGAGCATGGAAGGGGAGCGATAGGGACAGAGTCGGAGACGGAAGATGAACCGATGCGTCGTCACGAAGCGGATTATCCAGGGCGTGGCCGTTGCCTTCGGCGTCTTGGGCGTGATGTTGGCGTTCATGGGTCTCGGCTTTGCCGTCACCGGCTTCAGGCAGTCGGATCGCTTCATGCAGTTCTTCATGACCCCCATGTTTCTCGCTCTTGGCGGCATCACCGTGGCGATCGCGTGGGTGAATTTGCGTCACTTCGGGGCGGGAGCCATTCGGCACATCACCGCACTTGTCGTCGTCTCCGTGTACCTCTGGTTGCCACCATGGATGGAACCTCTGGAGTGGACGACGATTAACCCGATGATGAACCTGCTCCTTTGTGCCGCGCACCTGCTCTCGCTGTTCCTGGTCTACTGGCTCTACCGGGCCCTGAGCCGTAAGCTGATTCAACTGGCCGGACTGGAGAGTGGCGAGCAGGGTGACTCCACCTCGCTATCGGATGCGGCATCGGATGCGCCTTCCGAAAGGGGATAGTCCAGGGTGTACGCGTGGCGGTGCGGGACGAATGGTGAAAGGGATGGTCGATGCAGATTCAGATGCAGGCGTTTGCCAAGCGGTCGGGGTCGCTTCGAAGGATCATCACGGAGGACCTCGCCAGGCGCGAGCACGAGGTGCTCTACGTTCGGGAGTTCCTGAACGTTCAGCGTTCCAAAGGCTGGGCGAAGGTCCTGGGCCGGGGGATTCCCGGGGCGCTGAACATCGAGTGGAGCGCCAGCCAGCGGATGCTGACCATCCGCGCCATTGCCAAGAAGGGAAACAAGCCGTATCAATTGCTTGGCGTGTTCATGCAGTATCTGCTGGAGCGGCACGGCACGAAGATTACCAACATCAACATCCAGCTTCGATAGGGCAAGTGTGTGAAAACATCTCGGCATGTGGGTGGCAGCCTCAATGCGTAGTACAACGGAGCTTTGGGGATGGCGAATGTTAGTGGCATATACGCACGGAGAGGCCTCTGCGATGCGATCCATCCCCAAGTCCTGTGGATCCGTTCGGCTTCGCTCAGGACAAGCTTTGAGGCTGCCACCCCTGGCGGTTTGCGCCCTCAAGGAAGTGCTGCCATAGAATCTTGGCAGACACGATAGGGGCGAGGCGCCGGGTTTTTGCTTCGGGTGCGGGAGAGTCTCTGGTAGGCTGGGCGGGATGAAACGATCGTTGCGATGTGTGGTAGTGTCGGCGCTGTGGCTGGCGTGGCTGGGACTGCTGCCGGGGACGTTTGCGGCGGCTCTGGTCACGGGGCAGGGCGGCTGGAGCCGGTTCTGGTGGATGTCGTCGGCGGTGCTGGCGGCCGCCGCGTGGATCCACTGGTTCTGGCGTCGGCGGGACCGGCTCGCACCGGCGTGCGCGTCGATCGCTGCCGGCATGACATTCGGCATGCTGGCCGATCTCTACGGCGCGTGCAAGGCCATCCGCTTCACCGAGCCTTTGGTGATCATTGTCCCATTGTTCGCGCTGGGACACGTCTTCTACATCGCCGGCCTGCTGACGTTGGCGCGCCACCGGCAACTGACCAGCCGGCCCACGTGGAGCAGGGTGTTCGCGATCGCTGTGACGCTCTACAATCTCGCCGGCCTGGCGCTCTGGGCGGCGCTGGTGCATCCCTCGGACGACCTGCCGGGAATGCACCTGCCGACGGCGGCGTACACGCTTTTTCTCGCCACCGCCGCAGCGGTGATGGCGACGGTCGCGTGCTTCGACAGGCGATTCCTGGCGGTGGGCATCGGCGGCCTGCTCTTTCTCGTCAGCGACGGCTTTCTTGCGGTCCGGCTCTTCCAGGACAACTGGCGCCATCTCGGCGACCTCTGCTGGATCACTTATGGCATCGGACAGATGCTCATCGTCTACGGCGTCATCGCCGCTACGTGGCCGCGCAGGGACCGGGCGCCTGCGTGACATTGCACGTGGGCCGTCTCGCGGTGGTCAGTTCGTGTCGTTGTTCGGCCTTCCGATGTGGCGAAGGATGAACGCCTCGCGCAGGGTGGAGATGTCGCCGAGCCACAGGTCCTCCTCGGGCAGACCGTTGTGGGGTTTGTGCGGATAGGCGACGATCTGCTTCGGCCCGGGCAGCGTGTTATACGTGGCAAAGATTCCGGGCGGAGGGCACGCCGTGTCGATGAGTCCCACGAAGATCAATGTCTCGGCTCGCGACCGCGCCGCCAGGTGCACGTTGTCACAGTAGCGAACGGCCTCGATCACCTTCTTAGTGTGCTCGTCCTCGATGTCACGTCCCACCGGCATGGGCCAGCCGCCGAGCCGCCCGACGACCGGGCCGGTGAAGTCGCACATGGCCGGCACGATGGCCACCACCGCCGAGACGCGCCGGTCCAGACCGGCCGCCGCCAGCGCCTGCCCGCCGCCCTGGCTCTCGCCCGTCGTGACCAGGTGCGCGCCGTCCCACGGCTCCTGCGCAGCAATGAACTCGATGGCGGCCAGCAGCCGGACGTACATCCCGACGAAGTAAAACTTGTCGCGGTCGTCCGCGCCCTGCGTCGGATAATGGCGCAGCTCCCCTTGTTCGAGGTCCTGATAGTACTCGGGCGGCTGGCCGTTGAGCATGCCGTGCGCGTTGATGTCGACCACGATCGCGCCGTACTCCGTGGCCAGTGACGCCGCGTTCTGAGCGGAGGCCTTGCACCAGTGGCCCGCGACGCCGGCGGCGCGGAGGTAGAGAATCGCCGGACAACGGCGCGCCTTGGCGTCCCTCGGACGGGCGTAATAGCCGCGCGCGGCCTTGGTCTGCGGGCAGGGGATCGCCAGGTCGAAGCATTCGATCGTCGGATCGGGACTTTCCACGGATTTCAGTTCCGCCGTCGCGGCCATCGCCTTGAGCGCCGCCTTGCGGGCGTTCCAGAACCCGTCGAAATCGTCCGGCGCCGGTACCGACGGCGCGATCGTCTCAGGGGCGACCATGACGCCCGCGCGGCCCGGTTGGTCCTTAGCCGCCGTGCCTTCCGCCGACGCCTCACAAACGTACCAGCCGGCCGCCTCCGGCGTGAAGCGCACCTTCAGCGTCGCGCCGTCGCGGGCGGTCTGGAGCGCAGCGGATTTCTCGAATCCGTCGCGCTGGATGGTGACATGGACCTTCTCTATCTCGTCCGGCTCGACGCCGCCGATTGTGAAGACCACCTCTGTGCCCAGCGGGTAGATGCCCGACTTCTCGCTGCTGCTGACGACGAGAGCGGCCGCACCGGCGACCGCCTGGGCGGCCAGGACTGCGGCGGTTGCCAGGACAATGAGACGCCGGATCGAAGGCAACGAATTCATGAGTCGGTCGGTTCCTGTGGACATGCGATTCTTCTCCTCAATTCTCCAATTCGCCATCTTGTGGTGCGGCTTGGGTCAACCCGTTCCACCGCAGCGCCATCATGACACAGAATCCTCCGACACGCAACTCCCAGACGTATTACTGAGCCGGCGGTGTCTGTTCAGGTTTCCGGGCATCGCCATCCCCAAGGCTGCGCCTTGAGGCTGCCACACGGATGCCGCGATGTTCTCGCACACACCGGCGGGGCGACTTCTCCGCGATGGAGTGACACTCAAACGGCGCTTGTGCATTGCACAACGGCTGATTCCCTCGTAACATGGCGTGGCGTGTTCGGGAACGGTTCGGCACGCCGGCGGCCGGGCCGTATGGTCGGGGCCGCCGACCTGGTTCGAATCGGAGATAGGCAATCTGATGGTCCGGTTTCTTTCTGGCGATGGATCAATGGGTCGACGGGGCTTTACGCTGGTGGAGCTGCTGGTGGTGATCGCGATCCTCGCGCTGCTCATGACGCTCCTGCTGCCGGCGCTGTATCGCGCCAAGAACCTGGCGCGGCGAACCGCGTGCCTGTCCAACCTGCGGCAGATCGGCCTGGGCGCCGCCTCCTACGCCAACGACAACCTCGGACGCATGCCGTTTGTGCCCGACCGCGAGCTGCAGCTCACGCCCCCGGTCAACGACAGCGGCAAACGCTACAACAGCATGGGCTCGTTCATGCCGCTGATCGACCCGTACGTCGGGTCGGTGGAGATATGGACTTCCTCGCCGACCAGGCTGGTGAAGGCCGATTCGTGGCTGATGCACTTCAGCAGCCCGTGGCGGGCCGACGGCGTCGAGATGCCCGAACGCGGCTGGTCGAACTACATCAGCGACAAGCTCGCCGAGCTCGACACAACCAAGGCCCGCTATCTGCGCGGCCGCACCCCCGAGAGCTGCGCCCGCCTGCGCGGCGCGAGCACGGCGTCCGAGGAATGGCTGATGAGTCCGTTCTTCGAGCGGTCCTGGTGGTCCGGCTTCCACGGGCAGTGGACCGTCGGCCAGAGCGTCCCGCCGGCCGAGGGCTGGTCGGCCCACGACGGCGGCCGCAACCAGCTCTACCTCGACTTCCACGCCGATTGGGTCCGGCGGGACATCCGGCCCTGATCCGCCCGACGGCAGGGCACGTCACGGTCCGGCGTTCTTCTGTGTCTCCTGGTGCCTCGCGTGGACCTCGGCCCGGCGTTGCGGCGTCCACTCCTGCGGGAAGTTCAGCCGAGCGAACTCCCCGAACAGCTCGACCGCCCTGTAGTCGCGGGCCCGGGCCGCCTCAACCTCGTATTCGAAGGACCCCACGTGGTGCGGTTTGCCCTTGTGTGCCACCGCCGCTCGCCACTTCCTGCCGCGTGGATAGACGCCGATAAACCGGGACTTGCTCGTCGGGCAAGGCCGGCGGTTCTGCACGTTCTGTGCCTGCGTGCAGATCCGCATGTTGCAGCGGCGGTTGTTGATGCCGGTGCCGTTGATGTGGTCGATCACCATCCCCTCGGGCGGGTTCAGGATCTCGCGGTGCATCGCGATGATGCGGCGCACCAGCTTGCCGTTCTCCCGGCGGCAGCAGAGGCGGGCCGCATAGACATTCCTGCCGGTCTTGTCGAACCGGGCGTGCCATCGGTATTTGCTGAGCTTCTCGTAGTCCTGGGCGTCGACGGTGGCGTACAGGCCATGGGTCAGGGGGATATAGCGAATCTCATCGTTGGGCGGTTTCGGCGGCTGCTCGCGTTTGCAGTGCGGCCATCGGCGGGCCATGAAATTGGGGCAGACGCCATCGACACGCACCTCCTGCATCCGGCCCGGCGCCTCGACGCTGTTGAAGCACAGCCGCAACCCCGGAAACCGGCGCATCATCACCCGATGCCAGTGGCCCTCCGCCACCGTCGCATACACGCAATTCGCACAACATCGCTTCAACATGGCCGTGCCTCCGGAATTTCGTCGCTCGCCGCCCGTCGCTCGTCACTCGCAACTCACCGTAGAAGCGTAGAACCGTAGATGGGTAGATGCGTGCGCCCTCGTTCCTCGTGCGTTGGATTTCTTTCTCCGCATCTACGCTTCTACCATTCTACGCGTCTACTCGCCTCGCGTCTGCCGCTTCTACGCTTCAACGCTTCTACGCTTCTACGCTTCTACCTATTCGCCATTTCAACCGCGATCAATCCTAAACGTTCGAATGTTATCTGTCAACAAAAATATGTACAATAGCTCATATATACGGCGCAAGTCCTTGCCACCAATACAGTAACAACGCCAATTTTCTATTCACGTCGGAATCTCCCGGATCGGGAGCGCCGGCTGCGGCGCCGTTCCGGACCGAAATGCGTAAGGCGTCCCCAGAATCCCGCAGGTAGCGCGTTTGTCTCCCTCTCGGTGAGTGCGATCAAGTGCGCGGGGTGGCGCTGTCTTCAGTGGCGTCGGGAACGACGTTGGGCAGGAGGGAGTCCGGTCCTGCGTAGGCGTAGCGACGGGGACGGACCGCGTTTTTCTCCCGGTCGCTCCTCATAAGCTCCCCGCCTGCTCGCGGACGGTCTCTCGGATGCGGTTGCGCAGGCCGGCCTCGGTGACGACGTCGACCTTTCGGCCGAGCAGGTCCTGGAGGTCCATGAGCAGGCCGCTCAGGTCGAACAGGCTGCGGCCCGGCTCCATATCCAGGAGGAAATCCCGCTTGTAGTGTGCTCGTGAGAGCATATACAGGTTTCAAAGTAGCGTCTCACGGCGCCACTACGAACGACTGTGAAGGCTCGATTCCCTGAACCGCGGCGCGGTGGTATAATCCGGCCGGCGTGCGTGGGAGAGGGGGGAGAATGGGCGTACTTGGGGGCATGGACGGCGGCGAAGGGTGAGGCGCTGGGGTCATCCGGCGGCGACGGAACGGACGGTGAAGACGTCGTTTCCG
>CAZNSM010000030.1:0-8220 GCA_964575615.1 uncultured Pirellulales bacterium | reverse complement strand
GAGGCGCTGGGGTCATCCGGCGGCGACGGAACGGACGGTGAAGACGTCGTTTCCGGTCAAGGACTTGATCTGGGACTCGGGCAACGTCAGGACGGCAATCGTATCGCCCAGCGCATTGAACACTTCCAGGGAATAGCCGGCTTCTCGGTCGGCGACGGCATGGCGTTCCACCACGGTCGCCACATCTCCTTTTCTCAGTCCCTTCTCAGGAATGTCCGTGTCCAGGACAACCTCGGTGAATAGCTCGAAACTCATCTTGACCTGGCCTCTCTGTCGGGGTACATCGTTATGAACTTTGCCACGCCCGGCGGTGGCTCCACCATCCAGATCGAGCGGATCGCCACGACTCTGCCGTTGGGACCTTTCAGATTCGCCCTGATCTCATATATTCTACCATAATCGGTGTCTTCCACCAAGTGGGCATCCTTGGGTAGCACTTGCCGTCGAAGATCGTCCTTGAGAATCGACCAATTCCTGAGTAGATAACCCGCCCGAGCCAGCCACTTGGATTTGTCGTTCCTTCTCCGTGGAGCCAGCAGGTACTTTGTCAGCTTTTCATCCGAGATCAGTGTGTTCTGAGGCAGTCTCACCCGTCTGTCCGCTGTATGGAATACCCGGCTGTTTCCTACCCTTATGCCGTTTTCGGCCTTCCCAGCCGTTGACTCTGTTTCTGCTACCGATGATAGAACACTGTCCGTGGAACGTCAAGCGCAGCCGGACCGTGGCGGGACGTTTGAAGGAACGCCTGACGGCGCCACTACGAACGACTGCGAAGGCGCGATTCCCCGAATCGCTGCGCGGTGCTATAATCCGGCCGGCGTGCGTGGGGGAGGGGGGAGAAACGGCGTTTCGGGGGGCATGGACGGTGGCGATGGGGACCGAATCGTTGATCGGCAGACGGATCGGGGTGCTCGACGACGGGTTCGTCGAGGTGGTGGACTGCATGGGCAACGATGCGGCGATCGTGCAGGCGGCCCGCGTCTCGTACGGCGAGGGCACGAAGCAGATCAGCGAGGATCGCGGGCTGATCCGCTATCTGATGCGGCACCGGCACACGACGCCGTTCGAGATGTGCGAGATCAAGCTGCACGTGCGGACGACGATGGACTGCTGGCGGCAGTGGATCCGGCACCGCACCGCCAACGTCAACGAGCACTCGACGCGGTACTCGGTCGCGATCGATTCGGCCCAGCGGACCACCCCCGACCAGTGGCGGCTCCAGTCCAAAGACAACCGCCAGGGCAGCGAGGGCAGTCTGAGCGCCGAGCAGGGCGAGCGCTTCAGCCGGCGCGAAGCCGAGATCATCGCGAGCACGCGGCAGGTCTACGAGGAGCGGCTGGCCGCAGGCATCGCGCGGGAGCAGGCGCGGAAGGACCTGCCCCTGTCGACCTACACCGAGGCCTACTGGAAGATCGACCTGCACAACCTGCTGCACTTCCTCGAACTGCGGATGGAGCCGCACGCCCAGTACGAGATCAGGCAGTATGCCGAGGCCATCGGCTTTCAGATCATCAGCCAGTGGGTGCCGCTGACGTGGGAGGCGTTTCTGGACTACCGGCTTGGCGCGATGACGCTGTCGCGGACGGAGATCGGCCTGCTGTCGCTGCTGCACGCCGGAAGGGGTGTCGAGGCGGTCGAGGAAATGCACGCTGCCGGCTGGCTCCAACGCGAGGGCGACACCTGGAAGCCCAGCCGCGAGGCCAGAGAGTTCGCCGCCAAGCTCCAGCGCCTGGGCCTGCCCCCACCCTGGCAGACGTGAAGCAGGCCGGTCGTTTCCGGGTATAGTCGATGAGGGGGTTGCTCTGGTTGTCGTATCCAGCTCGATGAGCTACCTGTCAAAGTGCCGATAGAAATCCTTTCGATCGCCAATCCGCAGGACGAGGATGCGAAGAACGTTCTTACGGACGGTGTAGGCGATTCGGTAGCTGCCGGAGCGGATTCGCCAGATGTCGGTCTGGCCTTTGATCTGCTGGGCATCCGGCGGGAAGGGTTCGTCGGCCAGGGAGTCGATGCGTGCGCCGATCTGTCGTTTGACCTTGGGGGGCAGCCCGGCGAGCACTTTGATGGCTTGGCGGTCGATCTCAATGCGGTAGGTCATGGCAGGTTACAGGCCGAGTTCCTTCTTCACCTTCGCCCAGGACACCGTGTCGTTGCGCTGGAGGGCCTTCCTGGCGAGCTCCAGGTCCATGCGGTCTTCCAGAGCTTCCAGCAGCTCGGCATCCTCATAGGGTACGACGGCAAACAGAGGCTTGCCGCTGCGCGTGACGGTAATGCGCTCGCCCCCGTAGCTCACGCGGTTTCCCATGTCTGCGAGCTGCTGGCGAAAATCACTGGCGGCTATCTTGTTCATAGTGGTCTCCGAGTTGTTTGCGTACCACCTGTTTGTACAAATTGTACGATATGTTCAACGTCTTGGCAAGGGTTTCTTACCCACGTTGAGGGAAAACGGGCAACGGCGTTTCGCGGTGCTCGCAATGGCCCTTTGGCAAGAAATGGGCTACTTCTGGGTGTAATCGATGAGGCGGGCGATTTCGCTGCGGAGGTCTTTGCGCGCGACGATCATGTCGACGAAGCCGTGTTCCATGAGGAATTCGGCGGTCTGGAAGCCCTCGGGCAGCTCGATTTTGATGGTCTCGGCGATGGTTCGCGGTCCGGCGAAGGCGATCAGGGCCTTGGGCTCGGCGAGGATCACGTCGCCGAGCATGGCGAAGCTGGCGGTGACGCCTCCGGTGGTCGGGTCGGCCAGCACGGAGATGAACAGGCCCTTGCGCTCGTTGAACCGTGCCAGGGCGGCGGAGGTCTTGGCCATCTGGCCGAGCGAGACGACGCCCTCGTGCATGCGGGCCCCGCCGGAGCAACTGACGACCACCAGCGGCAGCGATTCCTCGATGGCCTTCTCGACCGCGACGCAGAACTTCTCGCCGACGACGGCACCCATCGAGCCCATCAGGAAGTCCGGCTCCATGACGCCGAGAACCACGCCGCGACCCTTGATGAACGCTTTGCCGATCTGCATTGCCTCGGCGGCCCCGGATTTTTCCTGGTCGGCCCGGATGCGGTCCTTATAGGTCGTCCCGCGGAACTGGAAATCGAGCGGGTCAGCGGACGTCATGTTTTCGAGGATCGGCTGAAACGTATCCTCGTCGACGAGGTAGCGGATGCGGGCGGTCGCTCCGATGCGGAAGTGGTGATTGCAGGACGGGCAGACGTCGAGGTTCTTCTGCACGGCGCTCTTGTAGAGCATGTGCTCGCAGCCGGGGCATCGCACCCAAAGCCCCTCGGGCATCTCTTTGCGGGGCTTCAGGGAGAAGCCGTTCCAGGTCGCCTTCGGTTTCTTCGTCATCGTCGTGCTGCTGGGTCCCATCATTGCCATCACTATTGGCCCTGCTCGGCGCAAACGACCACCGCGAGTCTGCCGGCACAGGCGCCAATACTATACCAGCGAGTCGGCCCAAAGGCCATGAGAAGTTACTTGCAGGCCTTTCGAATTGCGTCGATGGCGGCGGCCCGGTCCGGCTGGCCGAAGATCGCGTTGCCGGCCACCAGGGTGTCGGCGCCGTAGGCGACCACGATTGGAGTCGTCTCGGGGTCGATGCCGCCGTCGACCTCGATCCGCACGTCCGGGCCGACGATCTTCCGCAAATCGACGATCTTCCGTGCGGCCTCGGGCATGAATTGCTGGCCGCCGAAGCCGGGCCGGACGGTCATCACCAGGACCATGTCGCACAGCGGCGCGACCTTCTCGATGGCCCTGACGGGGGTCTCCGGGTTCAGCGTGATCCCGGCGGTGCAGCCCAGATCGCGGATCCGGGCGACCATCCCCTCGGGGTCGTCGGCCACCTCGATGTGGAACGTGATGTGGTCCACACCGGCTTTGGCGAATGCCTCGACGTACCGGGCAGGCTCGCTGATCATCAGGTGGCTGTCGAACACCAGGTCGCTGTGCTTGCGGAGCTTGGCGATTACCGGGGGACCCACGGTCAGATTTGGAACGAAGTGGGCGTCCATGACGTCGAGATGGACGATCTTGACGCCGGCGGCGGCTACCTCGGCGATCTCGCTGGCCAGTTTGCCGAAATCGGCGCTCAGGATCGAGGGCGCAACCTCAATTGTCCCTGCCGGCGGTAACCGCATGTCTCGTCGCCTCTTGCTGGGTCAGATACAGCCGGTGGCAGCCTCAAGCGCAGTCTGAGGATAACTTCCTTGTCAACCATCCCCAAGTCCTGCGGATCCGTTCGGCCTCGCTCAGGACAAGCTTTGAGGCTGCCACCCGCGATGGAGTTTTGAAGAAGAGTTATTTCTCGTCGAGGATCTCAAGGCAGACGAATTTCTTGCCCTCGAGGAACTCCAGCGAAGCGCCGCCGCCGGTGGAGATGTGGCTGATCCGGTCTTCGAGCCCGAGCTTGGCCACGGCACTGGCGCTGTCGCCGCCGCCGATGATGCTCTTGGCGCCCTTGTCCGTCGCCTCGGCGACCGCCAGGGCCACCGCCTTGGTCCCTTCATCGAAGGGCTCCATCTCGAAAACGCCCATCGGGCCGTTCCAGACGATGGTCTTGGCGCCTTTGACCTTCTTGGCGAACAGAGTGCGGCTCTTGGGCCCGATGTCCAGGCCCAGCCAGCCGGCGTCGATGTTCTCGCCGACCACCTTGTTGGCCGCCCCCGCCTTGACCTCCTGGGCCACCACGGAATCGACCGGCAGGACGACCTCGCAACCGGCCTCCTTCGCCTGCTCCAGCAGTTGCGTCGCCTTGTCGAGGAAGTCGTCCTCGCACAGGCTGTTGCCCACCTGCTTGCCCTGCGATTTCAAGAACGTGTAGGCCATGGCGCCGCCGATGACGATGGCGTTGACCTTGCTGGTGAGGTTCTCGATGACGCCGATCTTGTCGGAGACCTTGGCGCCGCCGAGGATGGCGACGAACGGCCGTTCGGGGTTCTTCAGCGTGTCGCCGAGGAACTGCAATTCCTTCTCGATCAGGAAGCCGATGACGCGGGGCTTGCCCGCCATGACCATCGGAACCGTGTACATGGATGCGTTGTCGCGGTGGGCGGTCCCGAAGGCGTCGTCGACGTAAACATCGGCCATCGACGCCAGTTCTTTGGCGAAGTTGTCCTTGGCCTGGCGCAACTGGGCGTCCTCCTTGGCGGCCTTGTCCTTGATCGTCTCTTCCTTGTAGAAGCGAACGTTCTCAAGCAGCAGGCACTGGCCGGCCTTGAGGGCCTTGGCCTTCGTCTTGGCGTCCGGCCCGACGCAGTCGGTCGCGAACACCACCTCCTGGCCCAGAAGCTCGGAAAGCCTTTTGGCTACAGGTTTTAGCGAGAATACGTCCTCCGGCACCCCCTTCGGCCGGCCCAGGTGGCTCATCAGGATCAGGGCCCCACCCTTCTTAAGAATGTGCTGGATCGTAGGCAACGCCTTGACGATGCGGTCGTCGCTGGTGATGTTGCACTTGTCGTCCAGCGGCACGTTGAAATCACACCGCATGAGCACTTTTTTGCCCTTTACGTTGATGTCAGCTACCGTTTTCTTAGCCATAGTCCAGTCCAAAACAAGTCCATTCTATGCGGTTTCGTCGATCGATCGTCCCGATAGTCGTCGGGACCGATTACAGGGTCATCCCGGCGTAGATCGAAGTGAAACACTATGTCTCGCGGCCGGAGCTGTCAAGTCTCTTTCCAGGACGGTGGCGGGGGCCGCCCAAGCCCTCGGCCGGCTTGTCCCTCGTGGCGATTCTGCTACTCTTGTGCCGTTCGGTTGATCAGATACTTGGCCACGACCTTGTTCAACTGTCCGCCCGAGGGCTTGCCGTCGGCGTGCCGCCGGAGGATTTCGAGGTCCGACTTCCAGACCACGTCGCCCGGGGCCAGCAGGAAGACGCTTTCCGGCTCATAGGTGTTGAAGAGCCGGTCGTCCTTGAAGTAATAGTGGGTCTGGCACACTTCCGTGGGATAGGCGCGCATCAGGGGCGGGATGTCGTGGGGCAGGAACCAGAGCTTGATCTCCCGTTCGGCGTCCTCGTGGGTGGCCGAGGCGTGGATCAGGTTGTCCATGCGGTCGTCGATCTTCTTGCCTTGGGCGTCGAGGATCGGCACGACCGTCCCGAGGGCCCGGAGGCAACCCGGCCTTTCTTCGCGGGCCTTGTGCGGATTGGTCGGTCCGGCCATGTCCCGCACGGTTTTCAGCACGTTCGGGCCAAGGTAGACGATGGCGATGACCCGCCGCTTCCAGACATCCACCGGGTAGTGGACCACGCCCATGATGTAGTCGAGCAGGGCGGGATAAAACCCCTTGCCGCGGTGCTCGGCATAGTGTTCTTCGGCCAGAAGCCGATGGACGTTGACGATCTTGGCGGCGGCAAAACGCGACCCGGTGTGAAATTCGGACAGTTGAGACAGAATAAAGCCGGTGACGGAGTTCTTCAGGGCGTCCGGCTTGATCAGCACCAGGGTCTGTTCCAGTTGCTTGTTGTCCATGGACGAGCATCCTCACTGCATATCGAGACACAAAAGACGAAATCCGAAACAAACGCCAACGACTCCAATCCGAAGGTCCCACACCATCGCGAGATTCGAGCGTTCGAGTCTTTGTGTCTGTTTCGGATTTCGATGTTTCCGTTTCGGATCGGCCGGGCCGATTACAGCTTCGCCATCTTTTCCATCAGGTCGACGCTGCGGTTTGAGTAGCCCCACTCATTGTCGTACCAGCTCACGACCTTGACCATGTTGCCTTTGACCATCGTCGAAAGGGCGTCGAAGATGCTCGAATGGGGATCGTTCACGATGTCGCTGCTGACGATCGGCTCGTCGCAGTAGGCCAGAACGCCCTTCATCGGGCCTTCGGCCGCCTTCTTCATCGCCGCATTGATGGCGTCAACCGTCGCCTCCTTCTTGACTTCCACCACCAGATCGACCACGCTGCCCACGGGCACCGGGACGCGCAGGGCGAAACCGTGCAGCTTGCCGTCGAGTTCCGGGATCACCTGGCCGATGGCCTTGGCGGCGCCGGTGCTCGTCGGGATGATGTTGGCCGCCGCAGCGCGGGCCCGACGCAGATCGCTGTGGATCATGTCCGCCACGCGCTGGTCGTTGGTGTAGGCGTGGATCGTGGTCATCAGGCCCTTCTCGATGCCGAACGTGTCGTTGAGCACCTTGGCGACCGGCGCCAGGCAGTTCGTGGTGCAACTGGCGTTGGAGACGCACTTGACGTCCTTGGTCAGAATCTTGTCGTTGACGCCCAGCACGACGGTGGCGTCGATATTGTCCTTGGCGGGCACGCTGAGCAGGACCTTGCTCGCTCCGGCCTTGAGGTGGTCGGCGTAGCCGCCCTTGGGCGACTCGGCGCTGCGGAAGATGCCGGTCGATTCGAGCACGACCTTGACGCCCATGGCCTTCCAGGGCAGCTCGGCCGGGTTCTTCACCGCCAGGACCTTGATCTCCTTGCCGTCAATCACCAGCGCGTCGTCTTTGGCCTGGACGGTGCCCTTCCAGCGGCCCATGACGGTGTCGTATTTGAACAGATGGGCAAGGCTCTTGGCATCGGACAGGTCGTTGATAGCCACCAATTCCAGCTCGCCTTTGCGCTGCATGATGATCCGTGCGACCGCTCTGCCGATCCGCCCGAAACCGTTGATTCCTACCTTTGTTGCCATCGGTCTTTCTCCTTTTAGCCTTGTTCTGACCTCTCTGAACGGGTCTTCTTCGTGATCTCGATACTCCCCCGGCGGGAGCCTGCGCATTTGAGAGGGCCACTGTAGTGGCATGCCCCCACCCTGTCAAGAATTTCTTCCCCTACGCCGGAACCGGGCAAATTGTGCGAATTCGCACAAATGGAAGGGCTCTCATCGCGAGGCGGGGGGCGGTGCGATTGCGGCCTTCAAAACCGCTTCAGACGAGCTTCGTCCGCAGACCGGCCTTCCTGGCTGCTGAAACCTGCCTCTGGTCGGCCGAGACGAATAGCTCGGCTCCCCACTGGAGGGCGCAGGCAATGTGCAATGCGTCCATGGCACGGACCGGGCTCTTTTCCAGGATGGTCGTGCAAGTCGCTATCGCCTCCGGCGTGAGGTTGACAACATCGGCGTCGCGGGCATCCTCAAACACGTTGTCCTTCGCTGTTTCATACTGCCGGCGCGAGAGATCCTGTTCGCGTACGCGCCGGTTAAGGGCCGAGACGACCTCGGGAATGCAGACAACGCTCACGGCAAGCTCCGTGGCCGCCATGTACAG
>CAZNSM010000029.1:14222-39682 GCA_964575615.1 uncultured Pirellulales bacterium | reverse complement strand
GAACGGGTGGCATGGATAGACTGTGGCAACTGATGGAAGAGACGCCGATGGGCGGTCCGTTCAACCCGCAGAGCGTGCTGCTGAGCCTGCTGCTGGCGTTCGTGCTCGGTCAGGTGATCGCGTGGGTCTACTATGCCACGCACAGCGGCCTGTCCTACTCCCGTTCGTACGTGCAGTCGCTGATCGTGATCACGGTAGTGGTCGCCATGGTCATGGCGGTGATCGGCAACAACATCATCACGGCAGTCGGCCTGATGGGCGCGCTGGCGATCATCCGTTTTCGCAATGTCCTGAAGGACACGCGCGACATCTCGTTCATTTTCTGTTCGCTGGTGGTCGGCATGGCGGCCGGCTCGCACCGGTATGCCACCGCCATCATCGGGACGGTTGTGTTGTGCCTGATCATCATCTATCTGTACTTCGCGGACTTTGGCGCCCATGAGCCGCACAACGGATTCCTGCGATTCAGCCTGCGCGGATCGATCGGGCCGGACCATCCGATCACGACGGTTCTGCGTCGTTTCTGCGGGAACTACACGCTGATTTCCGTGCAGGACTCCGGTTTCGGCGGACCGGCCGACTATGCGTATCAGTTGATGATTCGCAATGCCGCCCGGAATGAGGAATTGATCTCGGAACTCGAGCGCGTCGAGGGAATCGAAAACATCAGTCTGACCATGCAGGAGCAGCTGCTCGAGGTTTAGCCGCGACATGAAGACCAAACGCCCCGGAAACGATCATATCCGCAAACGCTATCTGCTGCGGCACGTACTGCCGGCGACCGTCTGGCTGACGGCAGTCGGCGCGGTGGTGTGGCTGTTCTATCAGCGGGTTGAACGCTTCCAGGTCGTCGGGATCGCCCAGGGTCAGGTCCGCCAGATCGCCATGAACTGCACCGGGCGCATCCGCAGCATCTCCGTCGATCTGTTCGAGCCGGTCAAGGCGGGCCAGACGCTGGCGATCGTGGACAGCCTGCTCGACAACGAGCAGACGCTGGAAGCGGAACTCCGGGCCCAACTGGCGGTGGCCGCCGCCGAGGCCGAACGTCTGGCGTCGCTGCTGATTCCCACACAGGACCAGTTGGAGACCGACGTGGCGGGCCTGAAGATCGACCGAGCCGACAACGAACGGCGATTCGCGGCCGACGTCGAGAACACGCGACTGCGCATTCTGGAGTTGCAGGCGACCACCGCGTTCGACCGAGGAACCCTGGAGGACCTGGGCGTAGAGGTGAAGATCCTGGAGGATCTGCTGAGCAAGGAGGCGATTGCCCCCTACGAGGTGGACAAGGCGAGGATTCAGTACAAGACCCTCGAGAGCAAGGTACGGGAAAACGAGCAGCTCTTGGAGCAGGCGCGGGAAGACCTGCGAAAGGCCGAAGAACGGCGTGACCTTTTCAGCCAGCAGGGTCTGCCGGAGCCGAGCGTCGATCATGCCCTGGAGGCGATTCGCAAGGAAATCACGGTTCAAGAGGAACTGATGAAAGGCTTGCTGGCTCAATTGACGGCTCTGGAAACGCGCCGGAATGTGGAGCTCACGTCTCCGATTGACGGCGTGGTGATCGCCGTTCATGGGCGGGCCAACGACGCTCTCCAGCAGAGGCCGGGCGAGCAGACGGTGCGGCGTGCCGGAGAGGTGATTCCAGCCGGCGATCCCATACTGGCTGTGGCGGAGGTGGAGCCGACCGAGATCGTTGCCTATGTCAACGAGGCCCAACTGCGGCTTCTGAAAGACCAGATGACGGTAAAATTGGTCAAGGCCAGAGATCCCGCGCAGATCGCGGAGTCTCGGGTGCTGCGGATCGGCCCGGTCATCGAGCTGATGCCGCAGCGTCTGTGGGTCAATCCGAACGTTCCCCAGTGGGGACGGCCCGTGCTGATCGGCATTCCTGCGGGCCTGTCTGTGGTTTCCGGCGAGGTCGTCGGCATCAGCGGGCTGTAACGCCCGTGCAGTCCTCTTGTCGGCGCCGGCGGGCGCCGTCGACAGGGTAAAGGCGGATGGAGCAGTGACAATCGCATCGCACAACCGATACTGGATGGCACGAAGCATTCCGTGCATCGCATGTCTTGTTCTCCTGGTCGGTTGCGGTCCGAAGAGCTACAAACACGATGCCGACGAGAAAGTCTACAGCTTCGTGGACAGCCGATGGGAGCCCGAATTCGGGCGTCAGGCGAACTACCGGATCACGGGCGCGACTCCCTCACCCAACGACATCGACATCGACCAGGTCGAGCAGATCGAGAAGAGCGTCTCGGACACGGGGATTCTCACAATTCCGCAGGCGGCAACCATCGCCCTGGCGCGCAATCGCGATTACCACCTCCAGAAAGAGTTGCTGTACACGATGACGCTGGACATGCGCCTGATCCGTCATTCCTACGAGACGCAGTTGTTCGGGGGCGGCACGGCGCTCTACTCCAACGACGGCATGAACGAACGGGTGGTCGTGGAGCCGAATCTCGGCTTCAATCGCCTCCTGACGACGGGGACGGCCATCGGAAGCACGGTCGGCGCGCGATGGGCGGATATCCTCATCGGGCTGGGAAGGCACGGGTGGACGGGCACGTTCGGCGCCAGTGTGGTTCAGCCTCTGCTGCGGGGCAGCGACCCACGCGTCGTCCGCGAGCCGTTGACCCAGGCGGAGCGCAGCGCCTTGTACCAGATCCGCACCCTCTGCCGTTTCCGGAAGCTCACCATCGTCTCCGTCGTCACCCTGTACCATGAGGCCCTGGAATTGCGGGACATGGCGGAGAACGCGGCCCGCTACGTCGAGTCCCTCCAGATGTTGGAAACGCGCGTGGAGCCGTTGGTCGCCGCCGGACGCCTGTCGGACGAGGAACTGGCCCAGGTTCGTCAGGAGATTCTGCGGGCGCGGGATGCTCAGATCCTGGCGCAAAAGGAATATGAGCGATGGCTCGACCTCCTGAAGATCACGATGGGGGTGCCGCCCACCATGGAGTTCGATCTGGATGTCCAGGTCTTCGAGGCCTGGAAGACCCAGGGGATTCCCGATCCCGACATTTCCCTGAATGAAGCCATCGAGACGGCGCTGATCCAACGTCTCGATTTGACCAACAGCGCCGATGCGGTGATCGACGCCCAGCGGGCGGTCTTTGTCGCCAAGGACGCTTTGCGTCCCGGCCTGAACATCTTCGCCAGCGCCGAGACGCGCACGGACGGTGAGCGGAATGTGGCGGCGGGCGCCACGCTCGATCTGCCCCTGGACCGTGTGGCCGAGCAGGATGTGTACGCCAGGGCTCTGGTCACGCTGAATCAGCGACTGCGGGAATACGACCAGACGGCCGACACCATCCGCATGGAGGTCCGTGAGGCCCATCGCAAGCTGCTGGAAGCGGCGCAGCGGTATCAGATCCTGTCCGAAGGGGTGCGTCTGGCGGAACGGCGCGTGGAGAGCACGTTTGAGTTGCTCTCGTATGCGCGGGTGAGCAGTCGACGAGTGCTCACGGCGCTGGAGCATCTGTACGACGCCAGGAACGAGGCGGCCGATGCGCTGACGGACTACGCAAACGCCACGCTGAGCTTCTACCGGGACACGGAAGTCCTGGAGGTGCGTCCGGACGGCATGTGGGAACTCCGGGCCGGAGCCGTTCCCGTGGCGCGGACCGAGGCAGCCGTGAGCAACTGAGCGCAGCGGCCGAACGAGCGACTGACCCGGAATCGACATTGTAGCGGCGGTGGCGCAGGGCGACACGGCCTGTGGTGATTTTTGTGTCCAGAACAAGGAAAGGGTGGAGTCATGAGTATGTGCAGAGTGGCGGCAGTCGTGGTTGGGCTGGTCCTGATGTCGGCAACTGCCTGGGGCGCGGACATTATCCTGAACGAATACAACGCGGTGGATAACCTTGAGTTTCTCAACGGCGGTGACTCGGCGGCCGATCTGGACGGCGGCAGGGCTGCCGACAGCTACTTCGGACGGGTTCAGGGCAACGGGGGGGACTGGTTCGAGCTCGTCGTGATCAAGGATCATCTCGACATGCGGGGCTGGCATTTGGATATGCTCGAAGGCGGCATGCTGGATGAGACGCTCGACCTGACGCAGCATGCGATCTGGTCGGACCTGCGCAGCGGAACGATCATCACGGTGGCCGAGGATGTGCCGAGTGATATCAGCTACAACCCGGAGGCCGGCGACTGGTGGATCAACGTGCAGGCCAAGGACGGCGCGGACGGCTTGTACATCGAGGCTTCGTCGTTTCCGGTCAGCAGCAGCAACTGGCAGTTGCGGATCCGCAATGCGGCCGGGGCCATCGTGTTCGGTCCGGCCGGGGAAGGCATCAGTCCGACCAGCGGCGTCGGCGACACGGAGATCTTCCGCCTGGAAGAGGACCCCGACGACACCATTACGCCGTACTCCACGGACTACGACGACGCCTCTGATTTCAGCACGTTCGGCTCTCCGAATCGATGGGGTTCACAGGACCTTGCCGATCTCCGCGTGGTCGAGCCGGTTGCGGCGTCGATTTCGCTGGTCGATCCCAACGGGGGCGAGTTCCTGGTGGCGGGCAGCGTGACGCCGATTCAGTGGGAAAGCGATGAGGCCATCGAGCAAGTCCTGATCGAGTTCTCGTTCGACGGGGGCGCCAGTTGGATGGCGGTCTTCCCGCCCAACGTCGGCAACAGCGGTCTCTACGACTGGACGGTCCCGCCGGTGGATTCGGAGCAGTGTCTGGTCCGCGTTTCCAGCGCGACGCAACTGTCGGCCTACGACACCAGTGACAGACCGTTTGCGATCGTCCCGGCGGAGACGCCCGAGCAGTAGGGCTTGGCAGCGTGTCCTATGACCTTCCTGCTGAGCGTGCCTTGCGCTCGCAGGCTCGTAGCCTTCATGGCATCCCGCGTTTGGCTGCCACCCAGACGCTTCAACGACTCACCAGTGGCGATACCCAAGAGCGTGCACAGCACCCTTCTGACACTTGGCAAGTTTCGCTACAAAGGGCCGGCCAAATGCGGTATAGTACCTCGTTCGGCCGGCAGGGGGGGGCGGACGGCTGCGCCTGCGGCGGGCCGCGATGCGTGCGGCCAGGCCGGAAGGTGGCAGAACTGGGGTCTGAGAAAGGTTGCTGGATTGATGGGTGCGACAGAAGGTACGTACGATTTCGGGCAGATCGAACGGAAGTGGCAGGCGTACTGGGACGAGCACAAGAGCTTCAGGGCGGTCGACTGTGACGCCTCGAAGCCGAAATACTACGTCCTGGACATGTTCCCCTATCCGAGCGGACAGGGGCTGCACGTGGGGCATCCGGAAGGCTACACCGCGACGGACATCGTGGCCCGCTACAAGCGGATGAAGGGCTTCAACGTCCTGCACCCGTTCGGGTGGGATGCCTTCGGTCTGCCCGCCGAGCAGCACGCGATCAAGACCGGAACCCACCCCGAGGAAACCACCAACCAG
Source organism: uncultured Pirellulales bacterium (assembly GCA_964575615.1). Taxonomy (GTDB): domain Bacteria; phylum Planctomycetota; class Phycisphaerae; order Sedimentisphaerales; family Anaerobacaceae; genus Anaerobaca. The sequence continues at coordinate 34,269 of CAZNSM010000029.1, read as the reverse complement.
AACATCGCCAACATGAAGCGGCAGACCAAGGCGCTCGGGTTCAGCTACGACTGGGCCCGGGAGATCGCCACGACGGACCCCGAGTATTACCACTGGACGCAGTGGATTTTCCTGAAGCTGTTCAACTGCTTCTTCGATGAGACCGCGCAGAAAGCCCGGCCGATCGAGGAACTGCCGATTCCCGAGGGGCTCAGCGAAGAGCAGAGACGCCGGTATATCGACGACCGCCGCCTGGCGTACCAGGCGGATGTGCCGGTGAACTGGTGTCCGGCGCTGGGGACGGTTCTGGCCAATGAGGAAGTTGTCGGCGGCGTCAGCGAGCGGGGGGGCCATCCCGTGATTCGCAGGCCGATGCGGCAGTGGATGCTGCGCATCACCAGATACGCCGAGCGGCTGCTCGACGATCTGAAGGAGGTCGATTGGTCCGAGTCGATCAAGAAGCTCCAGGTGGACTGGATCGGACGCAGCGTCGGCGCGGAAGTCTGCTTCCGGATCGACGGACGGGACGACAACCTGTGGGTCTTCACGACCCGGCCCGACACGCTTTTCGGGGCCACCTACATGGTGGTGGCGCCGGAGCACCCGCTGGTGGATGCGATCACCACCGATGGGCAAAGAACGGCGGTCAAGGCGTACTGCGAGGCGGCGGCGCGAAAGAGCGACCTCGACCGCACCGATCTGGCCAAGGACAAGACGGGCGTGTTCACCGGCGCGTATGCGGTCAATCCGGTCAACGAGACGAAGATTCCGATCTGGATCAGCGACTATGTGTTGATCAGCTACGGGACCGGCGCGATCATGGCGGTGCCCGCGCACGACGATCGTGACTTCGAGTTTGCCACGAAGTTTGAGCTGCCGATCATCCAGGTGGTGCAGCCGCCGAGCCGCGAAGACGCCGAGCGGGTCGCGCGGGGCGAGCTGTGCTTTACCGGGGACGGCACGGCGATCCACAGCGGGCCGTTCGACGGACTGCCGACGCCGGAATTCAAGGAGAAGATCACCGCCTGGTTGGCCGAACGAGGTCTGGGCAAACGGGCGGTCAACTACAAGCTGCGCGACTGGCTGTTCAGCCGGCAGCGATACTGGGGCGAGCCGTTCCCCATCCTGCACCTGCCGGACGGGCAGATCACGGGCCTTGCGGAGAGCGAATTGCCGCTGCGCCTGCCCGATCTGGACGACTACAAGCCGCTGGGGACGGGCGAGCCGCCTCTGGCCAAGGCGACGGACTGGGTGAATGTCACGCTTCCCGATGGGCGCGCCGCCCGGCGGGAGACGAACACGATGCCCCAGTGGGCGGGGAGCTGCTGGTATTACCTGCGCTATCTTGACCCGCGCAACTCCGAGCGCGGCTGGGACCCGGCGAAAGAGAGATACTGGATGCCGGTCGATCTGTACATCGGCGGCGCCGAGCACGCGGTGCTGCACCTGCTCTACTCGCGCTTCTGGCACAAATTCCTCTACGACCTCGGTTACGTCAGCACGAAGGAACCGTTCAAGAAGCTGGTCAACCAGGGGATGATCCTGGGCGAAGACGGGCAGAAGATGAGCAAGTCGCGCGGCAACGTGGTGAACCCTGACCAGGTCGTGACAGACTATGGCGCCGATTCGATGCGGCTGTATGAGATGTTCATGGGGCCGCTGGAGGCGATGAAGCCGTGGAGCATGCAGGGCGTGCAGGGCGTGCACCGATTCCTCCAGAAGACCTGGCGGCTGGTCGTCGACGAAGAGACCGGCCGGCTTTCGGTGAGCGTTCGCCAGGTTCCGCCCGAGGAAGAGACGCTTCGCCTCTTGCACCAGACGATCAAGAAGGTGGGTGACGACATCGAGTCGTTCGGCTTCAACACCGCCATCAGCGCCATGATGATCCTCGTCAATCATCTGGGGCGACTGGAGGTGCGTCCGAAGTCGGTCCTGGAATCGCTGGTGCTGGTGCTGGCGCCCTTTGCGCCGCACATTGCCGAGGAACTCTGGCAGCGGCTGGGACATGCCCAGAGCCTGGCCTATGAACCTTGGCCCGCGTACGAGACAGACCTCATCAAGGAGAGTGAAATCGAGCTGGCGGTTCAGGTCAACGGCAAGATCAGAGACCGCATCGTTGTCCCGGCTGAGGCCGGGGACGAGGACATCAAGGCCAAGGCCCTGGGCTGTGACCGCGTCGTTGAAGCCCTGGCCGGCAAGACCCCGAAGAAGGTCATCGTCATCAAATCGCGATTGGTCAATATCGTGGTCTGATCGCCTTCGAGGAGCGCGATGTACCTGGAGATCGAAGCGAAACTGAGGGTGCCTTCGTTCGAATGCGTCGAGGAACGCCTGCGATCGCAGGGTGCCGCGTTCGTTTCGGAGACGGTCCAGACCGATTCCTACTTCGATACCTCCGACGCGGAGTTGACGCGGACGGATCAGTGTCTTCGGCTGCGGGTGGAAACGACAGGGGCCGGCGAGCGTCTGGTTCTGACGTACAAGGGGCCCAAGCAGGTCGACGACTTCAAGAAACGCCGGGAGGTGAACCTCGATGTCGGCGAAGCGCAGGCGGCCGAAGCCCTGCTGGAGGCGCTGGGATACCGGCGGGCTCTGGCGTTCAACAAGAGACGCCGGGAGTGGACGCTGAAGGAATGCTCGATCGCGCTGGACACGCTGCCGCTGATCGGCACGTTCGTCGAGATCGAAGGTCCCGATTCGCGGGTCATCCAGAGCGTGCAGAAGGCGCTGGCGTTGACAGATGCTCCTCACGTTGCCGACAGTTATGCGTCGCTGATCGACGCGGCGTTGTCTCGTCTGGAATCGACGCGGAGGGAGGTATTTCTGTGAGGCAACGGTCCGAGCCGGTATGAAGCCATCCGACGGCTACATTCAGTACATCGTCAATCCCAAGTCGGGTGCCAGCAGCGGCAAGTTCACCTGCCGACGCTTCCATCGCTATCTGACGGACCGCCGGTACGAGGTGCGCGCGGGCACGACCACGTCACTCGAGCACGCCTGCGAACTGGCGACGGACGCCGCGGTCGATCCGGACTGCGCTCTGGTGGTGGTCGCCGGCGGAGACGGGACGGTCCGGGAGGTGGCCCATGGCCTGGAGGGCAGCGTCAAACCGCTGCTGGTCGTTCCGTGCGGTACGGAGAACCTTCTGGCCAACGAACTCGGTTTCGACGGACGCCTGGGGACCCTCGTCCGCGCGTTTGAGGGCGGCGTCACGCGTCCGCTCGACGTGGGCACCGCCAACGGCCGGTGCTTCGCTTCCATCGTCGGCTTCGGGTTCGATGGGGACGTCGTCGATCTGGTCAGCCGGCACCGCACCGGACACATCAATCAATTCGACTATGTGTATCCTCTTTGGCGAACCTTCTGGAACCACCGGTTCGAGCCGGTGATGGTGGTGGTGGACGGGCAAGAGGTCTTCGACGGGCCGGGCATGGTGTTCGTGGGCAACATCTCACGATACGCGATCGGGCTTCAGATCCTGCGCCATGCGGATTTCGGCGACGGCCTGTTGGACGTCTGCATCTACCGCTGCGCCGGTCGAGTTCATCTGGTCAAGCATTCCGTGCTGACGGTGCTGAAACGCCACGCAGACTGCCACGACGTGATCTATCGGCAGGGCAGGCACATTGCGATCAGCTCACCGGCCAGGGGATTCAGGACGGAGATGGACGGCGACCCTGGCCCCTCGCTGCCCGTACACATCGAGGTGGTGCCGGGAGCGGTGCAGTGCATGGTTCCGCCGGGCGCCAAGCCGGCCGGCATTCGCAGCCGCATCGCCAGATCGTTCCGTTGAGGACGCGATCTTGCCATGTGCTGTACCGCCGGATATCATGCGGCCAAACGCAAAGCCTTATGAGTGGAAGTCTCAGATGAAATTTGACATTGGAAATATCCGGGTCGGTCTGGATGAGCCGCTGTTCGCAATGGCCGGGCCGTGTGTGATCGAGAGTCTGGAAGGGTGCCTCGAAATCGCCGAGCGGCTTTTGCAGATCTCGCACCGTACCGGCGTGGGGATTGTCTTCAAAGCGAGCTTTGACAAGGCCAACCGCAGCAGCATATCGAGCTTTCGTGGGCCGGGACTGGAAGAGGGCTTGCGAATTTTGGAGCAGGTGCGCACGGCGAGTGGTCTGCCGGTGATGACGGACGTGCACGAGCCCGGGCAGGCGGCGGCGGTGGGCGCTGTGGTGGACTGCGTGCAGGTTCCGGCGTTTCTGTGCCGCCAGACGGATCTGCTCTGTGCCTGCGCCGAGACGGGCAAGCCGGTCAACGTCAAGAAGGGCCAGTTCCTCTCCCCCGATGAAATGGCCAACGTCGTCGAGAAGATACGCGCCTGCCGGAATGACCGCATCCTGCTGACCGAGCGGGGGACGTTTTTCGGGTACAACCGCCTGGTCAACGATATGACCGCCATCGAGGGCATGAAGCGCTTGGGTTGTCCTGTCGTTTTCGATGCCACACACAGCACCCAGCAGCCCGGCGGTCTGGGCACGGCCAGCGGAGGCCGGCGCGAGATGGCGCCGATTCTGGCGCGGGCGGCCGTGGCGGCCGGCGCCAACGGCCTGTTTCTCGAAGTCCACCCCACGCCGGACAAGGCCAAGTCGGACGCCGCCTCCATCCTGCCTTTGGACTGGCTGGAGGGGCTGATCCGGGTCTGTTCGAGCATCCACAGGATTCTTCATGACTGAGCCAGACGTCAACCCGGTCGGCTATATCTATGGCCCCGTCCCCTCCCGCCGCCTCGGCCGCAGTCTGGGCATCGATATCGTGCCTGCCAAGGTCTGCACGCTGGATTGCGTCTACTGCCAGATCGGAAGGACCACGGAAAAGAGCACGGTCCGCCGCAAGTTCTTCGACGTGCAGGCGGTGCTCGACGAGCTTAAGAGCAAGCTCGCCGCCGGCATCGAGGCAGACTACATCACGATCGGCGGATCGGGTGAACCCACCCTCAACTCGCAACTGGGGCCTCTGATCGATGGCATTCGTGCGATCACGAGCACTCCCGTAGCGATCATCACCAACGGCACTCTGCTTTACCGGCCGGACGTGCGGGCCGAATGCGCCAAGGCGGACCTTGTTATCCCTTCGCTGGATGCGGCGGATGCCGAGACCTTCCGCCGGGTGAACCGCCCGGCCCCTGATATCAGCATTGAAAAGCTGGTTTCGGGCCTGGTCCAGTTTCGCCATGAATTCCCTCGGCAGATCTGGCTGGAGGTTTTTCTCGTGGAGGGGGTGAACACCGGCCCCGAACAGATTGAGAAGATCAGGCAACACGTCGAACGCATCCGGCCGGATCGGGTCCAGCTTAACAGTGCTGTGCGCCCGGCTGCCGAGCCGGGAATCGAGGCGATGGCCCGCGAGCGTCTGGAGGCCATTGCCCGGCAGATCGGGGGCCACTGCGAGGTGGTGGGGGCTGCTCCGGAGGCCCGTACCGACCGGCACATGTTGCGCACATGCGCGGACGTCTTATCAATGCTGAAACGGCGGCCTTGTTCTCTCGAAGACATCTGTGCGGGGATCGGGATCACTCGTAACGAGGCGGTCAAGCACATCACCCAACTGCTGTCAGAGAAGGCGATCCTCTCGGAACGCCAGGGCGGCGTCACCTACTACTGCACGCGGCCGGACTGACGGAAACGCTCCCCGCCGGCGCCCTTCGGCGCTCATGTCGGAATGCTCATCCTGCGGCACGGGATACCGAATGCCCGATATTCACGCGCAGTTTTTGTAAAGAGCGACAGGCAATTGGCCGATAAATGTCTGTGGCGTCTCAGAAAGGTCCGATGAACCGGACGTAACGGTCGGGGCCTTGGAGGGGTGGTCGGGCGGCGTCAGGTCCGATCCGGCTGCGACGCAGCGCAACGAGGTGCTCGGTATGAAACGTTTGCAGCGGCAACTGGTGCTGAACAAAGGGTCCGAGAAGTTCATCTTTCGATACGAGCAGGGACGGGAGGACGAACTCCTCGACGCCTTGATCGACCAGGTGAAAGACCATCGGACCGGTTTCGACTGGTTCGATGCGGCGGTCCTCAGTTTCAAATTGAGCCAGATGTTGATCGGCCGGGCCGAGGGGCTCCTCGCGGATGACTCCGATGTCACCATGGTACATTGAATCGAACGGCACGCTCTTGTGTAGAGAACGTGCTCGCAGGAATAGGACGGGAACAAGTAGGTGATCGATGATGCCGATAGATGAAGTGGGCAGGTGGACTATGCAAGATGGCAACGCGATAGTCGAGCAGTTTCTGAACTATCTCAAGTTCGAAAAGCGGTTCTCGGAACACACTGCGAAGTGCTATGGTGCCGACCTCGCGCAGTTCGGGGATTTTCTGTTGCAGACCTGCGACGGGGACGCCTCCCACGAGGAGACCGGCTCGTTGGAGCCGCATCAAGGGGGCGCCGCCACGGCGGTCGCCGTGCAGACCGAGCAGAGCGTCGACCAGCTCCTGCTGGCCGCCGATGTCAACGAGGCGCGATCCTATCTGGCCCACCTCAACGACAAGGCGTACTCGAAGGCGACGATTGCCCGCAAGCTGGCGACGCTGCGAAGCTTCTACAAGTATCTCGTCAAGACGAACCGGCGCAGCTCGAATCCGCTGACGGCGGTCCGCACCCCGAAGCAGGACAAGAAGCTCCCTCGCTTCCTCGAGTACGAAGAGATCAAGCGCCTGCTGGAGACTCCGCCGACCGAGACATGGCTGGGTGCCCGGGACCGGGCGATCCTTGAGACGCTGTACAGCACGGGGATCCGCGTCAGTGAGCTGGTCGCGCTGAACATGGAGGACGTCGATTTCCTCGGCGAGATCATCCACATTCGCGGGAAAGGCAAGAAGGAGCGGATTGCCCCGATCAGCTCATCGGCGCTCCAGGCGATTCAGCACTACATGGAGTTCCGCAACAAGCGGGCCCAGAGCAATTCCCACTTCGACACGAAGGTGCTGTTCGTCAACAAGCACGGGCAGCGTCTGAGCACCCGCAGCGTGCGGCGTAAGATGGACAAGTACCTGAAGATGGCGGGTCTGGATCCGAACATCAGTCCGCACACGCTGCGGCACAGCTTTGCGACGCACATGCTCAACAACGGCGCGGACCTGCGGAGCGTCCAGGAACTGCTGGGCCATCAGTCGCTTTCGACGACGCAGGTGTACACGCACCTGACCACGCGGAAGCTCAAAGAGGTCTACGACCACGCCCACCCGCGCGACGAGTTCGGCAAGGACGCGTACGCCCCTTATGAGGAGCAGCACGAATAGCCGCAGGGCGACGAGCCGAAGCAGCGAAGGATGCGGCCGAGGCCGCGCCTTTCGATACCGCTGTCAGTCATCTGGAAGAACAAGCAGGGCCGCTCATCGGGCGGCCCTTTCCTTGCGCCATGTCGGGACAGTGGCGCCGATGGTGTATTCGGGGACGAGGTTCTTGATTGCGGCGGCGATGGCGTCGTGATCCTGAGGCGGCTGGGACGCGAGCGCGACAAGACGGTCGATACCGGCCCGCAGGCGATCGCGGTCCATCGGGATGTTCCGCCAGACGCTGATTTTGGGGTGGCGCGTCCGCTGCATGTCTTCTCCCTCGATGCGCAGCTCTTCGAAGAGCTTCTCGCCGGGGCGCAGGCCGGTGAACACGATGTCGATGTCCAGTCCCGGCCGGAACCCGCTGAGGGTAATCAGCTCCTTGGCCAAGTCGACGATCTTGACCGGATCGCCCATGTCGAGGACGAAGATCTCGCCGCCCTGGCCCATGCCGGCCGCCTGGAGCACCAGTTGGCTGGCCTCGGGAATCGTCATGAAGTAACGTTTCATCTCCGGGTGCGTCACCGTGACGGGCCCGCCTTCGGCGATCTGCTTGCGGAAGATCGGCACGACGGAACCTTCCGAGGCCAGGACGTTGCCGAATCGCACGGTGATGAAGTACGTCTTGCTCGTACGGCTCAAGTCCTGGACGTACATCTCCGCCAGGCGCTTCGAGGAGCCCATGATGCTCGTCGGATTGACCGCCTTGTCCGTGCTGATCATGACGAAGTGGGTGGCTCCATGCCGGTCGGAGGCGTCTGCGACGACCTTCGTGCCGACCACGTTGTTCTTGATGGCTTCGCCCGGATTGAGCTCCATCAGAGGGACGTGCTTGTGCGCGGCCGCGTGGATGACCACGGCCGGCTGATACTGTTCGAAGATCTCCTCCACCCGGCAGCGGTCCGTGATGTTGCAGACGATCGGTTCGGTCGCGACGTGCGGGAACGCCTTGCGCAGATCGCGTTCCACGTAGAACAGCGGGTTCTCCGCCTGTTCGACGAGCAACAGGCGAGCGGGTCGGAACTGGCAGATCTGGCGGCACATCTCCGAGCCGATCGAGCCGCCGGCGCCGGTGACGAGAATAGTCTTGTCCCGCGCGAAGGCCTCGATCATGTCAAGATCGAGGTGAACCACTTCACGCCCGAGCAGGTCGTTGATGTCCACGTCGCGAATCTGGCTGACGCGCAGCTTGCCCGAGGCGATGTCGGTGATGGAAGGCACTGTGCGGAACCGGACCTTGGCGCCCTCGCAGACCTGGATCACCCGCCGGAGCTGGCGGTGGGTCGCCGAAGGCATCGCGATGGCGATCTCCTCGATGTTCCGCTCCTGGCAGATGCACGGCAACTGGTCCACCGTTCCGAGTACGGGGATTCCGTGGATGCGGGTTCCCTGTTTGAGGGGGTCGTCATCGATGAATCCGATCACGTCGTATTGCACGACGCGCATGCGGAGGATCTCTCGGAGCAGGCCTTCGCCGGCGTTGCCCGCGCCGACGATCAGAAACCGCTTCAGGAGACGGCCTTCGGTCGTGCGGAATTCCTCGTGGTAGAGCCGGATGAGCATTCGCAGACCGGCCGGCAGAAGAATGGTCCCGAACAGATCGGCCATGAAGACGCCCTGGCTGATTGCGGCGATGCCCAGGGGTAATGCCTGGCGGATGACAGGAATCTGGAGCAGTACGGCAAACCAGATGGTGACGATGACCAGTGTGCTGACCAGGGCGGCCCGGAGAATGCCGAGGAGGTCTGCGATGCTGACGTAGCGCCACCAGCCACGATACTGCTGGAAGAGGCCGAAGATGGGCAGTTTGACCGCCAGGGACAACAGCAGGAAGAAGGGATACTGCTCGACGAACCACTGGCGGCTGAACTGCATGTTGTTGGCGACCAGGAAGGCGAAGATCAGCGAGATCGCGAAGGCCGCGATATGGGCCAGGATGATCAGCGGTTTGCGGATCGTCAGGAGCAGGCTCGGAGCCTGGGCCGGGGAGCCGGACCTTGCCTCGTTCCGGCCTTCTATGGGTCTGTCTGTTCCTGGCTCAGGCATATTTCCCCAGCACCGTTCCGACGTTCTCTGTGGCTCCGCGAGACCCGTTGGGCCGACCATTGGCGGTCCGCGAGCGACCGTGACTTTATCATCGGCACAATGGAGGGGGCGGTTCAGTCCTCGCGAGGCCCGACGGTTGCCACGAGGGACGCGGGAGAAACACCGCCTGCCGTTATTCGGACGTTTCCGGCGTCTGGCGGGAGTCCTCTTCTTTCTGGGCCGGCGACGGGCGGTTCCTGGCGAACGAGAGTGGTTCGGCCGCCATGTCGTCGGCGCTGGGGTAGATCTCCTCCAACGCCGTTTTGTCCACCCGGTTTCGCATCAGGGCGTAGATGATGGTATTGGCAGAGAAGTAGAAGCTGATGACGTACGACACCATCAGACCGACCACGATCAGGACCCACACGTAGATGAGAAAGGCCGCCGCCGATTCCCACCAGCCTTGGGGCTGAGCGGCCGTCCGGCCCAGCAGATCGGTGAAATCGGGCTGCGCCCAGATGGCCGTCAGGTTCTTGTTGCCGTCCCAGACGCCGATCCGCAGGAAGAAATGCGTGATCCACAGCAGCAGGAAGGAGAAGAAGCGGACAAACTCATAGCAGACCGCCCCGTAGACGGCGGCAGTCACCGTGTAGAAGCCCATTCGCCAGGGCCTGGCGTACACGTAGCTGAACGAGCGGCTCATCGCATCGAAGCAATCGGAGTCCTCGTAGGCAATCGTCGGAAACAGCAGGTTGAATCCCGCCAGGGCGCCGATGGCGATGATGGCGATGAAAGCCGCTGGCAGAAGCGCCAAAGGAAGAAACAAGCCGATGCAGAGCGGCCCGACATATTTGATGTTGCCGATCACCCCCAGCAGAACGATGAAGAGCCCGATCAGGGCCATCAGAGCGACGGGTGCGACGGGCGCCGCGAGGAAGCTGTAGAACTTCCGACGTCCGAATCGCACCGCCTCCACCAGCCCGGGCTTCTCACCCTGCGCGAACTGGAGGGCGGCGATTCGGCAGATCGACCCGCCGGCCAACGCCATCACGGCCAGTGTCACCGCGAACAGGATGACGCTGTAGACGGGATGATAGGTGAACGCCCACAACAGGGCGGCGAAGCACGCCACGATGTCTCCAAAGATGCCCAGGCTGTCGCGACGGGGGATGCCGAGCACCGCCGAGTGGAACCGCTTGGCGCCGAAATGCCACAGGGTGATGAACACGCCGGTTCGCTCCCCCGTTTCGCCAAACAGGCGGATGTGCTCGTCCACCTGGGGCGATCCGGAGACGTACTCGTCGAGTTCCGTCATGCCGTTGGGGGCCACGACGACCGGTTTGCTGATGTCCATCACCCGGCCGGTCAGGCAGATGGTCGCCAAGGCCAAAAAGGCCAGGGCCAGCTTCGTCGGCTGAATGGCCATGCGAAACGCCTGGAAAATTCGCGGAAACAGAAAGCTCCCCAGAGGCAGCACCGGCTCTTTGTCCTCGCGCATCTTGCTTCCTTTCAAAAGCTCGGTCTCACAGCGCCTTTGTACGACGGAATATGGTGCTTCCCCGTCATCTTACCGGCTCGCACCGGCAGTGTCCACACGATTTCGCCTGGGGACGGTGCCGTCAGGACGATGCCTCGCCGCGTGAAAGCGCGTCTTCGGATTCCTCATCGGGTCGAACGGGGATGCGATAGTCGGCGTCCAGCCAGGCGTTCAGGTCAACCAGTTTGCACCGCTCCGAGCAGAACGGAAAGAACCTGGGTCGGCCGGCGGCTCCCGCAGCCGGGACGCGCAACAGGCGCTTGCACGTCGGGCATGCAATGCGAGCTTCCGTCAAGGGATGTTCCACATCGGTGTGTTGTTGCTGTTCCATGGTCAAGCAGTTCAAAGCGCGCTCGGCCGAGGGCCAGTCCGGCGGAAGCCAGGGACTCCGTCGGTGAGCCACTGCAAATCTTCGGACGCGTCTGCCTGTGCTTTCGGGTCACCCGAGGCCGTCCATCCGTGTGACACGGCGGACTCACAGCCCCCCTTCGACGCGACCCTCTTCGACCATCCTGGCATACTCGACGCAGTACCGAGCCCAGGGTTGAGCCTCCAGACGCGCCCGCGGAATAGGCTCGCCTGTTCCCTCACAGATGCCGTAGGTCCCCTGGGCGATCCGTTCGAGGGCGGCATCGATCTCATGCAGGATTCTCCGCTCGCTGTCCATCAGGCCGAGCGCGAACTCCTGCTCGTAGTTGTCGGTGCCCAGATCGGCCATGTGGATGGGCATGCTGGACAGGTCCCCGCTGGCGTCGAGTCGCGATTTCTTCAGGGTCTCTCCCTCGATCTCGAAGACGTTCTGAAAGATCTCTCTCCTCTTGCGGAGGAGCAATTCCTTGAAGTACTCGAGATCGGTGGCGCTGAGAGGCCCTGCCTTCTTACGGCTGCGCACGACTTTTTTCTTCGGCGTTTTCTTGCGTTCTTGGGCCACTTCTGCGTCTACCTTTCATCTGGGGTAAATGCACAGTACCTATAGAAAAGTCAATTATACCACAGAGGCTTCGCTGGGCAAAGCCTCATTTTTGGCCGGTACCCGAATCGGTTGCCCCGTCCGACTGATCCAGCGGGATGGTGTGTGTATAACCGTTTGTTTGTAAAAGGTTTACGCTCGATCTGATGATGGGCAAGACTCTGAAGCTACCGGGAAACGGCGCGGTCTGCATCCTTGGCCATTTTCCCAAGAGGCAGTAAAACGTTCTCAATACCGACAGGTGTCGAGAAAACGCGGACCCCGAAGGCGTTCTCGATCGCTTCACGGCTCAGGACCTCGCTCGTCGGCCCTGTGCGGTACTGGCCCACCGGCTCGCCAGACGGGTCAGTTCGGCCCGTGCCGGGCGCGGCCGAGCACGGTTGCAGCAGGAGCGCCTGGTCGCAGTACTGCGCCGCCAGGTTGATGTCGTGCGTGATGGCGATGATGGTCCGGCCCTGTTCCCGCTGCACCGATTTGAGCAGGTCGTAGATCGCCACCTGGTGCTTCAAGTCCAGGAAGCTGGTGGGTTCATCGAGCAGGAGGATCGGCGTATCTTGCGCCAGGGCGCGGGCGATGAAGACCCGCTGACGCTCGCCGCCGCTGAGGTCGGCCAACGGACGCGCTGCAAATGGCGCGGTATCGGTCATGGCGAGCGCATCAGCTACCATGCGGCGGTCCTCCTGACGTTCGAACCCTAACTGGCTGAAGTGGGGGGTCCTTGCCATCAGAACCGTTTCGCGGACGGAGAACCCAAACGCAGGGATGAACTCCTGCTGCACCAGCGCCACCTTTGTGGCCAGTTGACGCCGGCTGTACGAGCGGATGTCTGTGCCGCCGATGGAGATCGTGCCGGACTGCGGCTGCAGCAGGCCCGCCAGCAGACGGATCAAAGTGCTCTTGCCGGCTCCGTTCGGTCCGATCACCGCCAGGAACACCCCGGTCTCCACTGCCAGGCTGACGCCTCTGAGCACCGGCAGGTCCGGCCGATATGCGAACGTCACTTCATGCAATTGAACGCACGCCGTCATGACAGCCAGTATACCCTCCGATTGTAGCGCATCAGCAGGATCAGGAAGAATGGACCTCCGATCATGGCCGTGATGACGCCGACCGGCAACTGGGCCGGCGCGACCACCCGACGGGCGATGGTGTCGGCCACGACCAGGAACACCGCCCCCATGATGCTGCTCAGCGGCAGCAACTGGCGGTGGTCGGGGCCGAGGACCAGCCGGACCGCGTGCGGAACGATCAACCCGACAAAACCGATCAGCCCGCTGAGGCTGACCGCCACCGCCGTGATGAACGACGAGACCGCCAAGGCGATGAACTGGACCCGCTCGACGTGAATGCCCATGCTCTGCGCATCCGTCTGTCCAAAACTGATGACGTTTAGCGGCGCGCTGATGAAGAACAGCGCCACCAGCCCGGCGGCTACGCATCCGGCACTGGCCCAGAGCACAAACGGGTCTTCCTCCGCCATATTTCCCATCAGCCAGAAGACGGTCGCGTAGACATCCTGGCTCCGGGCAATCGATGTGAGGAACATGATGATGGCCGAGAAGAAGGCGTTGACTACGACCCCGGCCAGGAGCAAGCCAGTGACGTGGAACCTGCCCGTGATGCGCCCGATCGTCCACACCAGCCAGACGGTGCCCAGCGCTCCTATGAAGGCAAAAACCGCAATGGGGGACCGCCCCCACAGGGTCCAGTTGACTCCGCTGATGACCGCCAGCATGGCGCCCAGACCCGCGCCGCTCGATACGCCCAGGATATACGGATCGGCCAGGGGATTCCGCAGGACGGCTTGGAACACCACGCCGGCCCCGGCCAGGGCGGCCCCGACGATCGCGGCCAGGATGATGCGAGGAATGCGTACGTGCAGCAGGATCTCATAGTCGGGATTGGGCGCCGTCGGTGAGCCCGGACCCGCCATCACCGTGCGGAGGTTGATGCTCTGCGTGCCCACGAGAGAGCACAAGACCATGACCACCAAGAGCAACACGACTGCTGCCGTGGTCCGGGTCAGTAACGTTCTGGGTGACAGAAGCGAATGCACGCGCTTATCCTCCCGCATCCTCGGGCCAAAGGCAAGCCGCGATGGACTCGATTCCTTGGTAGAGTCTGGGACTCAGACGCGAGACGGTGTCGGGGTCGATGACGTAGATTCGTCCGTTGGCAACGGCCGCAACGTGGGGCAGCCGGCTCCAGTAGGCCAGCGCCTGACGATGCTGCTCGGCAAGGTCCCCGCCGGTCATAGCCGGCTCGACGATCACCTCGACGTTGGCCCCGATCACCTGCTCGCCGCCGATAGGGGGGTACTTGTGCAGAGTCGGACCGATCGCGTTCTGCCCACCGGCCAGCTCGATCAGCTCGTTGATAAACGTATTCCGGCCGGCCACGCGCAGCGGGTCTCGCTGGACGACCCATAGAACGCGTGGCCGATCTCTGCCGGCCAGGGTCTCGGCCAGACGCCGGATGTCTCCCCGAATTCCGGAAACCAGCGATTGGGCCTGGGGCCGTCGCTCCGTCGCCTGTCCGATCGTTTCGACGGCATGGAAGAACTCGTCCACCGTCCAGATGCTCACGCCCAGACAACGGTAGCCCATGCGTTTCAGTCGACCGGTCAAGTCTGTCTGTTGCGGGATTTCGAGGGTGACAATGAGGTCGGGCCGGCCCGCGATGACCGCCTCGATGTCCGGAAGCCAGAAGCTGCCCACGCGCGGTTTGCTGGCCACCTGTGGCGGATAATCGCTGTCGCTTGTGACGGCCACTACGCTTTCGCCCAGCCCGAGCGCGTACAGTATCTCCGTGAGATTCGGGGCCATCGAGACGATTCGCACCGGCCGCGGCGCGTCCGGTGCGGCGACGATCGCATCGACCCGCGGCGCTCGCCACAGTGCATAGCCGGCGACATTCCACGCCAGCAGCGACGCCAATAGCAAGCTCCACCTGCGCATCAGGTCCTCTTGAATTGCTTCTCCAGTTCGCCGATGGAGAAGGTGATCGTCGTCGGGCGTCCGTGCGGGCACCGACTGATGGACTCGTACCGCTGCCGGTCGGCCAGCAGTTGCCCGATCTCGCTGTCGGTCAGCTTCTGGCCTGCCTTGATGGCGGCCTTACAGGCCGTCATGTTCAGCACTTCATCGAGCATGTCTTCGGGATTCGGCGCCGCCTTCCGCGATACGAGCAGGTCCACGAGGTCCTGCACGAAACCGACGGGCGAGACCTTGGCCAGCAGCGTCGGAAAGGCCTGGATCGCGTACGTGCGCGGCCCGAAGGGCGCCAATTCGATTCCAAGCCGGGCGATCACGTCGGCGTTGTTCTCGATGGCGTCGGCCTGCGCATCGGTTACGTCGAGGGTCTCGGGCAGCAGGAGCCGCTGCGATTCGAGAGGGCCGCTGCCCGCCCGCTGCCGGAGCGTCTCGTACAGCATCGCCTCGTGCAACGCATGCTGATCGATGATAACGAAGCCTTCCTCGGTCTGTTCGACGATGTAGCTGTCATGGATCTGGAGGTACTTCGGTCCCTCGAAGCTCAGCTCCGGCGGCGCCGCCTCATGGGGGATCGCCGGCTCACGTCGGCTCGGCGCCCCTGCAGGCGCGGGTTGCTCGTCCGGCTGCAAATCGAACTGCTGCTGCCGGTTGACGGGCCGATGCTGCTTGAAGAAGTCCGCCATGGCGTCGGCGATTTCCTGTCGCCTGGCCCGCAGCACCTGGCGGCTGTCCTCCGACGTGCTCGGTGGCCCCGACGGTAGCTTGGCGGGTGTGTGCAGGTCGGTGCCGAGCAGCTTCTCGCGCATCGTGCTGAGAATCTGCGAGTGGACCAGATTGGAATTGTAGAACCGGACCTCCGTCTTGGTCGGGTGTACGTTGACATCGTACTCGTCGTACGGCATCTCGATGAACAGGAAGGCGACCGGGAAGCGGTTCGGTTCGAGCAGGCCCCGGTAGGCTTCCTTGATGGCGTGCGAGATGAACTTGTCCCGTATGAAACGGCCGTTGAGAAAGGCGTACTGGAACTGGTTGTTCGTCCGGGATGCGCTCGGATGGCCGAGCAGGGCGCGGATGCGGATGCCTTTCTCCTCCGTCTGGGTTTCGATCAGATCGTCGGCCGCAAGCATCGCAAAGAGCGGCGCGATGCGCTGCCGCAGACTGAGATTCCCCCCCAGATGATATAGTTCCTTGCCGTTGTGGACGAGCGTCAGGTCGAGCCGGCCGTTGGGCAGGGCGACTCGCGTGAACTGCTCGCTGACGTGTCCCATCTCCGTGTTGGCGGTTCGCAGGAACTTGCGGCGGGCGGGTGTCTTGTAGAAGATGTCACGGATCTGGATCGTCGTGCCGACGTCGCCGCTGCACGGGCTGACGGGCTTGCTCACGCCGCAGTCGATTTCGATGCAGTGGGCCTGATCGGACTGGGGCGTCCGGCTGACCGCCCGAACGTGCGCGATCGAGGCGATGCTGGCCAGGGCCTCGCCGCGAAAGCCGAGCGTGGCAATGCCGTTCAGGTCGGCGGTGTCCTTGATTTTGCTCGTCGCGTGGGATTCGAAGGCGGCCGCCAGATCGTCGGCGGCCATTCCCTCGCCGTTGTCGGTGATGGAGATCAGCCTGCGGCCGCCGTCTTCGACCGCGACGGTGATCTGTGTGGCGCCGGCGTCGATGCTGTTCTCCAGGAGCTCCTTGACCACGCTGGCCGGACGTTCGATGACCTCGCCGGCCGCGATCATGTTGATCATGTTCTGGTCAAGGCGAACGATTCGACCCATGCTTCCCACCCGGTTCCCTTGGCGTCCAGCGAATGCGTTGTCGGAGCCTGGGCGGCCGTCACGCCCCCTGGAGCAGGCTGCGGCCGGTCATCTCCGCCGGCTGAGGCAGACCCATGATCTGGAGCATCGTCGGCCCGATGTCCGCCAGCGTCCCGCCTTCGCGCAGCGTTCTGCCTTTGTACTCGTCGTCGAAGACGATCAGCGGTACGTCGCCGACGGTGTGAGCGGTGTGCGGACTGTCCGGGTTTCCGTCGATCATCTTCTCGAAGTTGCCGTGGTCGGCGGTGACGATCGCAGCGCCCCCCATGCTCTTGACCTTGTCGAGGATCTTCCCGACGCACTCGTCGACCGTCTCAGCGGCCTGGACCGCGGCGGCGAGGTCGCCCGTGTGACCGACCATGTCCGGATTGGCGAAATTGATGACCATCACGTCGTACTTGTCCGAGTCGAGTCTTTCCAACACAACGCTGGCGACCTCGCGGGCGCTCATCTCCGGCTTGAGATCGTACGTCCGCACCTTGGGCGACGGGACGATCTGGCGGTCCTCGCCCTTGAACGGCTTTTCCGTGTAGTCGTTGAAGAAGAACGTCACGTGGGCGTACTTCTCCGTCTCGGCGCAGCGGAACTGCTTCAGACCCAGCTCGCTCCAATAGGCGGCCAGAATGTTCTTCATCTTGGGCGGCTTGGGAAAGGCCACCGGCGCCGGGATGCTCGCGTCGTACTCGGTCATACATACGAAGTAGACATCCGGCATTGTCGGACGCACGAACTCCTTGAAGTCCGGGTCCACGAACGCACGCGTCAGTTCGCGCGGGCGGTCGCCTCGGAAATTGAAGAACACGATGCCGTCTCCGTCATCGAGGGTCGCCAGCGGAGCGCCGTCCTTGGTGACGATGCACGTCGGCTCGATGAACTCATCGGTCACGTTCCTGGCGTAACTGCTCTGGACGGCCTCTTGGGCGCTGGTGGCCTTGAGCCCTTTGCCGACCCGCAGGCACTCATAGGCCTTCTGAACGCGGTCCCAACGGCTGTCGCGATCCATCGCGTAGAATCGTCCCATGACGGTGGCGATCTTGCCGACGCCGATCTCGGCGGCTTTGGCCTCGATGTCGCGGATATAGCCCAGGCCGCTGTCGGGCGGCGAATCGCGTCCATCCGTGAAGGCGTGGATGAACACCTCGGTCAGGCCGTTGCGCCTGGCCAGCTCGAGCAGGCCGTAGAGATGGCCGAGCAGCGAATGGACGCCAATGTCGCTGCACAGGCCCATCAGATGCACCTTGCCTTTGTGCTCCTTGACGAACTGGACAAGCTTGAGGAACTGCTCGTTCTTGAAGAAAGAACCGTCTCGAATCGCGTGCGTCAGGCGGACCGACTCCTGCGGCACGGTCCGTCCGGCCCCGATGTTCTGATGGCCCACCTCGCTATTGCCCATCGTCCCGTCGGGCAGCCCGACGTACTCGCCGTACGTGCGGATCAGGCAGTGGGGGTACTCGGCCATCAGCATGTCGTCCGTCGGCGTGTGCGCCTGCTTGATGGCGTTGTAATCGTCTTCGGCGGGGTCGGGGTTATAGCCCCATCCGTCGCGTATGATCAGCACACAGGGTCTTTTCGCAATCGCGGCTTTCTCTTTCGCCATGTACGACACACCTTTCAATCCATAACAACAGAGACGAGGCACAGCCTCGTCCCGGCGCATACCCAAAACCAGAGCAGCCACATAACATATAGGCCTGCCGACCCTCTGTCAAACAATAAGCGGACCCGGCCGGGGGGGCGATTCCGCCGGGCCGGGGGGCTTTGACAGAGCCGCCGGGTCTGCTATAATCCTGTCCTCGGCGGGAAATGTGACCGTCAGGATGCTCGGTGGCGAGCCTCGCAGGATTGGGAAAGGCGTCCGGCACGTGTTCGAGGGATACAACAGGGGGATTTCGGTCTGGCTGAGCGTTGCGGCCTTGGGGATGTGCCTTGTTCCCGGCTGCTCCGAACAGCAGCAGGCGGTCGATATGTATCTCGATGCCGTCAGACTTCGCGAACAGGGACAGGACGAACCGGCCGTCAGGAAGCTGCGGGCGGTGGTCGAGCAGACGCCCGATTTCGTGCTGGCCTATTCGGAGCTAGGCAAGGCCCACTTGGCGCTACGCCAGCCCGAGTCAGCGGTCGAAGCCTTTCGCAAGGCCGCCGAGCTCGATCCGTGGTCGTTTCAGAACCACATGGATCTGGCCCAGGCCTGCCGGGATCTGGGCCGGTTTGCCGAGGCGGCCAGGGCCTATGCGCGGGCGGGCGACCTGGACACGGAGAACCTTGCGGCCCAGTTTGGGGCCGCCCAGTGCTATCTGCACGCCGGTCAGCCGGCTCGGGCGGCGGCCCACGCCGAGTCCGCTCGACGGATCGATCCCCAATCGAAGGAGGTTTTGCGTCTGCTGGTCGATACCTATGAACAGCAGAAGGATTACGCGCAGGCGGCCCTGGTATACCAGGAACTGCTCAAGGGCGACCCTGCAAATCTGGATCTGACGCTGGCGCTGGCCCGAGCCTGGATGAGGAGCCGGCAGTACGAACGGGCCAGGGGGCTGCTGCGGGAGGTGGTTCAGGTCCGCCCCGACCATTCGGCGGCGTTGCGCGACCTTGGATACTGCCTCCTGAAGCTCGGCGATGCGGACCATGCGATGGCGATGTATGAGAGGGCGGTGGCTCTCGACGGCGGCGATTGGGAGGCCTATCGGGGTCTGGGCGTGGCCTGCATGGTCAAGGCCCAGCAGACCGGCGACGACGCGTGGCAGTCGGCGGCGCTGCGTCACTGGCGGCATGCCCTGGCGATCAACCCCGACCAGCCCAGGCGGGACTGGCTCGAGAAGCTGATCCGGGAGAACTCAACCACGACGAATCCTATGCGAGGACTGGATGACTGAACCGATGACGACAACCGAGGAACAGCCGGGCAAGGTGGCGGCGCCGCGCCGGGGCCTGCTGAGCGGCTGCAAAGAGGCCCTGCCGGACCGCGTTGCTCACCTGATCTTCTGGCCGACGGCCATCGTGGGGGTTCTGCTGGACCTGTGGACCAAGCACGCGGTGTTCGCGGCCCTGCGCGACAGGCCCGATCAGAGCCAGGCGATCCTCGACGGCATCCTCTCGTTCCGGCTGGCGCTCAACGATGGGGCGGCCTTCGGCATCGCCGCCGGCAATCGGCTGTTCCTTGTGGGCGTGTCGACGGTCGCCCTGGCGATCATCCTGGGGCTGTTCTTGTTCGGCGCCGCGCGGCAGCGGCTCGTTCAGGTGGCCATGGGGCTGTTCGCGGCGGGCGTCTGCGGCAACCTCTGGGATCGTGCCTTCAACGACGGTCGAGTCCGCGACTTCATCGATGTGGTCTATTGGCCCGGACGGCACTGGCACACGTTCAATCTGGCCGATGCCATGCTGTGTGTCGCCGTCGGGTTGTTCATGCTGGCGGTCCTGTTCACTGACTCGTCTTGTCGAAAACATGATCCGCC
>CAZNSM010000029.1:0-14122 GCA_964575615.1 uncultured Pirellulales bacterium | reverse complement strand
TGTTCATGCTGGCGGTCCTGTTCACTGACTCGTCTTGTCGAAAACATGATCCGCCACAAAGATCGGCGCGCTGATCGCCGCACACAGGGCGATCGCGTCGGACGGACGTGAATCGATCTTCACCGTGCGTCCGTCCATCTGGAGATAGATCTTCGCGTAGAACGTGTGATCGCGAAGGTCGTCGATCACGATCCGTTCGACCCTGGCTCCGAGACCGTCGATGACGTTGGCGAGCAGATCGTGCGTCATCGGACGCGGGGGCACGATCCCCTTGAGCCGGCGATCGATGGCGAAAATCTCCACGATGCCGATCACGATCGGAAACGCCCGATCCCCGTGCCTCTCCTTCAGGACGATGATCTGCTGGTCGGACGTCTCATTGATGATGATTCGTGACAGCTCGACTTCCACGTCCATCTTGGGTCTCCGTTCGCCGAATCAACCGCTCAGCTCGGCCAGGTGCGCTTCGACGGCCTGCAATTGCTCCTGAAGCTGCGAGAGCCTCTCGCGGGCCTGGGCGACGACTTCCGGCTTGGCCCGCGTCACGAAATTCTCGTTGGCGAGCTTGCTTTCCACGGCTTTCTTGGCCTGCTGAATTTCCTGTTTCTGCTTGTCGAGACGGGCCCGTTCGGCAACCGGGTCGATCACGTTGTGCACGTAGAGCTGCGTTCCTTCTACTATGGTGGTGGCGGCGTTGTTCGGTTTGGCCGCCCCCTCGGCCGCCCCGAACGAGTCCAGGTTGGCCAGTTGGCAGATCAAATCGGCATTGGCGTTGAGCACGTCGGCGGTGGCCTTCGGGGCGTTGGCCGAGGCCGTCAGGACTTCACTCGACTTGTTGTACTTGTTCCGGATGTCGCGGATCGCCCGAATTGCCTCCTGGACAACGCGAATCTGCTCTTCCACGTCGCGATGGGCCAGGTGGCCGATTCCCGCCGGCCATCGGCTGATCGTCAGGGCGTCGGCGCCGTCGTTGGTCGCGATGCTCCCGAGACTCCGCGCGGGCGCCACCTCGTTGAGCTTCTGGTAGATACCCTCGCTGATGAACGGCACGAACGGGTGCAGCAGCCGCAGCGTGCGGTCGAGCACGAACGCCAGAACGTTCTGCGCCATCGGGCGCCGGGCTTCATCGCGCATGCTGAACTTGACCCATTCGAGGTACCAGTCGCAGAAGTCGTTCCAGAAGAAGCGATAGAGCTGCGCCAGCGGCTCGCTGAACTTGAAGGCTTCGAGCGAGGCGGTGACCTCGGCTTCCGTCGTCGCCAGGCGCGACAGGATCCACGTGCTGATCGTGTCGAGATCGCTGATGCCGAACGACGCAGGCGCGAACCCTTCGAGGTTCATCATCGCGAAGCGCGAGGCGTTCCAGAGCTTGTTGCAGAAGTTGCGGCCGATGTCGAACTTGGGCGAGGTGTTGACCTGCCGCCCGTCCGGCAGCGTCATCGGCGCCACCGGCATGCGGATGTCCTGCGTGTCAGTGGTCATGCTGGCCAGGGTGAAGCGCATCGCGTCGGCGCCGTGGCTGTCGATGGCGATCAGCGGATCGATCCCGTTGCCCAGGCTCTTGGACATCTTGCGGCCCTCGCCGTCCTGGATCATCGCGTGGATGTAGACGTCGCGGAAGGGGATGTCCCCGGCGCAGTACTGGCCCATCATCACCATGCGCGAAACCCACAGCGTGATGATCTCTCGCGCGGTGCAGAGCACATCGCCCGGATAGAAGGTCTTCATCTCGGGAGTTCCGTCCGGCCAGCCCAGCGTGCTGAACGGCCACAACGCCGAACTGAACCATGTGTCCAGCACGTCGTCGTCGCGGCGCCACCCATCCGCTTCGAGCCTCGACTCGATGTCTTCGCGGCCGGGGGCGACACAGGCGAAACGGACAGGACCTTCGTCCGATTCGGCGGCGATGATACGGATTGCCTCATCTGCGTCCGACAGGCCCTGGGGGACAGTCGCATCGTGGCCGGCCTTCGACCAGACGGGGATGCGGTGGCCCCACCAGAGCTGGCGGCTGATCGGCCAGTCACGCAGGTTCTCCAGCCACGTCTGATACGTTCTGGCGTAGCGCTCGGGGATGAATCGCAGCCGGCCGTCGAGCAGGGGCTTCAGCGCCAGGCCCGCCAGCGAGTTCAGCGGGACATCGGTGCCTTCGATCAGGCCGCTGCCGAACTTGCCGGCCAGATGGTCGATCGGCTTCTTGACCGCGATGTACCACTGGTCCGACAGATACGGCTCGATGGGTACGTGGCTGCGATAGCTGTGGCCGACCTCATGGGTGTACTCGCGAACCTCTTCGAGCAGGTTCTCCTGACGGAACCACTCGACGATCGCCTCGCGGGCCTCGAAGCGGTCCATGCCGAGCAGCTCTCTCGCCTCGGGCTCGGTCGCGTCGGCCCAGCCGTGCTTGTCGCTGATCGAGCCATCGGGCGCCATGATGTTGATGACCGGCAGCCCGTGCCGCTGGCCGATGGCCCAGTCGTCGGGGTCGTGGGCGGGTGTGACTTTCAGGAAGCCCGTTGAGAATCGGGCCTTCTCGTCCTCGCTCTCGGGGTTGGGCAGGACCACGTGCTCGTCGGCGATGATCGGGATGATCCGCCCGACGATGGGCAGCCGAATCTGCCTGCCGACGAGATACTTCGCCCGTGGGTCGGCCGGGTTCATCGCGACCGCCGTGTCGCCCAGCATCGTCTCCGGCCGCGTCGTCGCAACGGTCACGTACGTCAAAGAAGGCAAGGGCGGGACGCCCTCGCCACGTGGGATTTCCACAGGCTCGACGAGTGGATAGCGCAGATACCAGAAATGGCCGCGAACCGTCTCGTGCTCGACCTCGTCGTCGGCCAGCACCGTCTGCGTGGCCGGGTCCCAGTTGACCAGACGCTTGCCGCGATAGATCAGGCCATCCTTGAAGAGGTTGAAGAAGTTGGCCCGCACCGCCTTGGCGCACACCTCGTCCATCGTGAACCGCGTGCGCGCCCAGTCGCAGGAGCATCCCATCGCCTTAAGCTGGCCGATGATGGTGGCTTCGTATTCATCCTTCCACGCCTGGACCCTGGCGACGAACTCGTCGCGATCGAAGTCGGTGCGTCGTTTGCCTTCTTCCGCGAGGATGCGTTTCTCGACCACGGTTTGCGTCGCGATGCCCGCATGGTCCGTGCCGGGCATCCAGAGCGTCCTTCGCTGCTGCATCCGGCGGAATCGGATCAGCACATCCTGAAGGGTGTTGTTCAGAGCATGGCCAAGGTGCAGCGCGGCGGTGACGTTGGGCGGCGGGATCACGATCGTATATGTTCCTGCGTCGGCGCCACCCGACGCGTCGGGGTGAAAATAAGGTCGCGAACCCCAGAGCGCATTGACCTGCTTTTCCACGCTCTGCGGATCGTAGACTTTGTCCAACTGCTCTGCCATGACGGTCCCAACTCAAAGGCGCTACACAAAAAAATCCGGCAGGCCCGCGCCTGCCGGATCTCATGCTACCTTTCACAGGCCCCTCTGTAAAGGGCCCGATTCGCCCGGTCGGCGAGTCACCGCCGAACCGGCCTGGCGACGGCGTCGCCGCTAATCCAGGCTCATCGTCATCAGAAATTCCGCGTTGCTGCGGGTCTTGGAGAGCCGGTTCTTGAGCAGCTCGACCGCCTCGACCGGATTCAGGTCACTGAGGACTCTGCGCAGGCGATACACCAGCTCCAGCTCCTTCGGATCGAGCAACAGCTCTTCGCGTCGCGTCCCGCTGCGGTTGATCTCGATGGCCGGCCAGACGCGCCGGTCCACGAGCTTGCGGTCCAGGTGAAGCTCCATGTTGCCGGTGGCCTTGAACTCCTCGAAGATCACTTCATCCATCTTGGAGCCAGTGTCGATCAGGGCGGTGGCGAAGATGCTCAGCGAGCCGCCTTCTTCGATCTTTCGAGCGGCGCCGAAGAACTTCTTCGGCATCTGCATGGCGCCGGCGTCCACACCACCGGTGAGGATGCGGCCGGAGTGCGGCGTCTCGTTGTTGTACGCGCGAGCCAGACGCGTGATTGAATCGAGCAGGATGACCACGTCCTGACCGTACTCGACCATGCGCTTGGCCTTCTCGATCACGATCTCGGCCACTTGGCAGTGCCGCGCGGCCGGCTCGTCGAACGTCGAACTGATGACCTCGACGGCCTCGCCCGTCTTGCGCTCCATTTCCGTGACTTCTTCGGGCCGCTCGTCGATCAGCAGAATGATGAGCTTGACCTCCGGATGATTTGTGGTGATGGCATTGGCCATCTTCTGGAGCAGAATCGTTTTGCCGGTGCGCGGCGGCGCCACAATCAGGCCGCGCTGGCCCTTGCCCACGGGCGTCACCAGGTCGATGATCCGCATGTTCAGCTCGTCCGCCCTCGTCTCGAGGATCAGGCGCTCCTCCGGATGCAGCGGCGTCAGGTCGCTGAACACGATCTTGTCGGCGAGCAGGTCCGGATTCTCGAAGTTGATCGCCTCGACACGCAGCAGGGCGAAATACTTCTCTGAGTCTTTTGGAGGTCGTATTTGTCCGGAAACGATGTTGCCGGTTCGCAGCCCGAAGCGCCGAATCTGTGACGGCGACACGTAAATGTCGTCGGAGCTGGACAGGTAGTTGTAGCTGGGGTTGCGTAAGAAGCCGTAGCCGTCCGGCAGGACTTCGAGAACGCCTTCGCCGTACATCAAGCCGTTCTGACGGATGCGCTCTTTGAGGATGCGGAAGATCAGATCCTGTTTCTTCAGGGCGCTGTACTCCGTGATGCCGTCGTTCTTGGCGATTTCGTGCAGCTCGGCGACGGTGAGCTTCTGGAGGTCCGTCAGGTAGAGGTTGCCTTTCTTGATTCGCTCGT
Source organism: uncultured Pirellulales bacterium (assembly GCA_964575615.1). GTDB lineage: Bacteria > Planctomycetota > Phycisphaerae > Sedimentisphaerales > Anaerobacaceae > Anaerobaca. The sequence continues at coordinate 9,287 of CAZNSM010000029.1, read as the reverse complement.
ACTTGGCGTGTGTGGATTCCTCGTCGAGCGTCTCCGCGTCTTCCGCCGACTCGGCCGGCAGCGTCGGCTCGTCGGTGGCCGGGGCAGAGGCGTCCGACGGCATCTCTTCGGCCGCGTCGAGCGCCACGTCCTGGTTGGGGGCCGATTTCTTCTTCGACTTCCTCTTCTTGGTCATTTTGGCCTTAGCCATGTGTACTCCTTTTGCACGTACACGAGTTCTGTAAGCACCCCAGAGCCGGGTTGCGCAGGTGGGAACCTGTCCGCCACAGATGCGGGCTACACCCCTCGTCTCAATGTGGACCACCTTCTCTTCGTGGTTCTGTGGGAGTTGAGCCAGGACTCAGGCGATCTCGCGCCCGCCGCTCAAGAGGACAACAAGACCACGCGAACTTCTTGAACGAACCACGCTACTTCTTAGTTATTTCAGAGAAGATTAAGTCGATTTGCCTGACTAACGTCGAGAAGTCAGAATTGTTGTCTATGGTATTATCGGCAAGGGCCGCTTTGGTGTCCAGAGAAATCTGAAAATTTTCACGATTTTTGACGTCCCGCTCGTCCATGCCGCGCTCCCGTCGGGCCCGCTCGATCCGGCGGGCCGGATCGCACTGGACGAACACAATCCGGTCGCAGCGGTCCGCCCAGCCCACCTCGAGCAGCAGGGGCATGTCCAGGACCACGGCCTTGACGGCCGGGTCCTGGCGGTGCCTGGCGATCAGCTCCTCGGTCCGCTTCAGGACGTATGGATGGACCATTCCATTCAGCGCTTCGAGGCCGGCCCCATCGGTGAAGACGATGTTCGCCAGGGCTCGGCGGTCGATTCGGCCGGCGTCGTCCAGAATGGCGGCGCCGAACCGCGCCAACACCGCCCGCCGGATCGGGGGGCGGTCCAGCGCCTCGCGGGCGAGGGCATCGGCGTCGATGACCGCGCAGCCCAGCCTGCCGAACTGGGCGGCGACGACACTCTTTCCCGATGCAATCCCGCCGACGATTCCGATCACCGGCTTGTGCTTGTTGCGGTCCACCTCAGCCGTGCGGATGCGCACTCCTCAGTCATTGTGGTATGGTACGAATCGGCGCCGGATTGGCCGGCCGGGGCCGTTCGAAGTCACCTCACCTTGCTCTGCATGGCGCGAATCTGCTCATCCGGGACACTTGTGCCAAGACGCCTGGCGGTGTTGACGTGACTCCACGCCAGGTCGTATTGCTCGAGCATGTAGAGACTGCACGCCAAGCCGTAATGCGCGTCACCGAAGTTCGGATCGATCGTCACCGCCTGCCGGTAGGCCTCGGCCGCCTGCGCATAGTCGTTCTTGTTGGAATAGGCGGCTCCGAGATTGTGGTGGATCGAAGCATCCTTGGGACGGACCGCGATGGCCCGGCGGTAGTAGCGGACGGCGGTATCGTAGTCGCCCTGACCGAAATACGTGTTGCCGAGGTTCACCAGGGCCATCAGGTTCTCCGGCTGCATCTTCAGCGCCGTCTCATACGCCTGGACCGCGTCGGCGGCCTGACCGTTTCGTTGATAGCACAGGGCTAGTCCGCAGTACGCCTCGGCGTAGTCCGGCTTGATGGCCAGGGCCCTCTGAAACGACGCGATGGATTTCTCGCTGTCGTTCAGGCGAGCGTAGAGATCGCCCAGTTGCGCCTGGAACGTCGGATTGTCCGGATCCAGAGCGGCCGCCTGCCGGCAGTAGGGCAGCGCCGATGCGAAATCCTTCAGATCGACGTACGCATTGGCCAAGTCCACCAGCGCCGCCAGCAGGTCCGGTTTCAACGCCAGCGCCGCTTTGTACGCCTGGATCTCGTTCTGCCGCCGGCCGAGTTGCCGGTAACACTGGGCCAGTCCGTAGTGACTCTCGGCGCTCTTCGGGTCGAGGCTGACGGCTCTCTGATAGGCCGCAAGGGCCTCGTCGTAGTTGCCCGCACGGTAGTACAGGTCACCGAGCTGGCCGTGGGCGGTCGCGTCCTGGGGCGCGATCTGGAGGGCCTGCTTCAGCTCGCGGGCCGCCTCCGGATACTTCTCGAGCCTGGCATAGACCAGGGCCAGGCCCCGGTAGGCATCGACGAGGTTGGGGTCCAGCGCCAGCGCCTGCCGATAGGAGGAGACCGCGTAGTTGAGCCGGTCGTATTCCATGTATCCGTTGCCGAGGTTGTGGTATGCCTTGGCGTCGTTGGGATTCAGGTCGAGCGCCGCCTGGTATTGGCGCAGCGCGTCCTCGGTTCGGCCCTTCTGCAGGTAGACGTTGCCCAGGTTGGCCCGCGACTCGGAGAGCGTCGGATTGATCGCCACGGCGCGCTCCAGCGCCAGCATCGCGGTGTCATAGTCGCCGATATCGTTGTAGACGGTTCCCAGGTTGTTGAAGAAACAGCCGAGCGTTTGCTGCTTGGTCAGGTTCTTCATGTAGATGGTCCGGCGTCCGTTGTCGGGGACACCGAACTTCTGCGTGTAGTGCTCGTCCGTGGATGTGGCGCCGCCGCTGGTCGTCTCGATGTTGAATCGCGTCCGTCCGTCGTCGAACCGCACGAAGAAGTGGCCGGGAACGACCACCCCGTAGACCTTCAGTCCGATCCGCTCGGCCACTGACAGATAAAGCACCGACAGGCTCAGGCAGTAGCCCTGACGCCGGTCCATGACCGAGTGCAGAAACAGGTCGTTCGGATCGTCGGCGTGGGGAATCGCCTTGAAGCCCAATTCGTTGAACAGATAGTCGTTGAGGACAGGGATGGCGCGATAGTTGGTCTGGAGCCGTTGCTGGCGGAGCCGGTTGCGGACCTCCAGGGCCATGGCGTCGAGCCGTTCGAGGTAGCGACGCCCGTGGACGATGTCGCTCCAGTACTCCGAGGCGATCAGGGCGGCCGTGCCCAGGTCCATTTCGTCGTCCTGGAGACGAAGGACCTCGTCGAGCGAGCGTACGTAGAGTCCGGCCTTGCCGGCGTTGGCCAGCCGGCTGCCCTGCGCCATCGCGCCGGCCTGGATGACCATCAGCCACACTGCCGCCGTCAGTAGGATGTTCTTCATGGGCCCTTCTCGGTTGCGTGTGGATAAACCGCGACACCCCATTGTCTGCGAGAAGCGGGAGTCAACACAACGTGTCCAGCCTTCTCCAAGTGTCTATACATACGTCTTCTATCGGTCGGGAGTTCTCCGGCCTTGAGGGTTTCGCGGCCGCTGGAGAAATCGTTCCGCCGGGCGATTGCCGCTTGTATAATTGTAGCGGCTGGTTTACGCTGATCCAAGACGAATTTGCACAGTCAGGAGGACAATATGACAATGGATCGTCAGGCTTGCAGGGACCGAAGACCTTCTCGGACCGAGTCTTTCCATCGATGCCGGGCGGCGGTCGTCCGGTTTCTGATTTTGCTGATGGTGGCGTGGCTGCTTTCCGGCTGCCGGGGGACCTGTGGCGTTTCGAAGCCGGCATCCGAACCGGTTGCCGAGCAGGCGGAAACGCCGGCGCCGGCGGCCCCGGAAGAAGCGGCGGCTCCAGCCGTGGAACCGCCTGCCGCCCCCGAGGTGGAACCAGCCGCAGAGCCGACAAAGGGAATCGCCGACTTGGGGCCGGGCGAGCAGATCCGCCTCTTCGACGGGCAGAGCCTCGGGCAATGGAAGGTGACGGATTTCGGCGGGCAGGGCGACGTCTACGTCAAGGATGGGGCCATCTACCTCGAAATGGGCAGCTACGCCACCGGGATCACCTGGACCGGTCCGATTATCCGCATGAACTACGAGATCACGCTCGAAGCGATGCGCGTCGAGGGGAACGATTTCTTCTGCGCCCTGACCTTTCCCGTGGCGGACAAGCCATGCACCCTGGTGCTCGGCGGGTGGGGGGGCACACTCTGCGGCCTGTCCAACATCGACTATTACGACGCCTCCGAGAACCCGACGACGACGTTCTACTCGTTCAAGAAGCAGACGTGGTACCACGTGCGTCTGCGCGTCGTCCCCAATCGCATCACCGCCTGGCTGGACGGCGAGCAGCTTGTGGACATCGACACAACCGGCCGCAAGATTGACATCCGGGCCGAAATGGACCTGTGCCAGCCGCTGGGCATTGCGACCTGGGTCACGACGGGCGCGGTTCGCAACCTCTTCCTGACGAAGCTGTCCGACCCGATCTTTTAGGCGAGGGATGCTCGGCCTCGGCCGATCAGCTCAGGCCCAGCTTCTCGAGGCAGGCCTGAGCCGAAATGCCGTCGATCCGCACGTGCTTGACGGGGTTCGTCTGTCCGGCGACGATGGAGACGGCGTTCTTCCGGACGCCGAGCTGTTTGGCGAGAAAGGCGATCAGGCACTCGTTGGCCTTGCCCTTCTCCGGCGCCGCCGCCACCTTGATCTTCACCATCCGGTCGAGCAGGCCCGCCAGAGCGGTCTTGCTGCTGCCCGGCACGATCTTGGCGACCAGCACCACACCCTCTTCGTCTTCCTGGATTTCCGGTTCAGGCATAAGCTGTCAGCGGTGTGGCATTGGGTCGAGACGGAGGCTCCGACAGGCTACTCGACGTTCTCCCGCAGGTTCGTGCCGATCGCCGATTGGACGTACTTCTCGATCTGCTCGGCCAGCTCGCCCAACACAGGCAGTTGGAAGTCCTCGTAGAAGTGCGGGACGAACTCGCCGTTCAGCGCCTTCTTGAAGATACGCACGCGGATCAGCGAAGGCTGCGCCGAGCCCCGGCTGAAGTCGCTGTCCTTGTGTTCGGTCAGTTCCACCCGCCAGTCCTCGCTGATGAACACCAGGCATCGGCCCGTGAAGATGGCGGTCGGGAAATAATCGCACAGCAATCTAAGCGTTTGCATGATCGGCTCTACAGATTCTCATTCGTCCTATCGGTCCTATCAGTCCAATCGGACCTATTGTTTCTTCGGTGGCCCGAACGGCGAAACATCCCCATACAAGACCCGCGCGTGTTTCTGCCAGGCCTGCCTCGACCGTTTCAGGTTGTCGTGGGCGTTGCCGCCGATGCCGTAGGCTTGCAGCCCGATGGGGCCAGTATACCCGGCCTGAGCGAGCGTCTGCAAGAAGGCGGTCATGTCAAACGTGCCCCGGTCGAGCGTCTGAATCAGTGTCTTCCAGTCCTGGCCGCCGGAATCGGCGCCGTTGATGGAGACCGCGAAGAGCCTGGGCATGGCCGCCTTGATGAGGCTCTCGGCGCTCTTGTTTGGATCGACTCTGAGCCAGTGGCACAGGTTGAACGTGACGCCGACGTTGGGCCGGTCGACCTTGTCGGCAAGGCGGACCGCGTCCTCGATGTGTTCGAGCCAGAAGGCGTGGTGTGGATAAAGCGCGATGCGCAGCTTGTGCTTCGCAGCCAGGTCCGCCAGTTCGCGGAGGATCGCCACGGCTCGCTCGTCGCCGGCCACCGCCGACGGCGCGTGCTGCCGGCTCTGCATGAACAACCAGAGGATCGTGTTGCGTCCGTCCAGCGTCTCAATGGCGTTCTTCAATGCGGGGCTGTACGGCTCCTGCTCTGGGTCGATATTGATGCCCGCATAGACGGTGAACAAGCGAAGGTTGCGCTTGTCCAGTTCGCCCAGCAACTCGGTCAGAGAAGGGCAATTGTCAAGTCCCACGCTGATGCCGGCATAGCCGAGTTCCGCGAGCATCTCGGCTTGGGCTTGCGGCGTCTGATGCTCCTCATCTATGACGCCGTTGTCCAGTACGAAGAACGGATTGGCCCCGGCCGGGGCCAGGCGGATGTTGCGGTACGCGACCGGACCGTGGTCGCCCTGGAGCATCAGGGGTCCGAGCGGCTTCTCGTCGTCGAAGGCGGCCGCTCGCGTCGGCCCGGTCACCTCGACGTCCTCGTGAACGACGACGCCGTTGTGGACGATCCTCTCGAAGCGGGCGTTGGCCACCTTGCGGCCGCCGGCATCGAACCGCGGCGCACGGAAGACCACGTCGAAGCTTTGCCACTGCCCCGGCGCCCGCGAGGCGTTGACGCGAGGTGAATGCCCCTCGAATCCCGGCGGCGTGCGGCCCTGGTCCCATCGCTGATAGATTCCGCCGCACTCCATGCCCGGGTACTCAGACTGTTTCTGCCAACTGTCGAAGATCTGCACCTCGTAGCGGCCCATGAAATAGACGCCGGAATTCGAGTCCTTGGCGACCATGAACTCGACATGCGCGCTGACGTCGCCGAACTGCTGGTTGCTGAGCAGGTGCTTGGTTCGGCCGGTCGGGCCGTTGAGGATCGCGCCGACGCCCGCTTCGCCGGTCAGACGCTTCGGATCGTCGGAGCTCAGGCGTGCGTCACGGATCGTCTCCCATTGTCCGGTCTCGCCGGCCCAGGCGGCCAGGTCCGGCCCGGTCAGCTCGAGCGCGTGACAGTCGCTGCAAGTAACCGCCGGCACATTGCCTGCGATCATGGCGGCAAGCAGGATGGCAATCAGCGTGTGGCTTTTCATGGCGAAGTCCTCGTCCCGGCGTCCGCTCAGAGAATATCCCACGGGCTGCGGGCGGCGCGGCGGAGCATGCGGTTGGCCTCGTCGTCGTTGACGAAGCGTTCCTCTTGCGGGTTCCAGCGGAGCTTGCGGCCCAGACGCATCGCGATATTCCCGATGTGGGCGATGGTAAAGCATCGCTGACCGATCTCCGGCGGGAAGTAGCACGCCTGACGCGACTTGACGCAGTCCAGGAAGTTGCGCTGCTCGCCGCCAGGACAGGTGTACAGATGGATGTCGTTGGGGCCGATCGCCGAGTCCAGGATCGCCGGTCGGCTTGCTTCGAGCTTGGCGCGCCAGCCGCGATTGCCGACCCAGCCTTCCGTGCCCTCGAATCGCAGGCTGGGCTCTCCTGAGTCGACGAAGAGCCTGACGCCGTCGGCGTAGGTGTACTGGAGGTGGTACTCGCGCGCGGTGTCGTAAAGTCCGCCTTTGCAGAACACGCCCTGGCCTTCGACCTCGACCGGCCCGGTGTGTTCGGTGTCATTGCCCCACTGGGCGCCGTCGAGCAGGTGCGCGCCCCAGTCGGTGAGCATGCCGCCGGAGTAGTCGAAGATCCAGCGGAAGTTCCAGTGGCAACGGTCCCTGGTGTAAGGGGCCCAGGGGGCCGGCCCGAGCCACATGTCGTAGTCGAAGCCTTCGGGCACGGGCATCGGTTCGGGATTGCCCGGCGTGTCGGGTCCGACCGGCAGCTCGACGCGGATCGTGTGCACCTTGCCGATCCGTCCGTTGCGAACCAGCTCGCACATGCGATGGTACACGTCGACGGAGCGGTCCTCGGTCGACCACTGGAAGACGCGGCCGTACCGCTGCATCGTCTGAACCAGTCTGCGGCCCTCCTCGACCGTCAGGGTCGGCTTCTCGCACTCGACGTCCTTGCCTGCTTTGGCGGCGGCGATGGAGATCGGCACGTGCCAGTGGTCCGGCGTCGAGATCGTCACCGCGTCGATGTCCGCACGAGCTAGAATCTCGCGGAAGTCCTGCGTCGTCATGCAGTCGGTGTTGCCGTACTTGGTGTTGACCAGGTTTCGCGCCTTGTGGAGGTTGACCGGATCGACGTCGCACACGGCCACCGCCTGCGCATCGGGCTGGGCCAGGAAGCTCTTGAGGTTCATGTCGATGCCGTGGCCGCCGGTGCCGATGAAGCCCACCGTGATGCGTTCGCTGGCCGCAACGGTCCCCGCCTTGCCCAGCGCCGAAGAAGAGACGAGATACGGAAGACTGAGTCCGCCGACAGCGACGCAGCCGGTCTGTTTCAGAAAGCGGCGACGGTTCATGGATGGCTTCTCCTCCTCAGAATGACAGCAGCAGTTGCCATATGTACATGTTGCCCAGGGCGTCGATGTCCTCCCAGACCTTCTGCACGAGGGCCTTGTCGCCGGTGATTTCGGGCAGGTCCTTGACGCGCTGCTCCCAGGGGAAGCACACGCCGGGCTTGACGCGCGGCGCCGGCCGGCCGGCCAGGCCCGTGATCTTCTTCCGCGATTCGACCGACGAAGGCAGGTCGCACGGAGGCGTCGCGACGGGGGTCTTGTACGTGCCGGCCGAGTAGACGCCATGCTCGCGGCAGACCTGCGTCATCGTCTTGATGTTCTCGATACTCGTGTCGTTCTGCATGATCGCACCGGCGTCGAGGATGTAGCCGCCGTCCCTGGCGACCTCCTTGATCACACGCAGGACGAACTGCTTGACCTCGTCCGGCGTGCCCCAGCTCAGCAACATGTTCGGGACCCCGCCACTGATGGCGAACCGGTCGTGCAGCTTGCGGTGGACCTCGAAGATGTCGTCCTGGTCGCAGTGGAAGACGATGCTGCGTTCGGGCAGGCTGCGGAAGGTGTCGAAGTGGTGCCGCCACTTGCCTTCCGCGTAGAAAAGCGTCTGGTGTCCGTGCTTCCAGAACTCCTCGATGCAGGGCTTGAGCGTGGGCCAGTAGTGCGAGTCGAACTGCTGCGGTGTGACGAACGGGACGCAGCCCCGGTGCATCCAGTACCCGATCGGCAGTTGCTTGTTGGGGTCCGCCGTGCTCAGACCCACATGGACCATGTGCGGGATGATCGCCTCGGCGGCCATGAGCACCTTCTTGGGCTGCTTGTGCATGTCCATCGTCAGGCCGACGTAGCCACGCATCTTGTCGGCGATGATGTCGAAGGGCGATTTGAAGATGCCCGAGATGGCGCCGGCCGTCCCGCACTCGCTGCGAAGCCGCGCCACCTGCGGCCCGAACGCGTAGAAGTACTGCATCATCGCCATCGCGCTCTTGACCAGGGCGAGGTTGTTGCGATACGTCGAGCCCTCGCCGATCTTGCTGATCTCGGTCGAGACCCTCGGCAGCCAGGTGTTGTAGAGAAACGCCGTCGGATCGTCGATCAGCTCATCGTACTCGTCCTCGTGCATGAACGCCTGCTCTTCGGGCGGCTCGATGTAGTTGAAGCCCGTATTGGCCGGGATGCCGATCCCTGGGATGCCGTAGTACCGCAGGCCCGCCGCCTGGGCCAGGCCCGTCCAGACGTACACCATGTTCGCGACGACGGCGTCCCAGTCGAAGTCCCTGGCGCACTGGACGGCGGCCTCGAAGGCCTTGGTGTAGTCATGGGCGACGTCCTGACAGGTCATGCCGGCATACTTGGCGGTGAACTCAGCCACGAACGGCCGGATCGGGATCATGTCGGGCTTCTCGTTCCGCATCGCCGTGACGTACCGGTTCAGTCGCTGCTGGTAAAGCGTCTCCATATCCTTACCCATTTGTTCGTCTCCCCTTCAATTGTCTCTGGACGTGCGAATCTGAGGACGCCACGTCTCGGCGTTCAAGTGCGCGTGTGCTGTGACAGGCCGATGCCACCGTCAT
>CAZNSM010000028.1:34706-40311 GCA_964575615.1 uncultured Pirellulales bacterium | reverse complement strand
TGCCTCTGGAGCGAAGGATGGCCTGGACGACCTCCATGGTCTGCCTGACCTGGGCCTTGGTGTCGTCCAGGAAGACGGTTTTTCCCGCCTTGTCGATGCTGGCGGTCCCGGAGACGTACAGGCGGCGAAGGTCCGGGGTGGCGACCTCGACGGCGCGGCTGAAGGAACTGCCGTAATCGCGAGCCGACGACTGCAAGGGCGAAGGCACGGTATAGACCTTCACACCCTCGGTCTTGGGCCGCAGGGCCAGCAGTCCGGCGACCAGGGCGGCATCGGCCGCATTGCCGCCGCCGATTCCCGTGCTGGCCGGAACCAGACCGTCGAAGACCTTCCTCTGCTCGAAAAACCGCGTGCGGACGCGGTTGAACTCGCCATACCAGGCGAGAATCTCATGGTTGTAGAACCACGTGCGAAAGACGTCGGAGAACGCCAGGCCCTGGCCCGCCAGGAGGGCGTCCATCTCGCGGAAGATGGCGTCGGCCTGTTCCGGACGGCCCTGCGAGGTGTCCGCCGGCAGCAGCCCGGTGAGACGGCAGTATCGCGCGTGGTCATCTTCGAGAAGGCTGCCGACGACCCGCCCGCCCGATACGACATGCGCGATCGGCGTGCCGGAGGCAATCCAGACGTAGACGCCGCAGAGATTCTCGGCGCGGGTGTTCTCCACCCAGCCGATCGGCTGGTGCCGTCCGTCGATGGCGCGCGTCAGGCCGGGCATGTACTTGCGGTCCTCGGCCGACATCCCGAGGACCTCGGCCGAGATGACCTGGCCGCCCAGCGCGTGCACCACCTCGGCGACCCTGCCGAACAACGACTTGGGAGTCTCGCCCTTCTCCGGAGTCAGCGTGACGAAGTGTTCGAAAACTGGACTACGATCGAGGGTGATGACATCGACCCCTGCCACCGCATGTTTCCGGATGCACGTCAACGCCACAACTCCTTATCGATGCTCGACTATCTCAACGGAAACTATCTATATTATCATTTACGTCTGTCGCATGCAACCACTTCATCGCCGGGAGGAGATTTTCGGCGTCCGGCCCACGAACCGTCCACCAGACAGCGAAGGGACCGAGTATATCGACTCTCTCAACGCAAGCACTCCCATCGGCACCGCCCTGCGGCCAAGGCCCGCCTGCCGTCCGCGGCCGACGGGCGGACTCAGGGGGTCCTTTATAGGACCAGGCCCGGTTGATGCCCTACCGGAGAGCCGGGAGTTTCTTCCGCAGGGAGATGTTCCTTCCGGCATCGCGCGGGTGTGATCAGCGGTCCGGCCTGGTGACGGGACAGATTCTCTCGTCGTCCGCTCGCCGCCCGCCGGGACGGAATCGGCCCTGCATACCCGCCAGGGCGGTTCGCCTCGCGTTCGACGCGATTGCGCCGAAATGCCCACGGTGCAATCCGTCCGCGACGCGGCATCATGGCACCGGATTTGCAGCCTGAATGCTCCGTATCAGGGTCAAGGCGACCCTCCTGTTTCTCGTACCGCGTTCGATACGCATTCTCTGCCAGCAAGGAGCAACTATGGACATCAGCAGCATCCTGTCGAACCCCAACTTCAATCTGTACGCCCTCGGCCAAACGCCCGGGGCAGCGTCACTGCCAGGCAGCATGGAGGAGATGGTCCAGCGTTTGATCGAGGGCAAGGACAAGAACGGCAACGGCACACTCGACGCGGCTGAGCTGTGCATCTCGGAGGAAGCGTTCAATCAGGCCGACACCGACGGCGACGGGGAACTGGGCAGCGAGGAACTCATCGCAGGCGCCGAGCAGATCCGCAAGGCCATGGGCCCGCCGCCCGGAATGCCTCTGATCACAGGCTCGGAATCGGACGAGGACGACGGCAAGACAAAGACACTGCTGGATTACCTTGAAGAGGAAGAAGAGGGCAAGAACACCACACAGACGGTCCTGGACCTGCTGTTCTGAGCGCAGCCCGCCGCGCATGGCAGCCTCTTATCCGCCTTGTCGGCGGCCGCCTGAGGCGCGTGATTTCGTACGAGGCCGGCCGCCCTTTTCCTGCGCCGTCGGGGCAGCCTGTAAGGCAGCGACCTCGCTCCTGGTCAGCGGCCGAAACCGGCCCACCGGAAGGTCCTGCAATCTGAGCTTGCCAATGCTCGTCCGCCGGAGATTCTTGACTGGGACGCCGACGTTGGCCAGCATCCGTCGGACCTGTCGGTTGAGACCCTGGCTGATGGTGATCTCGATCGACGATTCCTGATGGCCGGCCTTGAGCACCTTGACCGCCGCCTTTCCCGTCTTGCCCTCGGCCAGCCAGATCCCCTTCTTGAGCCGCTCGATCCCCGCCTCGTCGATGCGCCCTTTCACCGTCGCGATGTAGGTCTTGGGCACCTTGTATCGCGGATGGGTCAGATGATTGGTCAGTTCCGCGTCGTTGGTCAGGATGATCAGCCCGGTCGTGTCCGCGTCGAGACGACCGACGCAGTAGACCCGCTCGCGGCACGGAACCAGATCGACCGCGACCTTGCGCCCCTGGGGATCCCGGTTCGAACAGATCACCCCCTTGGGCTTGTTGAGCGCGAAGTATAGTCGCTGCGGCGGCTTCAGATGCTTCCCATCGACCAGGATCGTATCGGTCTGCGCGTCGACGAACACCGGCAATCGGTCCACCACGTGACCGTTGACGCGCACCACGCCGGCCAGGATCAGCTCCTCGCATTCCCGCCGAGACGCCACACCCGCCGAAGCCATCACCTTTTGCAGTCGTTCCTTTGCCATCGTCGCCCAATACCCGCCTGTCTGCCCTGCCGTCCGCGAAGGGCGCCTACGCCAGCCCGAGCGCTCCGAGGCGCTGGCCGATCCCGATCCCGTAGACGACTGCGATGCACAGCAGTCCCCACAGCAGCATCCCAACCTGAAATGGACGGTCGTGCAGGATCAAACGCACCGGATCGGAGTACACCCCCTTCTGCGTCAAGGCGCTGAGCCGGAAGATACAGTACAACACCAGCGGGGTCGTGTAAACCAGGTTGTTAGTCCCGAACAGCTCCTTCGTGCGATAGTCCATCGTGTAGAGCAGGAAGCACGTCACCGCCAGCACACTCGTCACATCCAGCATGTGCGCCAGCAGCTCGGGCGTGTACTCGCCCAGGGTCTTGCGAAAGGCCTCGCTGTTTTCCTGAAGCTGGGCGATCTCGCCGCGACGCTTGCTGAACGCCAGGAACAGACACAGCGCGAAGGTGCAGATCACCAGCCAGGGCGAGATCGACACGTCGATGGCGACCGCGCCGGCCACCGCCCGCAGGACGAAGCCGACCGCGATGAGGATGCAGTCCAGGATCATCACGCGCTTCAGCGCAAGGGAGTAGAGCATCATCTGCACCATGTAGGCCGCCAGGATCGCCGCCAGCGCCCCGGTGAGCAGCCCGCCTCCGATCAGGGCGATGGCGCCCGAGCCGCAGGCGAGGGTCAAGGCGGCCGGCACCTTGACGCGTCCGGCCGCCAGCGGCCGATTGCGCCGTTCCGGGTGGATGCTGTCCGCCTGCCGGTCCAGGACATCGTTGACGATGTAGATGGCCGACGCCGCCAGAGAGAAGCAGACGAACGCCCAGCCCGCCTGGCCCAGCGCCCGCAGCGCCTCATCGAGAGGCGCCTGCAACTGCCGGGCAAAGATCAACGCCGCGAACACGAAGACGTTCTTGATCCAGTGGACCGGCCGCATCAACAGAAAGTAGTCTTTCATACCGTTCTACGTTGTCTCACCGACAGCCAAAGAACCTGACAACCCACATCGGCTTACCTCCGCCGCCCGACCAGTATACACGATCATCGGCATCGGTAAAGAGAACAAAAGCCACAACCCCGCCGCGCCGTGTCTGTGCAGATTCGCCGGCAAGGGCCATTTCACGCGCAGAAAGCTGCGCGTGGCATCCTCAAGCTCGAAGAGCGCAGGCGTGGTTCCTCGCATCGGCAGCCTTCTGGCATCCGCGGAGCCGGTGAAACCGCCATCCCCAAACGCTTCGCGTTTGAGGCTGCCACTCGCCGGGCCGGCGGCGCTGTGCGACTCCGGTGTCCGTGACATCCGCATACGAGCCGCATTCCACACCACCGAAATCGTTGCCGCTGCCGATTCCGGTGTGGTAGTATGCCCGGAGACGTCGTCCGGGTCCGTGGCAACGGCAGGGGCAGCGGAGTACGAATATGGCAACAGCAGGCGCCATGCGCCGAACCAACGAACGAGGGTCTGCCGCAGCCCATTCTCGGGCAGGCAGGGTGTCAGTGAGCCGGCTATGATCACCACCGTCGTATTCGACCTGGATGACACCCTCTACGATGAGATCGACTACTGCCGCAGCGGCTTCCGCGCGGTGGCGCGGTTCCTCGGCAAGGTCGCGCCGCCGGCCTGCTCCGACGATGTCTTCGCCTGCCTCTGGCGGCACTTCACCGCCGGCAATCGGACCAGAACGTTCGACGCGGCGACGGAAGAACTGGGCATCCCCTGCGACGAAAGCCGGATCGCCCAGCTCGTGGAGGTGTACCGGAACCACCAGCCCCAGGTCGAGCTGCCCGCCGACAGCCGCAGGACGCTCGACGCCCTCCAGGGCCGCTACAGCCTCGCCCTGCTGACCGACGGGTTCCTGCCCGCCCAGAGGCTGAAGGTCGCCGCCCTCGGCATCGAGTCGCGCTTGGACGCGATCGTGTACACCGAGGAGCTGGGCAGATCGTGCTGGAAGCCGTCGCCGGCGGGCTTCGAGAGGCTGATCGAAATGCTGGCAACCGCCCCGGAGCAGATGGCCTACGTCGCCGACAACGAGCGCAAGGACTTCATCGCCCCCAACCGGCTGGGCATGCTGACCATCCAGGTGGTGCGTCCGCGTCGGCTCCATGCCGATCCGGGCGGTCAGGAGGGCTCCGCGGCGGCCGTTCGGACCGGCCGAATCGAGGATTTGCCGAGCCTTCTGGTCCGATATTAACCGCCCCGTCGATCCGCCGGCATCGCCCGGTGCGGCACAGTTCTTTTTTCTTGACTACGGCGTCACCATACGCGATAATATGGTGAAATTGGCAGTTATGGGCGATTTCCCTGTTTCCAAGGAGTCATTTTATGCCGCCAGGCAAGAGACGTCAAAGCAACGCCATGCTCTATACGCTGATCACCTTCGTCGGGCTGTTCATCGTCGCGACGACGGTGGCGGTCATCTACTACGTCAAGGCCGAAGAGCTGCGGACGACCACGCAGGAGGCGCAGAACGAGCTGGCCAAGATGGCCTCGGCGGATGAAGTGCGGCGGGTCGGAGACATTGTCGGGACCAAACTGCCCGGACAGAGCAACCTCGGAAGCATGGTCGAGTATTTCGGCCAGATCGCCGCCCTGATCATGGGCCGACCGATCCAGGTCACCAGCGCCGAAGTGAACGTGGGCAACGCGAGCAACGCCTTCCGTTCCCTCGTCGAGCAGGCGCGTCCCTATATCAACATCGCGCCGCCCGACCCGAATGCCGCCTCGGCGGCCGATCCGAACGCCCCCGCCCCGAGCCTGGCCGATCCGAACCGCGTGTCGCTGCGCTCGATGGCGGCCGACCTGATCGCCAAAATCAAGCAGACCTCGGAACAACTGGACGCCCGAACCGCGCAGTTGGCCAAGCTC
>CAZNSM010000028.1:8506-34606 GCA_964575615.1 uncultured Pirellulales bacterium | reverse complement strand
AATCAAGCAGACCTCGGAACAACTGGACGCCCGAACCGCGCAGTTGGCCAAGCTCCAGCAGGAGTTCACCGACGCGACGGAACTCTGGCAGGAGACCGCCGACGAGCTGAACGCCCGGATCGGCGCGTACGAGCTCCAGGTCCAGCAGACCAAGGCCGACTACAACGACCTGCGTGCGTTGCTCGAACAGAGTTCCGAGCAGCGTGCGGACAATCTCCTCAGGCAATTGGAGGACGAGCGGGCCACGTCGCGACAACTGAATCAGGACCTGCTCCGAACGCAGGCCGAACTCGAGGTCGCCCAGCAGCGTCTGAACAGCGCGCTGACGGACGTCGCCAAGACTCAGCCGTCGCCCGATCCGGAAGCGCCGGCCCACCAGCCGGACGGCAAGATCGTCCTGGTGGATGAAGCGGCCGGCATCGTCCACATCGACCTCGGCTCGGACGACAAGATCTATCGCGGTCTGACGTTCTCGGTGTACGACAAGGCCTCCGGCATCCCCAGGGACGGCAAGCCCAAGGCCGAGATCGAGGTCTTCGCCATCGCCAAGACGACCGCTACCGCCCGGATTCTCTCGTCCCAGAAGAGGAACCCGATCGCCGTCGACGACATCATCGCCAACCTGATCTGGGATGCGAGCAAGAAGAACCAGTTCGTGATCGCCGGGGATTTCGACCTCACCGGCAGGGGCCAGCCAACGTACGACGCGAAGGACCGCATCGCCGGCCTGATCGAGAAATGGGGCGGCGCGACCTCTGAGACGGTTTCGGCCGAGACCGATTTCATCATTCTCGGCAACGAGCCGAGAGTGCCGCCGGAACCGAGCTTCGAAGCGCTCACGAACGATCCCACGCTCCGGGACAAATACGAGGCCGCCCGGAAACAGCGGGCCTACTACGACCAAGTCCGCCAGCAGGCGCAGACGTTCTACATCCCGGTGTTCACGTTCAATCGCTTCCTCTACTTCATCGGCTACGAGAACTCCCTCGGCAAGCCCGGCGCGTTCTGATCGCGGACGACCGAGCCGATGGACACGATGGGACGGTCGGAATCGTCCGACCGTCAAGGCGGGGGAAGTCTCGGCACTACCCGGTGGTTCGCGGCTCGATCCCGATGGAGGCCACCTGGACCTGTCCGGTGTATTCGCGGGCCGTCGCAGAGGCCAGGAAGCCCTGCTTGACCGCCACGAAGGTCACCGTCCAGTCGGCCCGGATCGCCGCCCCCAGAGGCAGACCCGTGTCGCAGTCCAGACCCGAGGGGATGTCCACCGCCAGGATCGGGATCCTCAGCGCGTTGATCGCGTCGACCAGGCGCCGGCAGTCCTCACGCAAAGGCCCTTGCAGGCCCGTGCCGAAGAGCGCATCGACGACCACGTCCGCCCCGTGAGCCAGTGACGCGACGCGATCCGCCGCATCCGGCCGGCCCGGGTCCAGCTCCTCGATCGTTTCGCCCAGGGCACAGAGCACGTCCAGGTTGACCCTGGCGTCGCCGCGGACCTTGGCGCGATCGGCACAGAGCACCACACGCACCGAACAGCCGGCGTTGCGCAGGTGGCGCGCGATGACGTAGCCGTCGCCGCCGTTGTTGCCGGCGCCGCAGAACACGCAGACCCGTGACGTCCGCTTGGGGCCGAGCGTGTCCAGAAGGAACTCGGCGCAACGGCGGCCGGCGTTCTCCATCAGCGCGATCCCCGGCAGGCCGATCTCCTCGATCGCCCAGCGGTCCACCGCTCGCACCTCGTCCCGGCTCATCACACAATGCTTGGGGGCGGTACCATCATCATACATGGCCGACCTTATACCAGCGTCCCGTCGCCCTCGTCAAGCCAGCCGCTTATGGGAAGGGCCCCGCGCTGGGAAAGGGAAGAGATCACGGTCGATCCGCGTGGCAGCCTCAAGCCGGAGCAACGCGCAGGCTTGGGGATGGTGGGCTCGGCAATCCGGTGCATCCTGACGAGGCCGCCACAGTCCAACCATCCCCAATCCCGACGTACATCGGGATTGAGGATGCCACTCCATCCCTCTTTGCCTCGTTCATCATCGCCGAACTCGCTGGGTGCAAATTGACAGGGCCGGCCGGGACCCGTACAATAGCCCCGTTCCGGGCGGGTCTGGACGCAACGCCGATTCACACAGACCGCGCCGATGTTCGGCTTCGTCGCGGGACAGGTATTTGCCGGTGTTCTTCGGTCTGGCCCTGATGCGTATATTGTTGACCAACGACGACGGGATTTTCGCCCCCGGCCTGGCGGCGATCTACAAGCAGCTCATCCACCTCGGCGAGGTGCTGGTGGTGGCCCCCGCCGACAGCCAGTCCGGCGCCAGCCACGCGGTGACATTCTTCGAGCCGCTCGCCTGCGCGAAGGCGGACATCGCGGGCCTGTTCTCCGGACACGCGGTCTATGGTTCGCCGGCCGACTGCGTGAAACTGGCCGTTCGGCAACTGCACCCCGAGCCGATCGACCTGGTCGTGGCCGGCATCAACAACGGCGCCAACGTCGGCATCAACGTCTATTACTCCGGGACGGTCGCGGCGGCGATGGAGGGCGCCTTTCTGGGCATTCCCTCGCTGGCGCTGAGTCTGGCCGCCGAGAGGGAGATGGACTTCGACAGCGCCGCCGACTACGGCATCGAGGTCCTCGAGAAGCTCGGGCCGCTGGAGCCGCGCGACGTCATCAACGTGAACATCCCCTTGCTCTCTGCCGGCGAACCGAAGGGGGTTCGCGTCGTGCCCCAAGCCACCAGCGGCTTCCATGAGTACTACATCCCGCAGGGCGATGCGGAAGCCAAGACGCTGTTCCAACTGGCCGGCGGAGGCCACCGCCAGGAGCCTCTGCCCGTCGACACCACGGCCCTGGCGGAGGGGTTCATCACGGTGACCCCGCTGCGGCCCGACATGACCGACCACGAGAAAGCCGACCGGATGAAGGGGCGATTCAGCCGTGATGGTCTGTAGCCCATCGAGAGGGACCCTATGACCCAAGAGAAACCTTCGCAAATCTGCATCGTGACCGTCACCGGCGTGGACAAGGTCGGCATCGTCGCCAAGCTGGCCACGGTGATGGCCCGAGCCAATATCAACATCATCGACATCAACCAGAAGATCCTCGAAGACACCTTCGTGATGACGATGGCGGTCGACATCGCCCAGGCCCAGATCGGCATGGACAAGATCAAGACGAGCCTCGATGCCGTCGGGAGGGAAATGGCGCTGAAGATCACGATCCAGGACGAGAACATCTTCAAGGCCATGCACAGGGTGTAACCATGCGAATCTCCGTCGAGGAAGTCTACGAAACCGTTCGCATGACCCTGGATCACCACTTCGATATCCGCACGGTCACGCTGGGCATCAACCTCAAAGACTGCATCGATCGGGACCTGGCGGCGATGGTGCAGCGGGTGCGCGAGCGGATCGTCCAGAAGGGCCAACTGCTGAACCGCTGCGCCGACCGGATCGTTCACAAGTACGGCATCCCCATCACCAACCGGCGGATCGCCATCACGCCGGCCTCGCTGCTGCTGGAGCCGCTGCCGCACACGAAGGCCACAGTCGTGCGGTTCGCCAAAGCCCTGGACGCGGCGACCCGGAAGGCCGACATCGACTTCCTCGGCGGGTTCGGCGCGATGGTGCAGAAAGGAACCACCGCCGCCGAAGAAAACCTGATCGAAGCCATCCCCGAGGCGCTGTCAAAAACACAGCGCATCTGTGGGTTCTTGAACCTCGCCTCGACCCACGCCGGCATGAATATGAACGCCATCGCCCGGATGGGACACATCCTCCGGGACCTGGCCTTTCGCTCCGACAACGGCGTCGGCTGCGCCAAGATCGCGGTCTTCGCCAACGTTCCCGAGGACAATCCGTTCATGGCCGGGGCGCACCACGGCATCGGCGAGCCGGACTATTCCCTGAACATCGGCATCTCCGGCCCGGGCGTGGTCCGCAACGTCGTCGCCAAGAACCCCGACTGCGACCTGACCCAGCTTTCGGAGGTGATCAAGCGGACCGTCTTCAAGATCACCAGGGCCGGCGAGCTGATCGGCCGGGAGATGGCCGGCCTCATGGGCGTGCCGTTCGGCATCGTCGATATCTCGCTGGCGCCGACCACCTCGACCGGCGACTCCGTGGCGGAGATCATCGAAGCGATGGGCGTCGGCCAGATCGGCTCGCCCGGCTCCACGGCGGCCCTGGCCCTGCTGATGGACGCGGTCAAAAAGGGCGGCGCCATGGCCAGCGGGAACGTCGGCGGGCTGTCCGGCACGTTCATTCCGGTCAGCGAGGACGAAGGCATGATCCGCGCGGTCCGCGCCGGGACGCTGAGTCTGGAGAAACTCGAAGCCCTCACCAGCGTCTGCTCCGTCGGGCTGGACATGTTCGCCGTGCCGGGCGACACGGAACCGGAGGTCATCTCCGCCATCATCGCCGACGAGCTGGCCATCGGCGTGGCCAACCACAAGACCACCAGCGTTCGGATCATCCCCGCCCCCGGCCGCAAGGCGGGCGACATCCTCCATTTCGGCGGCCTGCTCGGCTCGGCGCCCGTCATGAAGGTGCCCGGAACCTCCGCCGCCCGATTCATCCTGAGGCGAGGACGCGTGCCGTCGCCGATTTCCTCGCTGCGAAACTGAGCATCCGTCTCCCAAATCGGCCCCGATGCCCTGGACCGGCCCGCGAAGCCGGTTTTTTTCCGTTTTTTTTGACACCTTCCCCTTTTCGGTGGTATACTGCCAAGTGTGTGTGGGTGTCTATGATGTGGTTCCACGCCGCTCCAGTTGCGCCAGAGAGGCTACGGATGAAAAGGAGAGGGCTAACACTCATAGAGTTGCTGGTGGTCGTCGCCATCGTCTGCCTCCTGATGGGTCTTTCTCTGCCCGCCCTTGTCCGCGTTCGCAATCAGGCCCAGGGCGCCGTCTGCGTCCAGAACCTCAAGACCCTGTCACTCGCCTGGCTGCTATACAAGGACGATAACGACGATCGGCTGGTCGGCGGCCAGGTGGGAAAGACCTCTTACGACTGGGTCCAGGGCCCGGCCGGCGTCGGCACATTCGTCGAGTGCAAGAAGGAAGGGATTCGTCGGGGCATCCTGTTCCGCTATGCGGGAAGCGACGTGGACGTGTACCGCTGTCCCGCCGACCACCGCAAGCTCGTGCCCGGCCAGAGGGCATTCCGTAGCTACTCGATTGCCGGCGGCGCCAACGGCGAGCGTTGGCAGTACACGTATGATCCCGCCGAGAAATACTCCCAGATCCTTCAGCCGGCGACCAAGTACATCTTCGTCGAAGAGTCCGATCCGCGTGGATGGAACCAGGGTTCCTGGGTGCTGGACCCACTGAACAAGACGTGGGTCGATCCGCTGGCGATCTGGCACAGCCGGGCGCGGAGCACTCTGGCCTTTGCCGACGGTCACGCCGAGATCCATCCGTGGGTCGACAACAGCACGATCGAGATGTCACGCGAGCAGCAGTTCTACTGTCCGGTCCCGAAGGACGAGGGCACCGACCTGCACTATATGCTCAGCGGTTTCCCGCAGCGAATGACGGACGGGCCAGTGACGCCGTGACCGATCGCAAGAGGCGCTCGCTATCCGGCCTTCGGCCCGCCGGTCAACTGCGACGCCACGGACGCCGTCGCCGCCTGGATCGCCTCCTCATCTCCCAGGTAGTAGTGCCTCAGCGCCTTGAGGTTGTCGTCCAACTCATAGACCAGGGGAATGCCGGTGGGGATGTTCAGTTCCGTGATGGCCTCGTCCGACACCCCGTCGAAGTACTTGACCAGGGCCCGCATGCTGTTGCCGTGCGCGGAGATCAGGACGCGCCGGCCGGCCTTCAACATAGGGACGATCGCCTCGTGCCAGTACGGCAGCACCCTGTCCAGCGTCGTCTTGAGCGACTCCGTCGCGGGCAGAAGGTCTCTCGGCACGTCCGCATACCGGCGGTCGTGACACGGATGCCGGCGGTCGCTCTCGGCCAGCGGGCCCGGCGGCGTGTCGTACCCGCGACGCCAGAGCTGAACCTGATCCAGGCCGTACTTGTCCGCCGTCTCCTTCTTGTTCAGTCCCTGGAGGACCCCGTAGTGCCGTTCGTTCAGACGCCAGGACCGATGGACCGGAAGCCACATCAGGTCCATCTCGTCCAGCAGAATCCACAGCGTCCGGATGGCCCTTTTCAGGACCGACGTGAAGGCCACGTCGAACGTGTACCCCTCCCGGATCAGGACGCTCGCCGCTTCGTGGGCCTCGCGGACGCCCTGCTCGGAGAGGTCCACGTCGGTCCAGCCGGTGAAGCGGTTCTCCAGGTTCCAGGCGCTTTGGCCGTGACGAACCAGAACGAGTTTCAGCATCTCTGCGCTCCTTCTATCGAGAACGGGCCAGGGCCGGCCTACGGATCTCTGAGCCTGTAAAGCCTCAACATGCTCGGCGGAGGCGCCACGTCCCTCGGTGGGTCGCGATGGACGCCAAGGCTCTCCCAGCGAAGCACGTATCGCGTGCCGGGTTCGACGCTGGTTCCGGCGTCGGGCCGCCAGTTGACCTGCATGCCCGGGAAGTGGGATTCCGGCCGGGCCAGCGACGCGGGCCATTGACGTGGCGTCTGGACCTGGCCGATCGGTCGCAGGTCCGCCGCATCCAGTTTCCAGGTGCCCGATCCGTGCTTATCGTGGCTGTATCTCTGCGTTAGAATCCCGTCCGCGCCCACCTTCACCGGCGAGACGCGGACTTCGAAGTGGATCGTGCCGCCCCCCTCGAAGGACCAGCGGTAGTCCCAGTCGCTGGTCCGGTAGATTCGCCAGCGGCCGTCCTCATATCTTGCGTTGTAGACCTGGGTGAGCCCCCTCTCGTCGAACTTGTGGTAAGTCACGATGGGGCGGCCCTGCGCATCGAAGCCGATGCGAGTGTTCCCGTTGATGGCGCCGCCGCCGGGCGGAACCGCATCGACGATCAAGCCGGGTGTCTCGACGGTCATCGGCAACTCGACGGGCTCACCGGCCGCGGTCTCCCAATGCACGAGGTCGCGGCTCCTCGCGTACGAGACATCGTGGTTCGTGTTGCAGTCCGGCGTGTCGCGCCAGATCCAGCACAGGTGAAAACGGCCGTCGGGCCCCCGATCCGGACCGACCGGGTAGGCGTTCATCGCCCCCCTGCCGTCCAGCAGAGGCTCATCCAGCAGCCGACGCCACGTCCGCGCCCGCGCGTCGTACGTGCTGTAAATCTGGTTGCCGCTGCCGCTGGACCCGTCGCGGTACGTGAAGATCAGCTCGCCCTGCGGTCCGGCGAAGAAACGCGGGTACGTGCAGCGGCGTTCGAGGTCGCCGACCATGGCGGGCACCGCACGAAGTGTCCTGATGTCACCCGGCCGCTCCGTTCGGAAGTAGACCAGCGGATGCACATGCATGTTGCCGCTGACGTGCAAGTGCCCGATCTCATCGAGGGCCATCGTGACATAGTTGTGGCTGTCCCATCCGATGGTGCTGGGGAGCGTCTGGACCTCCCATGCGTCAGAGCCCGGCGCCCGCCTGGCGACGGTCATCCGGCGGTCCGGATCGTAGCAGGCGACGTACTGCCCCTGTGGACACGTCAGCAGGCAGAAGCCCACCGCGTGTCCCGACCACACCGGCCCCACGTCGAGGCATTCCATAACCTGCGGTTCCCCATGCTCGGCCGGCGCCGCTTGGGCAAGAATTGCCGCCAGCCCGATCACGAGACCGCGCAGAAGCCTTTTCGAGTCCATCGTTCTGTGGCCTGTCCTGGGTCCGCGACGCGACCGCGTCCCTACAGCTTCACCGGCTTGCAGAGATTCTTCTCGTGGGCCGCGACGCGACCGCAGACCTTGCACATATACTGCCCGTCTTTGACCAGATCCTTGTACTCCTTCGGATTGCTGATCTGGTACCCGAGATTGTTGAGGTAGCACAGATGCTTGTCGTGTCCGGCGTGTGGCATTTCGGCGTTGGCCATGACTTCGTCCTTTCTCCATGGTTGGCGTTCTCTTTTCGGGCCCACATTAGGATATCGAGGGCTTCGCCCTGTCAACCGATTTCCCGGCGACCGGGCAGACTATGTACAGACGCCGGGGCCGCCGGGTTCGACCCCCGCTGCCGAGATCGCCCGACCTGCACGATGTCACGCCGGCCCCCGTCAAATTGTCTTCTCGACCGCCACGCCAGCCCCTGCTATACTGCGTCTGCGAAAGGTCACGGATCGCATCGAGCACAATCGACACGACAAACGGAGAGAACGCATGGACTACCGAAGAATCATCCCCTGCCTGGACGTCAAGCACGGTCGCCTGGTCAAAGGCGTCAACTTCGTCGATCTCAAGGACGTCGGGGACCCGGCGGAGAACGCCGCCGCCTACAGCCAGGCCGGCGCCGACGAACTGGTCTTTCTCGACATCACCGCGACCATCGAGAACCGAAAGACCCTGCTCGACGCCGTCCGACGCACGGTCGAGCGCATCAGTGTCCCGCTGACCGTCGGCGGCGGCATCAGCAGTTGCCAGGGGATCGAGGAGCTTCTCGCCATCGGGGTGGCCAAGGTCTCGATGAACACCGCCGCCGTGCGCAATCCCGACCTGGTCCGCGAGGCGGCCGACGAATTCGGCAGCGAGAAGATCACCGTCGCCATCGACACGGCGAAGAATCCTGCGTTGCCGTCAGGCTTCGAGGTGATGGTTCGCGGCGGCACCCAAGGCGCCGGTCTGGACGCCGTCCAGTGGGCCAGGAAAGTCGAATCGCTCGGCGCCGGGGCCATCCTTCCGACCAGCATGGACACCGACGGCCGGCAGACCGGCTACGACATCGCCATGACGCGGGCCATTGCCGACGCGGTGTCGCTGCCGGTGATCGCCTCCGGCGGCGCCGGCACGCTCGAACATCTCTACGAGGCGATTGTGGAAGGCCACGCGGACGCCGTTCTCGTCGCCTCGATCGCCCATTTCGGGACCTACAGCATCGCCCAGATGAAGGCGTACCTCGCGGACCGCGACATCCCCGTCCGCCGGTAGCCCCCGGCCTGCCAAACGCCGCTGATTCGACCTGTCCAGAGCAGCCTTTCACAGGCTGCTCTTTCCCTTTTTGGACGAAAGTCCCGACGGGGATTGACCGATAGGGGGAGGGTGATGGTCCGCAACGATCTCTCAGGGATGTCTGAAGACCGATATGTTCAGCAAGCTGCGAAAAGACGGGTTTCTACTGAAGACCAAGCTCTTCACGCTCCGCTGGTATCCGAGCGGCCGAAGCTGCATTCGGATCGGCAGCCGCAGACGCCCGCCGCAGCAGATGCCTCCCCTGATGGTTCGCAAACCCGAGTGGCGCCGATAGAGATTTTCTTGGCCGCCGCTTTCACCCTGTCACCGCCGCACCAGCCTTTCTCTTCGGGACACAAGGTCGCCTTTCCCGCAACGCCGTTTCCTCCGCCTGCCAGTACTGGCGTCGAGGAAGATCGCCGTTATAGGACCTGCATCGGCAAGGACGCCCGGCAGTCCCATCCTGCGGCATAGACTATGGCCGTCCCGCGACAAAATACCCACAAGCCCGATCTTGTCTATTTTCACTCAAGTTTTTTTCAGCCCCCTACCGATACTAACCCACATGACACAAGCAGCCCATCTTAACAACGAGTCATTCGGCATCACAAAGGAGAGATCGATGGTTAAGGAAGATTTGCTCGCCCGATACCTCGCCGCCCTGCTTCGCGGCGACCGGAAAGCCTGCCGCTCTGTCGTCGAGGAGACGCTGCAAAGCGGCATCCCGGCCAATTCGGTGTACCTGCACCTGATCTGGCCGGTCATGGCAGAGATCGAGAGGCTTTCCCGGACGGACCGGATCACCTCCGTCCAGGAGCATCTGGCCACACGGATCAACAGGACCATCGTGGACCAGCTCCAGAACAAGCTGCCGCGCCGGCCCGCCCGCAACAAGAAGGTGGCGGTCTGCTGCGCCCGCGACGAGTTGCAGGAGCTCGGGGCACAGATCATCACGGATCTGTTCGAGAGCGACGGCTGGGAAGTGCGCTTCCTCGGCGGCGGTCTGAACAACGACGACATCTTCGCCTTCGTCAACGAATATGCACCGGACATTCTGTTCATCTACGGCACCGCACCGAAACAGGCCCCCGATGTGCGCCGGCTGATCGACAGAATCCGCTGTGTCAATGCGTGGCCGGACCTGCGCATCGTGGTCTCCGGCGGGCTGTTCAACCGGGCGGAAGGTCTGTGGGAAGAGATCGGCGCCGACGCGTTCGCCGCGACGGCCGCCGAGGCGCTACAGGTGGCCGCGGACGAAACCCAAGTGGCTGATCCGGAACGAAGAACGGTCAACCGCCGCAAACGCAAGCCGCAGAACGCCGCTCAGGAGATCGCCGTCACAACCGCGTAGAACGCGGCGCACGCATGAAATCCCGTGCCGGCCGATGGATGAAGCCGGCATGGGATTTTTCTTTCACGATCCCGCCACGATCAGCCGGCCGCGCGTTGCAGCTTGTATTCCACGCTGTCGACCAGTGCCAGCCAGCTCGCTTCGATCACGTTCTCGGAAACGCCCACCGTCCCCCAGATCGACTGCTTGTCCCGCGACTGGATCACGACCCGGACCCGCGCCGCCGTGCCTTCCTTGGCGTTCACGACGCGGACTTTGTAGTCGAACAACTGCACCTCTTTCAGAGCCGGATAGAACGTCTCCAGCGACTTGCGCAACGCCGCATCGAGCGCGTTGACCGGACCATCGCCCTCGCCGACCACGTGCTCGATCCGATCGCCCACCTGCAACTTCACCGTCGCCTCGGTGACGATCTGTCCACTGTTGCGCTTCTCCACATCGACGTGGTACTTGAGCATCTCGAACGAAGGCTCGAAGGTCCCCATGATCTTGCGGACCAGCAAATCGAAGCTTGCCGTGGCCGCTTCGAATTGATAGCCCTCGTTCTCGAGCTCCTGGACGCGCATCAGGATCTTTCGGGCCAGCGTCTTGTCCTGGGTGATCTTGGCCTTCTCCATCTCCGCCAGGATGTTCGACTTGCCGCTGAGCTCGGAGATCAGGAAGCGCCGCTCGTTGCCCACCATCGCCGGATCGATGTGCTCGTAGGTCAGCTTGTTCTTGCGGAGGGCGTCCACATGCAGGCCCGCCTTATGGGCGAAGGCGCTCTCGCCGACATAGGGCAGACTCATCACCGGCGGCAGGTTCGCCACC
The DNA here is from genome assembly GCA_964575615.1 of uncultured Pirellulales bacterium. Classification (GTDB taxonomy): domain Bacteria; phylum Planctomycetota; class Phycisphaerae; order Sedimentisphaerales; family Anaerobacaceae; genus Anaerobaca. Next base: position 23,425 of record CAZNSM010000028.1, on the reverse strand, counting down.
TCGAAGACGAAGCGTGACACCTCCGTCAGGGACTTGATCTTCTCGGGGCTCAGCGGCTCCAGGCCCATCTTGAAGGCCAGGTTCGGTATCACCGAGCACAGGTTGGCGTTGCCGCATCGCTCGCCCAAGCCGTTGATCGTGCCTTGCACGTGTCGCGCGCCGGCCTGGATCGCCGCCAGCGAGTTGGCGGTGGCGCAGTCCGAGTCGTTGTGCGTGTGAATCCCCACGACGACCGAGCCGAGCGTACGGCAGACCTGGCCGGTGATCTCGGCCACCTGGTGCGGCAGGGAACCGCCGTTCGTGTCACACAGCACCAGCGCGTCGGCGCCCGCCTCGGCCGCCGCCGCCAGCACCTTCATCGCATACTCGGGATTCGCCTTATAGCCGTCGAAGAAATGCTCGGCGTCGAAGATCGCCTCCAGCCCTTTCTGCTTGAGATAGCGGATCGACTCGGCGCAGATCGTCAGGTTCTCGTCCAGCGAGCAGCCCAGAACCAGCTCGACGTGCATGTCCCAGGTCTTGCCCACGATCGTAGCCGCGGGCGCTTTGGTGGCCAGAATCGAATTGAGCGAGACGTCCTCTTCGACGGCACAGTCGGCGCGGCGGGTGCTGCCGAAGGCGGCGACCTTCGAGCGTTCCAGGCCGAGCTTGCTCACCTCGTGGAAGAATTTCATCTCCTTCGGGTTCGATGCGGCGTAGCCCCCCTCGATATAATCCACACCCAGCCCGTCGAGGCACTGGGCGATGGACAGCTTGTCCGGCAGCGAGAAACTCACCCCCTCCGCCTGCATGCCGTCGCGGAGCGTCGTGTCATAGATCGCGATTTTCGTCATTCCAACTCCCGATTTTCTGTCACAGGGCCGGTTCGGGCGCCTGTAGAGCTGTCATGTGAGTTCGTGCAAACCGTTGATTCTACCGGCTCGCAGGACCCTGTAAAGGCCAAACCGCCGCCCGCAAGGTCGTCGCGGACGCCCGGACGCCCGTCCTCGGCTCCCTCGGGCCGCAAAGGGGCGGACCTCTGGGCGCTTTGCGTCTGGGGAATTGGCTTTGTTTCGCACGATGGCTCCTGTGCCGGCGTCTCGGGCTGCGGCTCGGGCTCCGGCGGCAGCTCTGTCGGCGGCTCGGCACAGCGGAGCCGGCGGAGCTTCTCCAGCTCGTCGAGGGTTCTGTAGAGGCCCTGCTCGATCCGGCGCTCGTACAGGCCCAGCCGCTCCAGGACCTTCGCGCAGCGGAAGTCCGAGATCACGATGCGGCCCAGCGCCGAATCGCGCGGGTCGGGGCCGTCCTCCGCCCCGAAGTACAGGTGCGCCAGGCACCGCTTGGCGTAGGGGGTGTTCTCGCGGGCCAGCAGGGTGTCGAAGACCTCCGCCTGGAGGCAATCGGCCCGCCGCAGCCGCCAGGCCAGGCCGACGATCCGCTCGGCCAGCACCGCCTCCAGAACGCCCGCCGGGTGCAGCTCCGCCAGCAACTGCGCCCGGTAGGTCTCGAACTGCCCCGGGTCCTCGCCCGTGATCACCGTCTTGCGGGCGAGCAGCCCGTGCGTGACGGCGTTCTGCGAAACCACCGCCTTGCCCGCCGCCGTCCGCGGCCCCGTCGACTTCTGCGCGTTCAACCGATTCGCCCGCACCTGCGCTTCCGTAGCCATGATCGACCCTCCACATTTACGATTTACCATTTACGATCTATGATTTACGATTTCGTTCCATGAACACTTTACTAACCGAGTGCGGTAGCCGTCAACGCAAAATCTCGGCGTTTTTTCACCGGTCGCGCCGGCCGGCCGTAACTGCCGGCCGCACCGGATGTTCCGGCGGCAGCGGGCACGATATTTTTCGGGACATTCCCGCCCCACAACCCGAACACGCCGATTTTCGGGCAACGCGGGCCAGGATGTTCTCACGCACACGCGAAGCGGTGGAATTCGGCGGCACGTTCGGGTATGGTGGAACAGGTGTACACGAACAGCGTCCTTGAGATCTGATTGGGAGGCACAGACATGCGGCCGGAATCACGCCAAGCCAACGGAGGCTTTCCTCTGCGGACTCGACAAGCTCTCACCTCGTCGTCTTTAGGGCGGCGTGACTTCTTGAAGGCGGCCACGATGGCGGGCGGCGCGGCGATGCTCCACACAGGCGGCCTGGCGACGGGCCAGGACCTTGGCGCGCGACCTGAGCGGGACAGCGACGTCCGGATTCTCAATCCGTGCGGGCGCGTGCCCATGAGCCTGATCATCGACGACTCGACGTGCCTGGTGAACCTGGCCCACTTCGGGATTCCCCAGTTCGCCGAGGTCTTCCCGGACAACTACACGCAGGATTGGCGCAAGCTGCCTCGCGAGATTCCCGACGCCTTCGTGCGCAAGTTCGGCCAGTGGTGCCACGAGCACGGCGTCAAGGGCAAGTACAGCATCGTCCCGTATCCCGCGTGCGTCGGCTGGCTGGATCGCGGGCTGCCCGGCTGGTCCAGGCGGGAGCTGGATGAGAGCATCGCCCTGGTTCGCGAACTCATGATGCCCGACTGGGACATCCATCCCGAGATGGTCAGCCACACGCGGGTGATCGACACGAAGACGGGCCGGCCCTTCCCCGAGCCGACGGAGTACTTCATGGAGAACTGGCGGTGGACGGACGGCAAATCGGTCGATCAGTTGGCCGACTACATGAGCTACGCCCTGCGCATCCTCAAGAACGTGGGGCTGGACTGCGAAGGCATCACGACGCCCGGCGGGTTCGGCAATCGCGTATTGCCCGAACTGTCGCAGGCGACGCTGGAATCGTGCCGGGATGTGTTCGGCGCGGAGATCCCGCATTACTTCCGGCATCTGTTCACCGACGAGCGCAGTGTCGCGCCGCGCGTGGAATACGCCTGCGGACTGGACGGGCCCGACCCGAAGTGCGTCGTCTCGATTATCGGCTGCACGGGCGACTGGTTTGGCGGCTGGGACGGCCTGGAGGCAGGCTCGGCCGACCAGTTCATCACCGAGGACCTGCAACGCGGGAGGCTGCCGGAAGTCATCGAGCGGGGCGAGCCGGCGATCCTCGTCTGCCATTGGCCCGGAATCTACTTCAACGGCGAGGAAGTCGGCTTCAACATCCTCAAAGAGGTCGTCCGGCGGGTACATGCCCGCTACGACCACCTGATCTGGATGAAGCTCAGCGAGATCGCCCGTTACTGGGCCGCCCGAGAACTGACGGAGGTCCGCAGGCAAGGCCGACAGATCATTCTGCGAGCCCCCTTCGCGACGCCGCGATTCACCCTGCAAGTCGAGGGCAGACTGTCACAGCCGCCGCGCATCGAAGCCGGCGGCATCGCGACCACGCTCGACAAAGTCGCCCAGCCCTTGTGGCTCAAGGGCGGCGCCTGGCACCAGGCGGACACCGCCGCGACCCTGTGCTTCGACCTGCCCAAGGGCCAGACCACCGTCACTATCTGACCGCGGGCTTATTGCTGGCGTCGGGCGCGCCAGATGCACCGGCCGCCGGTGGCGACGCTGACGTCGCCGACAAGCTCGGCGCCTTCCAGGCGTACAACCATACTGTCGGTCGGCGCCTGCTGCGGCATCCCGTTGACGACGACGGTCTTGCTCTGGCCCTGCATGATGAGCTGGTTGCCCTGCATTTGTCCGACGAAGATCTCGGTGATCTTGTAGAACATCTGCTGGCCGTACATGTCGGAGACCATCGCTTCGCCATACCATTGAGCAGTGAACTGTCCGTTCTGCCCCATCGCCACCTGCACCTGCATGGGATAGCTCAGCGCGGGATAATCGTTCGTGGCCGTTCCCGCCCAGAGCCCCACAGGCGACCACTGTGGCTGTGGCTGTGGCTGCGGCATGGGCTGCGGCAGCGGCTGGTTGGGTTGCATCGGTTGAGTCGGCTGCCTCGGATCGGGGGTGGTACGAGGACCGGGACTGCTGGCGACGGCGACGATGTTCCAGCGTTGCAGGATGTCGGCCGGAAGGGCTTCCAGCTCCGGAGACGAAACGCCCCGCGTCCAGCAGTCTTCGATGTCGATCTCGATCACGCGGCCTTCCGCCGCGGCCTTCTTGTACGTCTCGCCCGCGCTCTCGACGACGCCGTCAAACGGGGTCGAGCCGTGCGTCTTGCCGCCGCCCACGCCGGTGGTCTCGACGGGCAGAAGGTTGCCCGAAGGCAAGCGGATGAGGGCGAACGCGTGGCCCGGGATGAGCACCATGTAGGGCTTGAGCCCCACCGAATGCGCCATCGAGCAGTAGAGCGCCGCCAGCTCGATGCAGGTGCCCGATTTGTCGCGGATGACGTCGCGCGGGAACTTGATGTTCTGGACGATCGTGTTGTCGAAACTCAGCGTCGGGTCCAACAGCCCGACGGGCCCCTGATACGTGAAGTCGTTGCCCTGCCAGAGCTCGTAGCAGGCCTTGAGCACGGCGTAGGCCGCTTCGTCGCTGTACGGGGCCCCCTTGCCTCCGGCGGCCTTGTTCGCCATCGCCGCGAACTGCTTGACCGCCGGATCGTCACGCGTCACCCAGGCGGCGATCATCTCCGAGTTGCTGAACAAATCGTACCAACTGCCCATGCTCTCTTCTTTGGTGTAGTTGGAGAAGATGAACTCATGGCGGCCGAGGATGGACACGCGTTTGCCGTCGCTGTCATCCTGCCGCTGCCCGTCGCTGTCGACGTAGCGCCATTCGACGAGTACGTTGGCCGGCGTCGTGCTCGTCAGCGAGGCGATGCTCCTGTCGAGCACGGGCTTGTACACCCCCACCACCGTCTGGCCCGGCAGGACCTCGGGATACTTCTGCCAGATGCTCCACTCGGAGTAGCCCTCCACGCGGCAGCGGAGGCGCAGGTCCGTGATCCGCCCGGTCCCGACGTTCGTCACGCGGGCCTTGGCCACCCACTGGGCGGGGAACTCGGTCTCCATGCCGTAGACCTTGTACAGGCAGCTCATGATCCGGTCGCGCGCTTTGAACTCGATGTCGAGCTGTCCCTTGCCCCCGGTGTCCTTGTAGGCCAGCGAGTAGCTCATCAGGTTCCTGCCCTTGTCGAACGCAACGCGGGTCGCGCCGGACGGAAGTGTATACGACGCACGCCCTTCGAACTTGACCTCGTCGTTCGGCGAACCTTTGTAGAGGAAGGTCGCGACCGTCTCGCCGTTGTCGTTCGTGGTCGTCTCGACGAATTCCTGGTCTTCCACCTGCCATTCCCATCGCCCGTTGCCGCGGTTGTGCACCACTCCGAGCATGTGGACGTCGAGCACCACCGCCGAGCCGGCGTCGTCATACGCCGCGGCGGCGTCCGGGGCCAACTCCGTATCCGCACGGTTCGAGGAAAGCTCCCGCAGAAAATACACCGGGTCCTGTACGACGCTCTTGATCGTCGCATAGACCTGCGGGTCAAACGTGAAGACCCCGCGGCCCGTCAGATCGCCGGTGGGGGTGATGCGGCCGCTCAGATCCACGCGGGCAATCACCTTCTGCTCCTGCGCTTCCGCCGCCTGATTCTGCGTCGGGCCCTGGTCCGTCGGAGCCGGAGTGTCTTCATCGCCGGCCATGAAAGGCGGCACCGGAACTTCCGGCATCTTCTCCGGCGCGAACCCGTCCGTCCGGACCAGCTCGCTGAGCGTATCGGCCACCGCCTCGGCGTCGCTCCTCTGCTGATCGGTCAACTGCTGCCGATACGTCTGGAGTTCCTTCTTGGCCTTTTCATGCCCCTGACTGGCGGCCATCAGCAACCAGGCGCAGCCCTCGATCAGATCTTTGGGCCGGCCGGTGCCTTCCGCCACAAAAACGCCGAAAACCCACTGGCCATCGGGGTCGCCGGTTGTCGCGACCAGGAAGAACAGATCGGCCGCCTTGACCTGATCGGCCTCGACCCCTTCGCCCTTGTGGTATTTCTGGCCCAGATTGAACATGGAGTCGGACCAGCCGGCCAGCGACGATCGCGTGTACCAGCGCACCGATTCCCGGACGTCCTGCGGGACGCCGCTGCCGCGGTCGTACATGAGCGCCAGGAAGAACATCGCCTCCGCATGACCCTGCTGCGCCAGGTTCATCAGAATGGGATAGGCGTTCTGGTAGTTCTGACTGCGGAGCAACTGCCGGGCCTGTTCCATCTGATCGTTCTGCGGCAGCTCGCGAATCGGCTTGACCTTGCGTGGTTGAAGTCCCTGCCGCTGCACTGGGGGGACAGGCGGCGGTTGGGGCGCAGGCATGATCTGCGGATTGGGATTGCTCGGCTGAACCGGCTGGGCGAGGGCCGACGACAGAAACGCGCACGACACAAGGATGGCACTGCAACAAGCGACCTTCTTCATATACCGGGACCTCCGAAGTAGTCAGGGTTGGCGACGGCGCGGCACGCGCCGAGTCACTCCATCGAGACAAGCGACAGCTCCAGTTGGTTGCTCATGTTCAACTGGTTCATACGATCGTTCAAAAGCGTCCGCACGAGCAGCCCGTCCTGGCGACGATAGGTGTACTGGATCTGCTGGCGGGGATTGTTGTGAACCAGCGTCACGTACTGCGGGTCCACGGAACTGACCTGGGTGGTGACGTGGGTGAAGGGATCGGTGTCGAGGACCTGGCCGGCCTGGAGATTGCTCATCGCCATTGGCGGAATCCAACTGCCGCACAGCATGTGATTGCCGCTGACGCGCGTCGTCAGCTCCGAGCTGATTCCAGGGGCCTGGCCGCCGGTGGAGATGTCGAACTTCACCCAGTCGGGGCCGCGGCCGGTAATCGAGGCCGTCGCATTGACGGCAAGCGGCGAGGGCGGACTGCCGGGAATGTTGACCTGGAAGGTCCCGCTGTAGCGGAATGTCCGCGCCTGGCCCAGCCAGGGAGGCGCCGCCTGGCCCGCCCACGGCAGCGACAAGGTCCGCGAGCCCTTGAAGGTCGTGCTCTTGGTCATGGACCCGCCGGGATGAACCTGCGCCCCCTGCACGACCTTCATGCCGGCCTTGGCGATTTCGCTCGAATAGAGCAGAATGCCGCTGGCCAGGTCGTAGATCCAGACCTTGTGACTGCCGCTCTCGGCCAACAGGGCAATCAGCACGGCGTCATAGGTGGCCTGCTCGATCTGCTTGCGGGTCGCCGAGATCCACATGCCCGCCTGCCCGCGCGGGGGCGGCGGCCGATTGCCGTACGTCTGCAACAGGGCCTTCAAGGCGTCGGGGTGCAGCCAGAGATCGCCTCCGCTGCCGGCCTGGCCCACGTAGCCGGTTTCGAGCCTCTGGGTCGGGCTGGACGTGTCCATTCCATCGTAAAGGTAGAAGAGCGTCTGCACGGCGACCTGCTGCCGATCCATGGCCGCGACGTTGAACTGGAGCAGGCCGTGCGAGCCGGTGCCTTCGAGCTTGTGCTGCGTGTAGCGGTTGCCGTGCTTGTCTTCCCATCCGCCCTCGGGATCGGGCGTGTACTCGTGAGGCCCGTAGGGCAGGAACCCTGAGATCATGTAGTAGGTCAGTCGCAGTCCCGGCGTGATCCAGTTCGGCGGCGGCGTAGTCACCGTCAGGCCGGGAACGTCGCCCAGCATCGGGCCGGAGCCCATCGGGATGTCCCCAGGGGTCGCCGCCTGTTGAGAGCCGGCTGCCGGCGCCGGATTCGGCTGGTCCTGCCAGGCCGCCGGCGCCGTCGCGCACAGCCAGCCGCTCAAGATAACCACAAGAGGCGCCCATCTGCCCATAGAGACCTCCAGCCCTGTCGAGAATCACGAATCCGCAAGCCGCACAACACCGTCCTGATTCGGCCTCCTTGCTCCCTGTGCCGGAACAAAGCCCACTCACCAACCTGCCGCACAAGTGCGTTGCACGGCCAACAGGTTAAACGAACCAAGCCCCAGACGCCAGAGAAAACCCGACAGAACGGCACGGATTTCTGATGCGAAAGGAAGACGTGGGTGGCAGTTGTAGGGGCGAATAATGATTCGCCCCTACGGCCGGCCATGCCCGCTTGGGGATGGGACGCACCCTTAGAGGCTCCGCCACGAGACCGGGAACGTATCGACCTCCAGCGGTTCGGCCCGGTCGATCCGCCACCTGCCGCCCGGCTGCCTGGTCAGGTGCAGGCGCACTTTCACCAGCGCGACCGCCTTGTACTGTTTGGCCACCCGGCTGGCTTGGTCAAACCGGAAGAACAAGTGCAGCATCACGGTCGCCTCGGAGCCCGACAGCTCGACCTCGGGGCCACGTGACTTGACCACCTCGACGGTCGGCTCGTTCAGCTCCTGCCGACAGCGCTCCAGCAACTGCTCCCGGGTGGCGTGACGCGAGTCGCTGTAGTCCGGCGCGATCAGCGCCGCCACCGCCCTGCAGTCCTCCGCCTCGACCGCCTTGAGCACCGCGCCGACGGTCGCGTGCACCTTCTCCAGGTCGGTCGCGACCAGGAAATCGAGCCCGAACCCGATCCCTGCCACCGCCAGCGGGACGAGCCAATGCCACCACCGGCGTTTCTCCGGAAACAGACTGCGATAGGTCAGGAAACCGAACAGCACCAGGACAGCCGCTCCCAACAGCGTCCACGGTTGCTCGAAGAAGTCAAACATCCTCTCGCCTTCCTTTTGGGTGCCCGGCGGACTGCCAAAGCCGCCCGGCACGGCAGACCCGCACTTGCCGCCGGCATTGTAGACGGCCGGGACAGGGCTGACAAGGAGCCGCCCCCAAAAACAAAACCGGCCTCAGGAGGCGATCCTGAGGCCGGCCAAACACCTAGTGCTGAGCATCGGCGTAGGTGATCAGGGAATCGACTTGGCGGGGAAGCCCTCGATCATGTACTCAAGGTCCTCATATTCGTCGGCCGGAGGAGTCATACTGAACGAGAAACCGGTGTTGTACAGGGCCTTCTCCAGCCACTCGATCAGGCTCTTGTCGCGCCACTGGCGTATCTCGGAGTGGCCGTCGGCGAAGCCCATCGTGGTCCTCTGGTTGTGCCACATGGCCAGCGGGTCCACCCAACTCCTCGATCTCGGGTTCATCTGCCAGGACCCGATGTTGGTGCCTCGGGTGTCCATTTCCTCGACGAAGACGTACTTCGTGGCCGGGCGCTTCAGGTCGCTGTAGATCCTGGCTTTCGTGTATTCACTGCCCCAGTCCTCTCCATTGGCCCCCCCGGCGACGGAGAACGTCAGAAAGGCCGCGTTGAGACCCGACTTCCTCGTGTCCGCCGGGCAGTGGTAGATTTCCAACTCCTTGGTGTAGGGGAACAACCGACCTCTGCGGATGGCGGCGTACTGTTCCTCGATGGGCGCGTTGGACGGGTTCGGCGCGTCCACCCAGCTCGTGCTGTTGGTGTGGCCGCCGACGAGCTTGTCGTCATTCTCGTCCTTGTACATGAACCACGCCAGCGAAAGGGCCTTGACGTTGCTGACGCAATGCACGCGGCGGGCCTGGTCGCGGGCCCGACGCAACGACGGCATCAGGATGGCCATCAGTACGGCGATGATGGCGATCACCACCAGCAGTTCGATCAGAGTGAAGGCTTTCGTTCTCATGTCAGATCTCCATCGATGCATACGTCAGATTCCTCGTCAGGCCCTTGGACGTTCGTTCACCAGTTGACACACCCTCTTAGATGCTGCTTCCTTGCCCCCTGTTCCCTGCGGCTTGGCGACTGTCTGCATTCCCTATCACACGTGTGATATAACGTTAGATTTATCAAAGGTTTCGGGCTCTGTCAAGCGAAATCCGTCAGGGCCGAGAAAAACGCCGCCGGCGGTTCCGATTCGGGCGAGATTCCCGGTCGGTTCTTCTTCAGGCCGCAGGACCCGATAGCGCCACACAGGGCAAGTGTGCAAGGCCTTTTCAGTCCAGGTTTCCCGGGCTGGGCGGCGCCGCCCGCCAGTTAGCCGGATCGTTCCCGTAGGCCGCCGGGTCGATCCGGTGCAGCGAAAGGCCCTCGCCGGCGGCTTCGACAGGCCAGGGATCGATCCCGCCGCGGAATCCGTCCGCGTGCGAGCCATCGCTGTAGACGATGCGATCGACACGAATCCAGGTCGGCTCTCCCCCCGCGTCGGCCCGGCCCGGCTTGGCCAGCTCGATCTTCTCGCCGCTGTCGGACATCCCGCCGGCGCCCCACGCCACCGTCGGGACGTCGGACAAGTATCCATAGGCGACGGTGAAGCGGATCAGGTCTTTGATCAACACCAGGCACTGGCCCGGCAGGAGCGTCACCGGCTTGTCGCTCGGCAGCGAGCACTCGATCGGCGGGTTGGCGGGACCATCGGTGAACCGCCAGGAGACCCCAAGGACCTCGTCGTACAGCGTCACAGGGGCATCGCCGATGTTCAGCAGCTCGACGTACTCGGCCTCCGGAAGCACCGTTGGGCCGTACATGATCTCGTTGATGACGATCGGACCGACCTTGGGCTGGGCGTTGGCCGCTCCGGGCGTCGGGACGCTCATCGCCACGAAGTTGAAGCTTGCCGTGCTCTTGAGGTGCCGGCCCAGGGAGACCCCGCCTTCGGAGGCGTCGAATTCCTCCTGCTCGCTGTAGCCCGTCAGGATGCCGCCGTCGCCCGAATGGAGGTAAAGCGTTTCGCCGTCGCGACTGAGACCGAACGGGACGTGGCAGCCGGGATCGTTCGCGTTGCCGAACGTCTCTTCTTCGCGCAGCACCAAGTACGCGTGGGGGGCGATGACCGTGCCGGCGGCGATCTCGTACTTAGTCAGATCATCTGCGTCGTCGCTGAGGAACCACCCGCCGACGTCGACGGCCTGGTCGGTCGTGTTGTGCAGCTCGATCCAGTCCGACGCCCCACCGGTGGGATTCGCCAGGATCTCGTTGATGACCACGTCGCCCAACTCGGGAACCACACCCGCGTCGTCAAAGCCGGGAGAGCCGCCGATCTCGGCGCTGGGACGCCAGGAACTCTTGTCGCCGAGCGCGTCCGCATCCGACATGGCGGACGTCTTGACCGTCAACGAAAAGCCCTGCCCATCGGTGATATCGTACCAGCCGTCGCGGTAGTCGAAGCTGTGGATGACCTGTCCGGCGGCATCCTGTAACTCGATCCGCTCGCCTGCGTTGTCGAGACTGCCGGTGTACTGTCCCGCAACGGCAAGCTCGGCGCCGTAGGCCGCCTCGAACGCCGCAAGGTCTCTGACCACCAGGACATGCCCGCCCGGCGCCAGCTCGACACTGGGGAACGTGAACTCGATCCCCCTGGTGAACTTCACGAGGTTCAGATTGACCGTTTCGTTGCCGACGTTGGTCAGCTCCACATACTCGGCGTCCGGATCGGCCGGGTGATACATGATCTCGCTGATCCGAAGCGACTCGGCCACCGGGCCGACCGCGAAGACCGCATCCGCCAGCGCGCTCCACGTGGTCCCGTTGAGCGTCCGCGCCTTGACCGGCGTGCTTATGTCGAAGCTCACCGGTTCGCTGTAGCGAACAGCGCCGGCAGATACGCCGCCCGGTGTGCCGCCGACGGCGCCCTTGCTCCCGACCAGTTCCACCGAGATCAGGAAGTCGGAGCTGGTCGTGCTCGAATTGAGTCCCTGAATGGCGAGAACGTTCTGCCCCGGGCGCAGCGCCGCGACGGCCTGCGAGGCATTGAACGATTCCATCTCGATCGCGTCGAGGTCGGAATGGTTGTCCGTGGCGCGGGAGTTCCAGGCGGGCGCGCCGTCGAACATGACGCGGCAGGCTTCCACGCCGTTGATGTAGGCGATGAACCCGTCGTCGTATCGGGCGCGGAGGGCCAGGCCCGACAGCTCGCTGAGGTCGCCCTCGGCGACTTCGAACGGAATCCGGATATAGCAGCTCGTATTAACGCCGTACATGGCGTCCTGAAGATCGATTTGAAAATACGCTTCGTACCCGGTGCTGCGCTCGTAGCCGACGCCGCCGGCGCCGCTGATCCAGCCGGAATCGTCGAAATCCGCGCCTCCTCGCCAGGCGTCCGCGACCGGTCCTGTGGGAACCAGTACCCGCTTGGGCGCTTCTTCGGAGACCAGGGGCGCTTCGATGCCGGAGCCGCCGGCGGTGCCCGGCACGCGCGGGTCGCTGCCGTCGGTGGTGTACCAGATCTCGCCGGTCGCGCTCATGGAGATCGCGTCGGTCCGGCCGATCGGGCCGCCGTACTGCACCACGCCGCGGACGCGAAATTCCGGCGCGTCCACCCGAGGGTAGAGCCCTCTGGCGCGGAGCTGATTGACCACAATCTGCGTGCGAGCGGGGAAATACGTTTCGAGCAGGTAGCCGTTCACTTCCGCCCACCAATCGGCCTTCGTGTAGGGCCGGTTGGTCCGGTCCGGCCGCTGGTCGCCCCACCGCGCCGACTCGGCGATGATCGCCAGGTCGATCTCCAGGGCGCGGGACCAACACAGGGCGACCGCATTTTCCGGCGTCATCACCCCGCCGTGGAAGAAATGCTTGTGCGCGTGATCGGCAAACTGCATGAGGTACTCCGGGTGGGCCATCAGCTTCTGGTGCAGCCACTGCGGATTGAAATGCGATCGGGATTGGCCCGCACGCACGGGTGCCGTGCGGTCGTCATTGAGACCGCGCGAGACGCCTAAGGAGTGCTCGTTGTCGTAGGCGAAAAACTTCCAGCCGTCCCGGGCCTCTGGCCGGCGGTTGCGGATGGCGAAGAAGTTGTTGGCCCGATCGCCGCCCAGCGTGACCGGCGCATCGTCGTTGCCCGTGTAGAAAATGCCGAGCATGTAATCGATAAGGTTCCCCAGGTCCACATGCACCGCCAGCGCCGGGTCATCCGTGCCGTTGGGCCGTTTGCCCTGGACGGCGTAGTACTGCTCGTCCGTCGCGAAACCGGCCTCACAGAGGTCCCACAGATGATTCCACATGTCGATGGAGCCGTCCGTGAACGAGGTCTGGTAACCGTCGGTCATGATGACGTCGTAGTCCTCGCTGTCGCCCCCGAAGTAGGCTTCGGCGTAGGAGGCCTCCGAGCGTTCCTGGCTTTGGTAGAGGCCCCAGTACTGGCCGTTCAGATAGAGATGGTAGAAGCGGCTGCGGGTGTAGGGCCGGCCCATCGCCCCCTGGATGTCCCGGCAGAACACTTCGCGCAGGAAGGTGTTCTTGGAGCCGGGATTGCTCGAATCGAGGCTCCAGGCGTAGTTCTGGGCCGTGCGCAGGTCGAGATTTTCAAACTCCGCGACGCCCTCGTCGTCAAAGAGCGGATACTCCAGCTTCGAGACGCCGTAGTCGGAGCGGAAGAACAGCCGGAACGAGTGCTTCGGATTGCCGCCGCTGCGACTGAACCCGCCGCGAATGCGAATTCCGGCGTCGATCTGAAACCCCTCCGTTCCATCCGGCCGGAGCAGCTCCACCGAAACGGGACGCTCCCATGTACGTCCTTCGCGGCCCGCGTTGACGTAGATGCCGCTCTGCGAGTTGAACAGATTCGCCAGGTCGGTCACCAGAGAAATCGAGGGAATCGCCAGCAGCGCATCGTCCATCAGGTTCTTGTACTGCGGATCGTTGACCACGTCCGGGTCCATTCCGTAGTCGATCACCTGGCCGCTGACGTTGCCGGCGGGCCAGTTCGCAGCCGGCCGCTCGTGATTGGGCGACTGCGTGACAACGTCGTTGACGAAGAGGTAGGTGTGCGTCTCGACAGGCGAGGGCAGCCATCCAGATCGCATCGCCGCCGCTCGCAGACACGTGGTCCGGCTGACTCGGACAGGTTCGTGATACCGGATCGCCGTGGCGCCAACCGATCCGTGGTCGCCGCCGAACGGATCGCTTCCGTCCGTGGTGTAGTAGATCTCGGCCTCTTCGGTGGCACACGTGATGCTCACGTAAGTCGGCACGTCGTAGAACCCGCGGGTCCGGCTGAACTTGGGTCCGGCAACCGCGCCATCGTAGCTGCGACGATTCGCCTGGCCGGGCGTTGGGTAGGCCATCGGCAGCCAGTCGCCGGTTCCATCGGGGAACCGGCCATACGAGACATCGACGGTCTGCTGTTCGAACCGGACGGAATCCAGAAGAGTTGCGCCGTCGGTGTCGTAGAGTGCAATCTCTTCGCCCGAGGCACTGAGCGAAAAGGAGGCGTGAAGGCCAGCGTCCGCGACATCGTCGTCGGCCCAGATCAGCAGATACCCCTTGGCCGCAATCGATGTGCCGTTCGGAATCCGCCAGCGCGTCGGATCGCTCGCATCGTCCGTCAGGTACATCCCGCCGACGTTCGCGGGAACTGCCGCCGGATTGTGCAGCTCGATCCAGTCGTCGTGCTCGCCCTGCGGGTCTGCGGCCCCCTGTCCGTTCGAGGCCAGAAACTCGTTCAGAACGACCGACGATGCGGCCGGCGCCGAAACCGCCAGCGTCAACACCACCAGCACCGCCATTGCGAAGGATCTGACACGATCAACCATGTTCGCTCCAAATTCCTGAAGACTGCACGTGCCTCTATCGGTCGTCTCTTTCACCACCTGGGCAGCCATAGGTCACCGCACCCCTGGTGTCGGCGTCGCCGCCTTCCAGTTGGCCGGATCGTTCCCATAGGCCGCCGGATCGATCCGGTGCAGTGACATGCCCTGACCATCGGCCTCCGCCGGCCAAGGGTCCGCGCCTGCCGGGAAGTCCTCCGGATGCGAACCGTCGCTGTACACAACGCGGTCGACGCGAATCCAGCTTGTCGGCGTGCCGTTGTCGGCGTCGCCCGGCCGGCTGATCTGGAGCCTGTCGCTGCCGTTGGACAACCGGCCCGGACCCCAGGTGAGCACAGGTACATCGTCCGGAACGGTGTAGATCACGCCGAAGCTGAGCCGGTCTTTGACCAGCAGCAGGCATTGTCCCGGCGCCAGAGTCACTGGCTCATCGGCGGGCAGCAGCACATCAATGGCCGGGTTGTCGGGGTCGTCGGTGAACCGCCAGGGCGCCCGCAGCGCTGCATCGTACAGCGTGACCGCCTCGTTGCCGGCGTTGAGCAGTTCGATGTATTCGGCCTGATCCGGAGCGGCCGGATTGTACATGATCTC
>CAZNSM010000028.1:5535-8406 GCA_964575615.1 uncultured Pirellulales bacterium | reverse complement strand
TGAGCAGTTCGATGTATTCGGCCTGATCCGGAGCGGCCGGATTGTACATGATCTCATTGATGACGATCGATGCGATCTTCGGTGTCGCGTTGGGGGCGCCGGGCGTCGGGGCATTCAGTGCGACGAAGTTGCAGGCGCCGGTGCTCTTGAGGAAGCGACCGTGAGAAACGCCCGCCTCGGAGGCATCGACCCTCTCTTGCACGACGTAGCCGGTCAGTTCGCCGTCCGCGCCGGAATGGAGATACACCGTTTCCCCATCGCGGCTCAGCGCGAAAGGCACGTGACAGCCGGGGGCGTCGGCGTTGCCAAAGTGCCGGTCTTCGTAAAACACGAGGAATCCACGTGCCGCGATCGCAGCGCCCTCGGGGATTTCATACTTCATCAGGCTCTGTGCGTCATCGCTGAGGAACCAGCCGCCGATGTCGATGGCTTGGTCCGTGGTGTTGTGCAGTTCGATCCAGTCCGGCGCGCCGGCATTCGAGTTCGTCAGCACCTCGTTGATGACCACCGAGCCGAGGCGGATTGCCTGGGCTGCATCGTCGTAGCCGGGCGAACCGCCGGCACGGGCGCTGGGCCGCCAGAAGTCCTTGTCGCCGAGTGCCATTGGATCGGCAGAGGACGGGTCTCGGACGGTCAGCGAGAAACCCAGACCGTCGGTGGTGTCGAACCAGCCGTCCTGGAAACGGAAATCGCAGATGATTCGGCCGGAGGCGTCCTGCAATTCGATGCGTTCGCCCGCGTTGGCGAGATTGCCCGAGTATTGGCCGGCCACGTCGGCCGAAACGCCATACTCGGCCTCAAACGCGGCGAGGTCTCGGACCACCACCACGTGGCCGCCGGGCGCCAGCTCGACGCTGGGGAATGTGAAATCGATGCCGTTGGCGAAGCGCACAAGATTCAGGTTGATCGCCTCATCGCCGACATTGGTCAGCTCGACGTATTCCGCATTCGGATCGACCGGATGATACATGATCTCGCTGATCCGCAGATTCTCCGCGGCCGGCCCGACCGCAAAGACCACATCGGCCAGCGCACTCCAGGTGGTGCCGCTGAGCAGCCGGGCCTTGATCGGCGCGCTGCGGTCCAACGTCACGGCATCGGCATAGCGGACGGCAGTCGCCGAGACGCCGGTTTCCGATCCTCCGGCCCCGCCCTTGCCGGCGACCAGCTCCACCGAGATCAGGAAGTCCGAACTGGTCGAGCCGGCGTTGAGCCCCTGGATGGCCAGGATATTGGCACCCGGATGAACGGCCCCGAGGGCCCCTGAGATGTTGAACGTCTCGAACTCGACGGCGTCCAGGTCCGAGTGGTTGTCGTTCGCGCCGGAGTTCCAGGCAGGCTCGCCCTCGAACATCACGCGAAAGACCTCCACGCCGTTGAGATAGGCGATGAAACCATCGTCGTAGCGCGCTTTGAGCATCAGCGAGGTCAGCTCGGCATGCTCTTCGGGGTCCACGTCGAAGGGAATTCGGATATAGCAGGTCGTATTGCGCCCGTACATGGCATCCTGCACGTCGATGTTGAAGAACGGCTCATACCCCGTGCTGCGCTCGAAGCCGACGCCGCCGACGCCGCTGGTCCAGTCGGAATCGTCGAACTCCGATTCTCCTCGCCATGAGTCGTCGATCGGACTTGGCGGCACCAGCACGCGCTTGGCCGCGTCTTCGGGCACCAACGTCTGCACATCGCTCGGCCCGCCCCCTGTGCCGGCCACACGCGGGTCGCTGCCGTCGGTGGTGTACCAGATGTCTCCCGCGCTGGCAGTCATCGTCAGGACGGCGCCGCTGTCGACCTGCCCTCCGTGCTGGAACCGGTCGTCGATGTAGAACTGCGGCGGCGAAATCGACGGATAGAAACCTGCCTGCCGGAGCTGGTTCATCACGATGTCCGTGCGCACGGAGAAGTACTCGTTGACCAGGCGATCCCGCTCGCCGACCCACTCGACGTCGCGTGTGTACGGACGCGACCTTTTGCTGTCGCCCCACCGCGCAGACTCGCCGACGATGGCGCGGTCGATCTCGTTGGCGCGGGTCATGTAGCGATCGATCGCGGCGCCCGGCGTGAGGGCCCCGTCGTTGAAGAACCGCTTGTAGATGTGGTCCGCCATCTGCACGCGGAAGTCCTCGTTGGCCATGAGGCGATCCACCAGATAGTGCGGATTAGACTGGCCAACGATGTTGACGCGATTGACCGTGGGCGATTCCAGGCTCCACTCGACGTCCCACGGCACGAACAGGAACGGACCGGCGGGCTGCCGGCGACGCACGGCGTAGAAGTTGCGGGGCACGCGGTCGTTGCACAGCAGCACCGGGGCATCGCGGCTGCCCACGTAGTAGATCATCAGCATGTAGTCGATCATGGCAGGGATGTCCACGTACTGCTGGATCTCGTGGTAGGCAGCGGTCGTGCCGAGATCGCCGCCGGCCAGGCGAAACAGGGTGTTCCACGCGTCGAGATCTCCCGTCTTGACCTCCATGCTGCCATCGGCGTAGAGCACATCGTAGTCTTCCTTCTCGCCGCCCAGGTGCTGGGCGTAGAACCCGTCGTCGGGCCGTTCGACGAAGATGAACATGCCCCAGTAGAGCCCGTCGACGTAGGCGTGCACCCCCCGGCTGTGCGGCGCCAGTCCGCCCATGTCGCGGACCGTGTCCCGGCAGAACTGGTCGCGCAGATAGTCCGCATGGTCGGTCCCCAGGCCGCTACAGGCGGTGCTGTCGCCGAACCACGAGTAGTTCCAGATGGATCGGAGGATCAGGGACTCGAAGGCATCCACGTTGCTGTCGGGGAAGAGAGGGTATTCCAATTGCGACGGGCCATATTCGTTCTTGAACAGCATGCGAAGCGAATGCTTGGCGACGCTCGTGCTCCGCC
>CAZNSM010000028.1:0-5435 GCA_964575615.1 uncultured Pirellulales bacterium | reverse complement strand
TATTCGTTCTTGAACAGCATGCGAAGCGAATGCTTGGCGACGCTCGTGCTCCGCCCGTACTGGCTGCCGTGAACGCGCAAGCCGACGTTGACCTGGAAATCCTCCCCTTCGGTCGGGTCGATCCACTCGATCGAAGCAGGTCTCTCCCAGTCCACGCCGTGCCCCGACAAGTTCGAGTAGATGCCGCGCTGGCCAAAAAAGTCGTCCTTGTTGATCACTACGCTCACGGAAGGAACGCTCAGGAGATCGTCCTTGATCGTCGGCGCATACGCCGGGTCGTTGACGACCTTCGGGTCCATCTCGTAGTCGACCCGGGTCGAACCCCATGTCGTGGGGAAGCCCGGCGGGTACGGCGGCTGGTTGAGGACATCGTCGAGAAAGATGTAGCTGCACGTGACGATCTCAGACGGTCTCCATCCTTCTTTGAACGCCATGACGCGAAGACACGTGGTTCGCAGGACGAGGATGGGCTCGCTGTAGACGCTGCCGCTCGGAACGTCGCGCACCTGCGAGAAAGGCTCGCTGCCGTCACGAGTGTAGTAGATCACCGTGCCGGGTGTATCGCAGGTGATCGTCACCTCGAACGGCGCGCTGTAGAACCCTCGCTCATGAGAGACCCTGGGCGTGGAGACGAAGCCTTCATAGACCACCACGTTCTGCAGTCCCGGCGTCGGATAGCCCATCAGGCGGAAATCCCCCGCGCCGTCAGGATAGCGGCCGAACGAGACGTCCGCCGTTTGCGGGCCGTAGGAAACGTAGTCGAGCTGCGTGCGGCCGTCGGTGCCGAACAGCGCGATTTCATCGCCGGAGGCGCTGAGCCGAAAGCCGGCGTGAAGCCCTGCGTCCCCTGTGTCGCCGTCGGCCCAGATCACCAGGTAGCCCTTCGGGGCGATGGTCGTGCCCGAGGGAATCCGCCAGCGCGCAGGGTCCTCGACGTCATCGGTCAGGTACATCCCGCCCACATCGGCGGCCGCATCAGAGGTGTTGTGCAGTTCGATCCAGTCGTCATACTGGCCCTGCGGGTCCTTGGCGCCCCGGCTGTTGGAGGCCAGCAATTCGTTGATGACGATCGAGGATTGGGCCTGCATCGCGCCGGCCGGTGCCAGCACCAGCGCCAGCACGAGGGGCTTCAAGTAGCCGATCATATCGCCTTCCGCCTTTGTATGTGCGCTCTTCACTACCCGCAAACGCCCGCGCCGCGCGACCCATACGGACCGGTCCGTTCGCACCATTTCGGCCCCTCCAGAGAAGCCGACATCGCCCGGCCAGACCCCTGAGCGTCCGCCAGGGACGGGCATGCGGCCCCCCCAACCCTCCGCCGGCCTGCGATAGGCAAGTGCTCTAATGGCATTTTAACACATCCTTAGCATTCAAGTCAATGTGCCATACCTCTCTGCTGGAAAAGCCTTTACGGCGGCCGGCTCAGGGAGACCGATTGCGGCCTCCTCGAAACCGGTCGGAGCAGGCGTGACACCATTGCTGCGTTCTTCGGGAAGCTCTCCGAGGGCACGAGAGCCGGCGGGCAAGCCGCAGGATAAATAGCTTGCGAACCTATCTTCCGAGCCTGATAATACTTATCGTAATCCAAGGAGAGCACATGGTTCGATTGAAGCGGTCCATCTTGTGGGCCTGCCTTATAGCGATTGCAGCGCTGGCGGTCTTGTCGGTCTACGGCGCGTTTCTGGGAGCCGACCGGGCACAGGCCTTCTTCAACAGCGTGCCCGTCGTGATCTACTGGGGGGCTTTCGGCGTCCTGCTGGCCGCAGGCATCGCCGTGTTCCGCCGTCTCCTGTGGGCTCCATCGCTGCTGCTGATGCACATGGGCTGCATCCTCATTCTGGCCGGCGGGATGTGGGGCTCGCCGCTGGGACAGGACCTCCAGAAGCGGTTCTTCGGGACCGAGAGGATTCGCAAGGGCCAGATGCCGGTCCTTGAAGGCACGGCGGAGAACCGGGTGATGGTCGCCGACAGCAACGATACGAAGGAATTGCCCTTCTCGATTCGGCTGCGCGATTTTCGCATCGAGTACTACGAGCCGGGCGACCTGTACATCCAGAGCCGCGATGGCCAAAGATGGAAGCTGCCCGCCGAGGCGGGCCGGAGCCAGGCGCTCGGCAAAGACCCCAGCACCGTGACGATCCAGCGAGCGTTCCGGAACTTCAAGATGGACATCTCCGGCGACGAGCGGATCGCCTACGATGCACCAGGAGGGCTGAACCCGGCCCTGGAGGTGATGATAGAGAAACCGGATGGATCGACCGCGAGGCGATACGTGTTCCTCCACCGGGCCGGACACGCCAACCCCAACGATCCGCTGGTCATGAGCTACGAGCAGAGTCCTCGCGACTATGTCAGCGAACTCGAGGTCGTCCGCGACAACACCGTCGTCGCGAGCAAGGACATCGAAGTCAATCACCCTCTGCACCATGGCGGGTATCATTTCTATCAGCATTCGTACGGACAGAACCAGATGGGCGAATACACCATCCTGATGGTGGTCTCGGACGCCGGGCTCAGTATCGTCTATACCGGCTACGCCATGCTCATCGTGGGCGTATTCCTGCATTTCTGGGGCCGGCCCCTGTGGTCCAGCGTCAGGAGGCAGCAGATCACCTGTGCGCCCGTCAGTACGTGGGCTGACACGCCGGACAAGAAGGGATAACAGGGACGCGGATGGCCATCAAATACACACTTCAGGGACTGCTGATCTACGCGGCGATGGCCGCCTTCCTGTCGGCGTTCGTCGCCACGGTGGCAGGACGCAGGAAGGCCGGGCAGTGGTTCTTCATGGCAGGCTTCTGCACCAGCCTCCTGGCATACGTCTACCGCTGGATCGACGTCCGGCACGTCCCGTTGCAGAACCTCTTCGAGGTGTTCCTCTGCCTGGGCATGGTCTGCTATCCGATCTCGGTGGTTGGGCGCAGAGTCCTGCGAATCGGCGGGCAGTGGGCGGATATGCTGATTGCGGCGATCGTTCTGTTTCCCGCCGGCTTCAAATTCCACGCCGAGCCGCAACACCTGCCGCCCGCCCTGCAGAGCTGGCTGTTCGTTCCGCATGTGGGGGTCTACACGCTCAGTTACATCTTCATGGCCATGGCCGCTTTTCGGGCAGCCGTTCACTTGTGTACGACGAAGCGGAGCGTCGCTTCGGGCGCGATTCTGCCGCCCGAGCAGGCGACATACACGCTGATCGCCATCGGTTTTCCCCTGCTGACGCTGGGCCTGATCCTGGGCAGCATCTGGGGCAAGCGGGCCTGGGGCGACTACTGGGGCTGGGACCCGAAGGAGCTTTGGTCTCTGGCGTCCTGGCTGGTCTACGTGGGGTACTTCCACTGGCGTTATATGTTCGGCGCGCAATACGCGAGGATCAACAGTCTTTGGGCGATTGCGGGAATGGCCGCCATTGTCATCACGTTGCTCTGGGTCAACCTATCGAGGTTGTTCCTGGGGCTTCACAGTTACGCGACATGAGGGCGTCTCATCGCGAAGGCGCACGTTTTGGAGGGTTCGAGAAATGGTTACGACAAAGTGGATTGCGTGGATGGGTATGGTGGTCGGCCTGCTGGCGACCTGGAGCGCCGGCGCCGTGACCCTGTCGGAGAACGGCCAGGCCCGGGCAATCATCGTCATCGCGGCCGATGCGCCGGCGCCCGAGCGGCACGCCGCAGCCGAGCTGGCCGGATTTCTGGCGCAGATTACAGGGGCCCAGTTCCCTGTCGCCGGCGAGCCAAACCAGGCCAACGTCAATGTCTTCGTCGGTCCGCAGGCGGCCAACGTCGCACAGAAGGACTTCTCAACCGATGGGCTGGGCGACGAGGGAATCGTCATCCGGACAGTGCCGAACGGGCTGATCCTGGCCGGCGGCCGGCCGCGCGGAACGCTCTACGCCGTCTACACCTTCCTGGAGGATCACCTCGGCTGCCGATGGTGGTCGTCCACCGAGAGCACCATACCCTCGAAGGCCACGATCATACTGAACGACATCGACGTCCGTTATGTCCCGGTTCTGGAGTACCGCGAGCCCTACTGGTTCGATGCGCTCGACGGCGACTGGTCCGTGCGGAACAAGTGCAACGGCAATGGCAACCGGATCGACGGCGACCGGGGGGGAAAGCACAAGTACGAAGGATTCGTTCACACGTTCTACCCGCTGATCCCGCCGGAGAAGTACTTCGCCGATCATCCCGAATGGTTCAGTGAGATCGACGGCAAGCGCACGACCGAGCGGGCGCAACTGTGCCTGACCAACGAGGAGATGCGCGCCGAGCTAGTTAAGAACCTCAAGGAGCGGCTGCGCAACAATCCGGAGGCCACCATCGCCTCGGTTTCGCAGAACGACTGGTACGGCAACTGCCAGTGCGCCAAGTGCAAGGCCGTCGAAGAGGAAGAAGGCAGTCCGGCCGGACCGATGCTGCGATTCGTCAACGCGGTCGCCGCCGACATCGAGCAGGAGTTCCCGAAGGTGGCGATCAGCACTCTGGCGTATCAGTACACACGCAAGCCTCCGAAGCTTGTCAAGCCCCGTCCCAACGTCATCGTCCAACTGTGCAGCATCGAGTGCTCGTTCAGCAAGCCGCTGGCCGATGAGCGGAACAAGCCCTTCCGCGACGACATCGTCGGCTGGTCGCAGATCTGCAATCGGCTCTACATCTGGGACTACACGACGAACTTCCGTCACCACATCATGCCGCATCCGAATCTGCGCGTGCTCGGGCCCAACGTGAAGTTCTTCGTCGATCACAACGTCAAGGGCATCTTCGAACAGGGCGCCTACACGACCAACGGCGCCGAGATGGCCGAGCTGCGGGCGTGGGTGCTGGCCAAGCTGCTGTGGGACCCGACGCGCAGCGGCGATCAGCTCGTCGAGGAGTTCCTCGAAGGCTACTACGGGCCGGCGGCTCCGTACATGAAGAAGTACCTGGCGACGATACATGACGCGGTCGATCAGAGCGGCGACTGGCTGGGCTGCTTCGAGAAGCACACGGCCAAGTACCTGAACTTCGAGACGCTGACCAAAGGCCGGATCTATCTGCTGGCGGCCGAGGAGCAGGTCAAGGACGATCCCGTGCTGCAATTCCGCGTTCAGGTCGCCCAGTTGCCGGTGATGTACAGCTTCATGATGCGCTGGACCGAGATGCGCGAGGCCGCAAAGGCCGCCAACGCCGAGTGGCCCATGCCGGAGTCGATCCGCAGCGCCTACGACCGCTTCATGGAGATCGCCAGAAAAAAGAACGTCACCCGGCTCAACGAATGGCAGGAAGGCTTCGGCGCATTGGACGACGCCCTGGCGCGCGCTGGGCAGTAGGCCTGAAATCGATGGACGGACCCGACGCACTCGAAATCAATCGCCTGACCATCCGGCTCGACGGACAAACGGTGTTGGAGGATTTCTCCCTTTCGGTCCCGACAGGTCGAAAAGCCTTGTTGACCGGTCC
>CAZNSM010000027.1:0-40483 GCA_964575615.1 uncultured Pirellulales bacterium | reverse complement strand
GAAAGGACTCCATTCACGTCCCAAAACAATGTGCGAAAGATATCCTACGTCATCCATCACTTCAACAGGATCCGGGCACGGGCTGGCATCGAGTCCGGCACATTCCACGATCTGCGACGCACATGTCTGAGCAACTGGGTTGCTCAAGGACTCAGTCTCCACGAGGTCAAGGAACTGGCCGGACATGCCGGAATTGATACCACTGAACGCTTCTATCTGGCGATCCGAAGGGACGTGGTGGACCGTGCCCGGGCGGCCTCGGAGGCATCACGCAAGGGTGATTCTGTGGCGCGCTTGTTGCGCGCCCCCGGTGAACCGGACACGAACGAGGAACTACCATGCGCAAGTGCTCTGCAGACAGAGCCTTAGGGGACGACGTCCGAGAAGCAGGCGCAGAGGGGTAGAGTCCAACCAGTCTGTTGCGCCCCCGGTAACGACAAGGCATAAGTTGTGTTGGGACAAGGCGTTACGGTGCACCGCCTTCAGCATTGCCAAAGCGATGTCGCCAGCTTGACACCGCGCGTGCTCCGCTTCTGGTCGTCATTCACCTGCCAGGCAGAGATCGCCGATACACTGAAGGCCATGAGGAAATCGTGGGTCTACAGGCGAAAAGGCGTCAAGGGATGGTAGGTCGGATGGTACGAGGGAGGTAAGAAGAAGGCCAAGGCCTTGCCGAGCAAGGCACTGGCCAGGCACTTCTGCCAGATCAAGCACACGCAGTTGAACTCCGACGTGTTCACGGGCGTCGTCAACGCGAACTGGCAGCAGATGGTTGAGGCGTATCGCAAGGCTAAGCAGGTCGAAGGGTTGCGGGAGGCATCCATCTACGAGGCCATGTTGACCTTGGGGCACTTTCAGCGGCTGGTCAGGCCAGACTCATCGAAACACATCAACCAGCCTGCCATCGACAAATTCGTTCTGGATTGAGGCGGCGAAGTTCAAAAGACGACTCTCGACAAGGATATCAGGAAGCTCAATGCTTTCCTTCACTGGGCCGCGAGAAATCGGTTCATCGTATCAGGTCTGGAAGCCAAGAAAGTTAAAGTGGCCCAGAAGCCGGCGATGGCCCTGACAGCACAGCCGGTGCAGGCTCTGCTCTCGTCTACCGCGAAACACCCGACGCTGCGGCTGCGCGTGCTTCTGGCTGTGACGACGGGGCTTCGTCGCAGTGACATAGAGGCGATCCGTATCGGCGATGTTCATTTCGATCGAGACACCCTGACGACACGGAATCGCAAAGCAGGCAAGGCCATGCCGGAGCGTCCAATCCCGGAGCCGGTGATGACCGCATTATCCAATTATGTGGCTATGGTCCCACATGGCCAGGAGAGGCTCTTCAGCGACAGATTCAGTCCCAAGAAGTGGGAGAGGATCCGAACGGCCATGAAGCTGCCCGAACTGAAGTTCCACGATCTGCGCAAGACGTTCGCCTCGTTGCTCGCGCAAAAAGGAGTCTCGACTGCCGTGACGCAGCGACTGCTGGAACACTCCAGCCCACAGCTCACGAATGATGTGTACACCAACGTCGATCCGGTGCTGCGGCAGGCAGCCGACCTTTTGCCGGTGTCGGATTGGCTCTAATTCACCCGGCTCACTCCGGTCGCTTGATGTCCATGGCCCTCATTCGTGACACCAGTGTGGCGGCATTCACACCCAAAAGTTCCGCCGCGCCGCCGGGACCTTTGACCCTCCATTGAGTCTTCTGCAGAACCACCAGGAGGTTCTCCCGCTCACGCTGCCGCAATTCGATGTCTGTGAGGAATTCCGGCACGTCGCCGTCAGGGCGAGTGGACTGGGACCGTGCGGTGGGCGGAGCCTCGCGCACCGGCAGATCGAACTCGAGTACGCCGCCTCGCGCCAGGATAACGGCGCGTTCGATCACATTCTGGAGTTCGCGAACGTTGCCGGGCCAGTCGTAGCTCTGGAGTCGAAGGACGCCGGCGCGAGTCAGCCGGGGGTTCGGGCAGCGCAGTTCTTTGAGCGACTGCTGCACGAAATGTTGTGCCAGCAGCGGGACATCCTCCTTGCGCTCACGCAACGGAGGGACATGAATAGGGAATACGTTGAGCCGATAATAGAGGTCTTCGCGAAAGCGACCCGCCGCCACTTCCTTCTTCAAGTCGCGATTGGTGGCCGCGATGATGCGCACGTCGGCGTGCCGCGTCCGGTCCTCCCCCACCCGTTCGTACCGCTTCTCCTGCAGCACGCGGAGCAGCTTGCTCTGCAGTTCGAAGGGCACCTCCCCGATCTCGTCCAGAAACAACGTGCCGCCGTCAGCCGTCTCGAAACGGCCCACTCGATCCTTGATGGCCCCGGTGAAGGCGCCTTTGGCATGGCCGAAGAACTCGCTCTCGTACAACTCCTTGGGCACCGAGGCACAGTTGACCCGGACCAGTGGCCCATCCCGGCGGCGGCTGCGGCGATGAATCTCATGGGCGATCAGTTCCTTGCCGGTCCCGGTCTCTCCCAGAACGAGGACCGACGCATCGGTCGGGGCCACCAGATCGATCTGGTGGACCACCTGCCCCAGCGCCGCGCTCTGTCCGACGAGATCACCGAACGCCTTGGCCTCTACGACCTCCTCGCGAAGGTAAGCGTTCTGCTGTTCGAGTTGGGCCTTGAGACGCTGGATCTCCTCGAAGGCCCGTCGCGTTTCTTCTTCGCTCTTTTGCAGGGCTTGATTGGAGGCCTGGAGTTCCGCCGTGCGTTCCTGCACGCGCAGTTCCAGCGTATCGTGGGCCTGGCGTAACGCTTCTTCCGCCTGGCGCAGCCGCAAATGCGTTCCGACCCGCGCCAGTACCTCTTCGGCCTCAAAGGGCTTGGTGATGTAGTCGATGCCGCCGGCCTCAAAACCTGCGACTTTCTGATGCGTATCGCCAAAGCCGCTGATGAAAATGACGGGAATCCGGCTGCTCTTCTCATCTGCCTTCAAGCGATGACACACCTCATAGCCATCCATGCCAGGCATGTTTATGTCGAGCAGGATCAGGTCTGGTGTCTTGGCGGCTACGGATGTCAGCGCCAAAGCGCCGTCGGAGGCTGGCCGAACGCGATAACCGCGCTGGGTCAGCACTTCGGACAGCAGACGCAAACTGGCGGGGGTGTCATCCACCACCAGAATCTCTGCCCCCGCGGAAGTCGGTTTCTTCTCTTCGCTCATAGAGTGTGCTCGGTCTGAGAATGCCCCTTTTCCAGCCAATTCAAGAGAGACGGATAGTCCAGCCGCGCGGCCAGCGTGTGCAAGGCCCGACCCAGCGCCGCATCTCGCTCCGTGACCTGCTCGATGAGGGCCTGGGTGCGCGCCGTATCCAGCTCGATGACGGCCTGACGCAACTCCTGCCGCAGGTCCGCCGGCAGCGCGTCCAACTGCTCCGGACGCAGGGCAAGCCCCGGCGCCTCTGAAGCGGTTTCCGGGTGTGGCGTCTTTTCATAGACGAATTTCAGTCGCAGGTGCCGAGCCAACGCGTCGAAGAGTTCCTGCTCGCGAAAGGGCTTGCGCACGAGATCATCGCAACCGACGGCCAAAATCGGCCCTCTCTCTTCCTCCAGGGCGTGCGCGGTCAGCGCGACGATCTTGGTCGCGGCGCCGGCCTCAGTAGCCCGAATCCGCCGGACGGCTTCCAACCCGTCCATGACCGGCATGCGGATGTCCATCCAGATCAAGTCGGGATGCCACTGCTCGAACAGGTCCACGGCCTCCTGTCCGTTGGTCGCCTCGCGCAGCTCAAAGCCGAGCGGGTCCAGAAGCCCCCGCAACAGCAGACGGTTCTCCGGCTGGTCTTCGGCAATCAGGAGCCGGTAACAGGGCTGTCCCTCGGCCAATCCCACAATGCGCCCGTGCTTCGGTTCTTCGGGCTCGGCCGCCGCAGGAAGGACCCTCACGGGAAGATGGAAGTAGAACACCGATCCCTTGCCTGGCTCGCTGGCCACGCCAATCTCACCGCCCATGAGCTCCACGTATTGTTTGCAGATGGCCAACCCCAACCCGGTGCCGGCCTGCGCAGGGACCGGGCCGCCCAATTGCACAAAGGGAAAGAAGATGCGCTGGCAATCCTCCGGGTGGATGCCGGGCCCCGAATCCTCCACCTCAAATCGTACGTGGGCGGTTTCGGCCCCGTTACGTCCGACGACCGTGGCGCGGAGCTTGACCCCGCCGCAATCCGTGTACTTGATGGCGTTGCCCACCAGATTCAGCAGCACCTGGCGCAGCTTGCCCGCGTCCGCCGCCACAAATCGGGGCAGATCCGCAGCGCTTTCCAGGGCAAAATGGAGTCCCTTCTCCGCGGCCCCCACTCCCATCAGCGACTGCATTTCATGCAGCAACTGCTGCAGATCGACTTCGGACTCCTCCAGCGTCATTCTACCGGACTCAATCTTGCCAATATCCAGGATATTGTTGATCACGTTCAGCAGGTGCTCGCCGCTGCGGACAATGATATCCAGGGCCTCTTGCTGGGGCGGCGTCACGTCCGGACCGCTCTTGAGCAGGCGGGAAAAGCCGAGCACGGCGTTGAGGGGGGTGCGCAGCTCATGGCTCATACTGGAGAGGAACGTGCTCTTGGCGCGACTGGCAGTTTCGGCCCGGGCCTTGGCTTCCGCCAATTCCTCCGTCCGCTGCTCCACCAGATCTTCCAGATGCTCCCGATGCTTGCGCAGCTCCTCCTCCGCCTGCTTGCGCTCCGTCACATCGATCGCAGTGCCCACCAGCTTAACGACGTCTCCCGCATCATTCAGGATGGGGTGCCGTATCACCTGAATGTGTTTGGCCGTCCCACTGGGCAGCGTGATCCTGAACTCGGCAGAGGTGTCTACCTTCTCGCGGACCGACTTCTCATAGCCCGCGTTCACCCTGTCCCAATCCTCCGGGTGAATGAGTCGGGAGACTGCTTCCCTGGTCGGTAAACCCTCTCGTGCATCGAATCCAAAGATCCGTAAGCATTCCTCTGAAGCGTAAGCATACTTGTCGCTGGCCAAATCGAACGCCCAGCTACCTGTGTGACTTAGCCGTTGCGCTTCCGCGAGATAAGTCTCACTCTGCCGCAGAGCCTCCTCGGCACGCTTGCGGTCGGTGATGTCGCGCGCCACATGGACGACCTGGGTGAGTTCACCGCTCGGGTCAAACAGGGGGTCAACGGAAACCGCCAACCAAGGACCTCCCTGTCTCGCCAGAACCTCGACTTCCTCATGCCTGCGAGATCGGCGCACTTTGGCGAGAGGGCATTCCGCAGGGGGCGTGGACGTCCCATGGATCAGGTCGTAGCAGTGCCCCCCGACGATTTTGTCAAACGGCAGCCCCAGGAACTCCGCCGCCGCCCGGTTGGCGCGCAAGATACGGAAATCCTTGTCGAGCAGCAAAACCAAATCCTGCACCGCGTCAAAGGTAGCCTGCCACTGTGCGGCAGTATTGCGCACCTCTTCTGCCGCCCGCTTGCGCTCCGTGATGTCCGTCATCATGGCGAAGGAACCCAGAAAGCGATGCTCGGCATCCAGGATCGGTGTGGCCGAGACCTGCATCCATACGGTGCTCCCGTCCTTGCGACGGAATCTCCGCTCAAAATGCTCGGCCAGTCCCTGCTGGCGGGCTGCTGCCCTCGTCTGGTGGTCGTCCAGGTCCTCCTCGAGCAGAAATTCATCAAGCCGTCTGCCCGCCATCTCCTGTGGCTCGTACCCCAGCATCTCCGCCATGCGCCGGTTCACCAGCGTGGTCGTGTAGTGCTCGTCGAGTTCCCAAACACCCTCGGATGCCGTATCGACGATCCGGCGGTATCGCCGTTCGCTTTCCCCGAGTTTCTGCTCGGCTTCTTTGCGTTCTGCGAGTTCCCGCTCCAGCCGTTGGTTGGCTTCATTGATGCGTGTGCCGGCAGCGCGAATTTCCTCGAAGGCCCGCGCGTTGACGACGACGGCGGCAATGTGATCCGCGAAGATGCGCGTCCACCGGAGTGCGTCGTCAGGCGGCTTGTTGCGGTCGAAGACCCCGTACACTCCCAGCATCTCGCCCTTGTAGACGATTGGAACGCCGTTAAACCCGTAGATTCGCTCCGATATGAGCCAGTCGCGAGCCGGAGAGAAGTCTCGTAATAACGCGTCCAGATCATTGATCGTCAGGGGCTGTCCCGTCTCCGCGATCCTTCCAATCGGCCCTACTCCGAAAGGTATGCGCGTAAGATAATCCGGCATGCGCGTTTGCAGCTCGCGCGGGCCAGTGATGCTGGCGCCGCCGGCCACGGCGCACAGGTGGCGCGGGGGGCCGGCAGGTTGTTCCTTGGGGACGCCCGCGACGTTCTCCTTCCCGTTATCGATCAGCCAGATCACCGCGATGAGATCCGCAGGTATCTTTAGCACGCGGCTGACCGCAGTCTGCAACAACTGTTCCACCGACCGCTCCTGTGCCATTTCCAAGAGCAGGCCAGAGAAGATCTCGGCGTCAACACGTGTAGGTGCATCGGATTCCATACTCCCCTTATAGTCGATTCTGGATGATTTACCAATCGCAAGCGGGTGTGAAGATTCAATCGGGTGAAATCTCATCCGGGTGAAGCAGGCGGCCACCACTGACGTAAGCCTTTTTGCACGCAGTACTTGCGCCCTTACTCCGACGTTGGCACGCGAGTTGCTTTTCCCTCTGCGGACATCGTGGTCCAGTGGCTCCAACCAGGAGCGAGACCACGATCAAGGCAGAGTGCTCTCCGGATTACTGGCGGACAATCGCCCGCGCCGGCAATCCGGGAGGAGATTCGATCATGACCTCGCCCCATGTAAATGCCGTGGTTCGCCTGAGAGGGGATGTGCCCCCGCCGGGGCTGCGCGGCGGCGAGGAAGGAGTTGTGGTAAGTGTCTGGATCTCGCCTGGCGAATTCCAGTTCGAAGTGGAATTCCCTCAGCCCGGCGGCTCTCCCGCTGTGCGTACGCGGCTCCGCGCCGAGCAACTGGAGGTCGTCAAGTCACAACCAACAGGAATCTAATTGAAGGAAGACGAACGTGAAGAAGAGAATCATAGTGATTATCGCTGGCGTGTGCCTCCTGGCTATCCTTGGAGTCGCTGCCTTTCTATGGTTTACGAAGATGCAGAATGATGCATCTGCACACGAAGATACTCTGGCGGAGGCCCTATCCGGACCCCGCCCGGTCATGCTGGAGAAGGTCTCTTTAACCACCTCAGTCATAGACCGGAGCTTCCCCGGGGTCGTCAACGCCGTAGACAAGACGCAGCTATCGTTCCGCATTCATGGACCCCTCATCGAGGTCAACGTGAAACCCGGTGATGCGGTGAAGAAAGGGCAGGTCCTCATGCAGGTGGACCCCCGTGATTACCAGGATCGCATTGCGGTGCTGGAAGCACAACTGGCCAGGACGTCTGCCGAGTACAGAAAAGCCGCCCAGGACTTTAAGAGAGCAACAGGGCTCTTTGCCGAACGCGTCATTCCGCCGGCGGATTTTGACGCCGCTGAAAGCGCCCATGATGCCGCTGCGGCGGCCGTCAAAGACCTTGAAGCCCAGTTGCAGACCGCAAGACACCAGTTGGACGACACCTCTCTGCTCGCCCCCTACGATGGGATCATCACCGAACAATGTGTGGAAAATCACGAGATGATCGCCGCCGGTCAGATTGTTCTGGGCATGCATGACATTTCCCGACTGGAGATCGAGGTCGAAGTTCCGGAGAATGAGATCGCCAAGCATCAACTCCGCAACGGCGAATCCGCGCGAATCCAGTTCCCATCGGTACGGGACCGCGAATATCCGGCTTCTCTGAAGGAATGGAACACGTCCGCCGACCCGATTACCCGGACTTATACCGTGGTGTTCGTGATGGAGGCCCCAAAAGACGCGACCATTCTTCCGGGAATGACCGCACAGGCTAAGTGGGTGTCAGAGACCTCTCCTGCTCCGGTGGCGGTCGTTCCGGCGCGAGCGATCGTGGCGGATACGCAGGGAAGGCCTTTCGTATGGGTTTTCGATCCCCAATCCCCCCGGGCACAGAAGCGGCTCGTCGAAACCGGGAAACTGATCAATTCCCACCAGGTACAAATCCTGAGGGGCGTCGAACCCGGCGAATTCATTGTCAGTGAAGGAGCCGGCTTCATCACAGAGACCATGGAGCTTCGTCCCCTGAACTCCGACAGCCCCGAAGTTTCCTCCTTGCGTGAAAGGAGCCGTCCATGAATCCCGCCGCATTTGCCCTTCGCAAACGAACGCTGATGGTGGTGCTGACTCTTATGGTTCTGGGCGGAGGCATTCTGGCATACCAGAAGCTGGGGCGACTGGAGGACCCCACGTTCACCATTAAGAAAGCGCTGGTGGCAACCCGGTACCCCGGCGCCAGCTCCCAGGAGGTCGAAGAGGAAGTCACCGATCCGGTCGAGGAAGCGGTTCAGGCGCTCGGCCAGGTGAAAGAGATCTATTCGACAAGTCAGGAAGGCCTATCGGTCATCTTTGTTGAAATCAAGGATACCTATACCACAGAGGAACTGCCTCAGATATGGGATGAACTGCGCAGAAAAGTGAATGACATGCAGGGAAAGCTGCCGCCCGGCGCCGGCCCTTCCATCGTCAACGATGATTTCGGCGATGTGTACGGAGTCTTTTTCGCACTTACCGGTCCTGATCACAGCTATGCGGAGCTGAAGGACTATGCAGAATACCTGAAAAAAGAGCTGTTGCTGTGCCCGGAGGTGGCGAAGATCGATTTCTGGGGATTGAGACAGGAAGTGATTTACCTGGAGATTCAGCGTGCCCGCCTTGCCGAGCTCGGTTTCTCACCGGCCCAACTCTATCAAACCCTGCAAACGCAAAATGCGGTGGTACAAGGCGGACAGGTTGATGTCGATAGGGAATACATGCGGATCACGCCGACGGGCGATTTCACCAGCGAGCAAGTGATTGCCGACCTGTTCATTGGCGGCAGTCAGGGCTTGGTCCGCCTGGGTGATGTGGCAACGATTTGCCGGGACTACGAGGATCCGCCCCGGAACATCATGCGATACAACGGACAGGCCTGTATCGGGCTGGGCGTCTCGACCATCAAGGGGGGAAATGTGGTCGTGATGGGAGATGCGGTTAAGAAACAACTGGCCCAGCTTGACAGCAAACGTCCTGCCGGGATGAAGCTGGAAACCGTCTACTATCAATCTGATGTCGTCGTGGAATCCGTTAATGCGTTTGTTATCAACCTCATTGAAGCCGTGGCCATCGTCGTTGGCCTCTTGATGATCTTCATGGGCTGGCAAAGCGGGCTGCTGATCGGGGCGATCCTGATCCTGACGATCTTATGCACCTTCATCCCGATGCTGATCATGGGAATCGAACTGCAGAAGGTATCCCTCGGCGCTCTGATTCTGGCTCTCGGAATACTGGTGGATAATGCGATTGTGGTTGCCGAGGGGATCCTCGTCAAGGTGCAGCGAGGGGAAGAGCGAACCCAAGCCGCCGAAGAGATCGTCCGCGATACCCAGTGGCCTCTATTGGGGGCGACTATGGTGGCCATCCTCGCCTTCGCCGCGATCGGATATGCCCCGGGTGACGTGGGGGAATACTGCCGGTCTCTGTTCTACGTCATGGCCCTTTCCCTGCTGTTCAGCTGGATTCTGGCGGTCACCGTTACCCCGCTGTTGTGTGTCTGGTTTCTTCGGATTCCCAGCCTGGACGGAGAGGCTGACCCCTACGATAAACGGATGTTCCGAGTATACCGCACGCTGCTGCACACCTGTATGAAACACCCCGGTATCGTTGTCACCTCAACCCTGCTGGTGTTGGCCGCGGCGGCGATCGGTTTCCGCAAGGTGCCTACAACCTTCTTTCCCAACTCCACACAGCGGTATTTCTACGTCAACTTCTGGAATCCCCAAGGGACCCATATCAAGCATACATCCGAAGATTTGAGAGACCTTGAGGAGACTGTCCGTCAAATGGACGGGGTCCGGAATGTCACCACATTTGTGGGGGAAGGGGCACTTCGCTTCATTCTGACTTACGATTACCAAAGCCCGAATTCCAGTTACGGTCAACTCCTCGTCGAGGTGGACGACTACCGGCTAATCGATCGGCTGAAGGATCGCATCGAAACTCATATGCGTCAGCACATGCCGAATACGGAGTCTTACACCAAGATCATCGCAACCGGTCCTTCTGTTTCCTACTCAGTCGAGGCCCGTTTTCGTGGGCCGGATACGGATGTTCTGATCGGGCTTGCCGAACAGGCCCAGGCGATCATGCGTCAGACCCCGGACGCCAAGGATGTGCGCACAGACTGGCGCCAGCCGGTGAACGTCATCCGACCCCATTACTCGGAGACCCAGGCCCGTCGCATCGGAGTGACCCGAAGTGACGTCGCGATTGCTTTGCAGGGCAACTACAACGGGCTCATGACGGGCCTGTACCGGGAAAAGGATGAATTGATTCCCATTCTGTATCGCGCCCCCGAAATGGAAAGGGCCTCCATTGATAGTCTGGAAGATGTTCAGGTTTGGAGCTCGGCATACAGCCGGTTCGTTCCGATTCGACAGGTGATTACACGAGTCGATCAGGTATTGGAGTGGCCGCAGATTCAACGACGGAATCGGCAGAAGGCGATTACCGTGCAGTGCAATGTTGCCACTGGGGTCGCCAGCCAACTGCGGGCCTCGATGGCCAAATCCATAGAAGCCATTGAGCTGCCTGCGGGATACAGTCTGGAGTGGGGCGGTGAATTCAAGGAATCCGCAAAAGCCCAAGGTCCTTTGCAGAAGATCTTTCCGATTTGCATTCTGGGGATGTTCCTGATCGTGGTGGGGCTTTTCAATTCCATCAAGCGTCCGCTGATCATTTTCCTCACGGTTCCGCTGTCCATGATTGGCGTCACGACCGGATTGTTGCTCACCGACACGCCGTTCGGATTCATGGCGCTCCTGGGATTTCTCGGCTTATCCGGAATGCTGATCAAAACCGCTATCGTGCTGATCGATCAGATTGAGATGGACTTGCGGGCTGGCAAGCCGCCCTACAAAGCGATTCTGGACTCCGCCGTCAGTCGTATGCGGCCGGTATTCATGGCTTCAGGGACAACTATTTTGGGGATGGCTCCTCTTGTGTTTGATCCTCTGTACAAAGGTATGGGGGTGACGATTATGGGCGGGCTGTTCGTCGCGACATTTCTGACGTTGTTACTCGTGCCAGTGCTGTACAGCCTGACATATCGCGTCACCCCTGATGCACAATACCTATAGGAAGAAACTGCAATGAGAACCGTATTTCAAATAGGACTGCTGTGTGTTGCCGCCGCCACGGGAGCGATCTCTGCCGGGGAAACCCGCGGGGCGGAAGCTTCCCTGATCGTTCCCGAGGGGACTCTAACGATCGAGCGCGCCTGTGAAATCGCCCTGAAGAACAATCCGCAGGTGCAGCAGGCGGTAGAGAGCATTGCGGCGGCGAAAGAAGTAGTCGCACAGGCCAATTCCGCGTGGTGGCCCACTGTCTCAGCGTATGGATCCTATCAGAACGTTGACAGCAGCATCCAGCCTGATTGGCAGCCTGAATTTCGTATGCGGGGGGGCCACCGAGAAGCCAACGCCGGGTTACAGGCGAGTTGGTTGCTCTTCGACGGCTTTGCACGGGAGGCGAACATCCTGGCGTCCAAGTATGGGGTGAACCAATCCGAGCAGATTCTCATCGATGTGAGACGACTGCTGATTCAGTCAGTCTCGACGGCCTTTCATCAGGCCCAGCTTGCCGTGGCCAATATGGCCATTGCCCAGCAGAATCGCAGCTTCAACATGATCCTCGAAGAGGATGCCCGCAAACGATGGCAGCTCGGCCACTCCTCCGAATCGGAGATGCTCAATTTCTCCGTCAGAGCACTGCAGGCCGAGACGGATTTCCTCAACGCAGAGCGAAGTTTCCGAATTGCCTGCACCGTCCTGGCGGAACTCATGGCGCTGGAGAACGCCCATCTTCCGCCCGATCTGTACCCGGAAAGCAATCACGAACTCCAGAGCGGTCCGCTGCCTGATTTCGACAGCGAATTGCGATACGCGGTGGAGCATCGCCCCGATTTGCAGGCAATCACGTACGGGATTCAGGGATTGCGGCAGCGGCTGAAGTCTCAGAAAGGCAGCTACTCTCCCACGATCGCCCTCGTCGGAGGCGTGGATTATCTCAATCAGTCCGACCTGGGACCGGTCGATCAGGACGAGCATAGCGCCTTCGTGGGGATCACCGCCCAATGGGATTTGTTCACCGGCGGTCGGCGGCCCGCGCAGGTAAGACAAATTGAAGCCGATATCCGCAGGCTGAACAAGCAGAGGCAGGAGAAGATTCTCTCCATCGAGTCCTCGATCCGACAGGCGCTCGACGTCGCGGAGACGGCGTACTTGACCTATCAACGCCAGCAAAAGGCACTCGAACTGACGCAGCGAATCAGGGACCACGTCGAGAAGGCTTATAAGGCCGGCACTGAACCGCTGACCCGGCTGAACGAGGCACAGACCGATCTGGTGAGAGCCGCCGGACAATCCGTAACCAGTCGCATTCAATATCAGCTTGCCCTTGTCAATTTGAAGGCGGAAACGGGACAGATACTGGAGTGTGAGGTGAAGGAAGTGAAGCCCGGCACCCGGCACGAGGCGGCGCCTCAACCTTCATCTGTCCAACAGAAGAAGTAGTCAGTGACAAACCATCGTGGAGAATTGCCATGTATTCGAAAACAGACCTCTCGATCTTGCAGCCCTTTCTTGACGTGGAGCGGCTGGCCTGGGCTGACGTGGTTCAGTTCGGTGACGATATTCTGGAAATGGGGACTGTTCCGCAGACTGCCGACCAGTTCCGGCGACTCTTGCAGGACTTAGAGACCAGTCCGGGCAAACCTCTGGTCTTTCGACATACGGACTTGAGCTTCTCTCCCGAACGCTGCGACGCCGCCCTCAGGCGCTTGGGCGAATGGAACGAGGAGAATCGAGTCGATGATGCTCCTCTCATGCCGTTCTACGCGATATCGGTGGCACGGGAGGCCCTTGCATTTAGCGACCTGATTTCGTGGCTTAGAGACGTACAGCGGCCGACAATCATGGTCTTTCAGGGCCAGGTGGCCTTGTCGTTTCTGGGCATCGGTTTGGCCTGTGACTACCGCATGGCAGCCGCCGACACCAGCTTCTGCAATCATGGCCGCACCCGCGATCTCCCGCCCGGTCCGGGGCTGCTGTACCTACTGCCCGCCTACATCGGACGAGGCCGGGCCAATGCCCTGGTGACCCGGGTCGAGGAAATGTCGGCGCACTCCGCTTTCAAGTGGGGCCTTCTCGACGAAGTCTCGGTGTCGGCCGAATTGGAGCAGACCTTGCAGGGTCTGGTGGCAGAGATCTCGTGCTTCTCGCCCGAGACCTTCGGGACGATCCGGCAGCTCCTCAACCGTCACCTGCCCGCCTTCAATGCGTATTTTGGTCAAGAGATCCTGAGCCTTCAACGGTCCGTGCGCGGCAGGCCGTGGGAGAAGCTCTCCTGCCGGGACACAACCGGCTCTACCCCCGGAACCAATCGAATCGGAAAGGTGAATCCATGTTTGGAATGAGGAAACAGGTCGTGTCTGAAGATCGCGGGATGCTCTCCGTGAGCGATGGGGATGTCGTGCGCTTGCCTTCGCCGGAGCTGTCCGTGGAGGTCACCGCGGGCAGCGATGACCCTGAGAACGTCAGGGATCGGATCCTCACCGCCGCCGAGGAACTCTTTGCCCAGCAGGGTTTTGAAGGCGCGACGGTGCGAGCGATCGCCAAGCGCGCTCGCTGCAATCTCGCCGCGGTTAACTACTACTATCACGGGAAGGAGGCGCTCTATGTGGCGGCCTTTCTGCGTAGAACGCACGCGGTGCGCCTCCACATGGTTGGATCCCTCCAGAAGTGGCTCCGGGAACAGGGTGAGGCGGTCACGCTGGAAATGCTGGTGCAGGAGTTCGCTGACCTTCTCCTGGAGCCTTTCCTGCACGATCTGCAGGGGCCTCGGGACGCCAGTCTCCTGGCACGTGAGTCAGAGAATCCGCATGTCCCGCTCGGTCTCTATGGCAAGAACCTGATGGAGCCGATTGTCAATGCCATGACAGACGCCTTGCAGTCGCTCTGTCCTCGGCTGAGCGACAAGCAGGCGATCCTGTGCATCGAATCCATCATCGCCGAACTATGGGGATTGCCCTGGACGCAGATGCGGTGTGCAGGCTACCGGCGGCACGGCGCACAAGTGGACGTCCAGGAAAGAGCCAGGCACTTCGTGGCGTTTTGTACGGCCGGGATCAGGCAATACCTCGGCCAGGGTGCGGGAGAATAGCGGCGCAGTGAGATCATATGTGGGACATCCAATCGACCATCCAGATGATGCGGGCCTTGAGCTTGTCGGTCAATGCCGAGGAGTTGGCGCAAGTGGTTTTCAACCACATGCGTCACACGGCATCCATGAACCGGGCGGTGGTCATCAACCGCCTGGACTTGGCTACACCTCGCTATCGCGTGGCACAGTACACCGACTGGGACGCGCGGCAGCGTCGGTTCGTCGAATCGCAGCCCAACGACGTTCGCGAAGGCGGCCTGCTGGCGCAACTCCTGTACGCCGGAGAGCTGCATCTGATTGCCGATCTGTCGATCGCGGCCAGTGAGCCTGCCGGCGATCTGCTGCGTGATCAAAAGGTCTTGATGGCATTCCCCTTGTTCGACAAAGGACATGCTACCGGAGCCATCATCCTGCTCAGCGCCGAACCGCTGGCCTGCAGCCCGTCCGAGCTTTGTGGCTTGGCCATGATGGGCGGGCTCTTCGACCGGGCCATGCAGACCCATTCCCTGGTGCGGCAACTGGAGACGACCTGCCAGACGCTGGATCGAGAGTTGGCGGCGGCCGCCGATGTGCAGCGGTGGCTGCTGCCGGCACGCCTTCCGGTTCTGCCTGGAGTGTCTATCGCGGCGTCTTACCGTACGGCCAAGCAGTCGGGCGGGGACTACTACGATGTGATGGAGTTGCCCGACGGCAAGCTGGGACTGCTGATTGCCGACGTGAGCGGCAAGG
The DNA here is from genome assembly GCA_964575615.1 of uncultured Pirellulales bacterium. Classification (GTDB taxonomy): domain Bacteria; phylum Planctomycetota; class Phycisphaerae; order Sedimentisphaerales; family Anaerobacaceae; genus Anaerobaca. The sequence continues at coordinate 25,471 of CAZNSM010000027.1, read as the reverse complement.
GTGCGCCGGCCGCCGTGCTGATGGCGGTGGCTCGCACGATCGTTCACTTGCGTCAATACCGGTGGAGCGAACCGGCGTCTCTGCTGCACGACCTCAATGACAATCTCTGCAACCTGGACCTGCTGGGTCGCGGCGCTTTTGTAACGGCTTTCTGCGCCGCGTTGGACCCCGGGAGCGGTCGCCTGGTCTACTCGTCGGCCGGCCACAATCCGCCTCGTTTGGTCCGGGCTCGTCCCGCGAGGGTCCTCGGACTGGACGAAGCCCGATCGCTGCCCCTGGGAATGGACGCGGGCACCCAGTACTCCGAAGCGACGCTCTCCCTCTCGCCCCTCGACACCATCGTTCTCTACACGGATGGCATTGTGGAGGCTCGTTCCGCACAGGGGGAGCTGTTTGGGACCGAGCGGCTGGATCAGGCACTGCAGGGCTTGGTTCCGGCGCTCTGCGTGCAGGAGACGGTTCAAGCGGTCCTACATGCCGTCGAGGTGTTGTCCGGCGCAACCACGTTGTCCGACGACCAGACCTTGGTGGCGGTCACAATGGACGGAAATGAGTAACAGCACAGATGCTGGATGGGAAGGTACTCCGATGAAGAAGAGCAAACCTGTCAACGAGGCAGCGCTTCGCAAACGCTATAACTGTGGGCCGGTCAAGTTATCCGGCGACGCCAATGCCCTGTACGAGCGGCATGTGATGTTCGATCAAGTCATCCCGGCTGCGCAAACGACGGCACGGGAGAAGTACGAAGCCATCGCGCATTCGGTGCGCGACGTGCTCTCACAACGTTGGCTGAAGACCCAGCAGACCTACCAGCAGCGCAACGTCAAGCGCGTCTACTATCTCTCGATGGAGTTTCTGCCGGGGCGCATGCTGGCGAATAACATCACCAATCTCCTGTTGGACCCGTTTTGGAGTCGCTTCTGCGAACAGCATCAGCTCGATCCGCTCGCAATCGTCGAGCAGGAGCCGGATCCCGGCCTGGGCAACGGCGGGCTGGGGCGGCTGGCGGCCTGCTTCCTCGATTCGATGGCCACCATGGAACTGCCGGCAATGGGCTACGGCCTACGCTACGAATACGGCATCTTCAAACAGGCCATCGCGAACGGCTGGCAGCAGGAAAAGCCGGATAACTGGCTTGCGCGGCCTTCCCCTTGGGAAGTGGCGCGGCCCGCCAAAGCCGTCGGGGTGAGACTCAACGCGTCGTTCGAGATGCGCGGTGGCGCGCTGCGGGTCGTCGAAGGACGCCCCTCCTCGCTGATCGGCATTCCCTACGACCGGCCTGTGATCGGCTATGGCGGTCGGACCATCAACACGCTGCGCTTGTGGGCCGCCAAGGCATCCGACGCCTTCGACTTCGCCCAATTCAGCAGCGGCGATTTCGTCGGCGCTCTGGCCGAAAACCTCACCGCCGAGACACTCACGCGCGTCTTGTATCCCGACGACCATACCACGGAAGGCAAGGGTTTGAGATTCCTCCAGGAGTACTTCCTGGTCGCCTGCTCGCTGGCCGACCTGATTCGTCGTTTCCGCGACGCCGGCAACGAGTGGTCCGCGCTGCCCGACAAGGCGGCCATCCAGCTCAACGACACCCATCCGACGTTGGCCGTGCCGGAACTGATGCGATTGTTGCTGGACGAGGCAAAGCTGGGCTGGGACAAAGCCTGGAATCTCACGCAACGCACGTTCGCTTACACCAATCACACGCTGCTGCCGGAGGCACTGGAGAAATGGCCGGTGGCGTGGTTCAAGGAGTTCCTGCCGCGCCATCTCGAGATCATCTACGAGATCAACCGCCGCTTCCTCGACGACGTCCGCGCCCGGCGCCCGGGCGACAACGGTCGCGTCGCACGCGTCAGCCTCATCGAGGAAGGTCCGGCGCGCCAGGTCCGCATGGCGAATCTGGCCATCGTCGGCTCGCACAGTACCAACGGCGTGGCCGCGCTGCACTCGGAGTTGCTCAAGACGCAGGTCGTGCCGGATTTCGCTGCCCTGTTTCCTGAGCGTTTCAACAAAAAGACCAACGGCGTCACGCCGCGCCGCTGGCTGCTGCTGGCCAACCCGGCTCTGGCGGCGGTCATCACGGAAGCTATCGGCGACGGCTGGATCACCGACCTGATGCAGTTGGAGAAGCTCATACCACTCGCCGATGACACATCGTTTCGTGCCGCCGTCCGTACGGCGAAACGCCAGGCCAAGACGCGATTTCTGGAGTGGCTGGGAGTGCCGAGGATCGACCCGGACACGATCTTCGACACCCAGATCAAACGCATCCACGAGTACAAACGCCAACTGCTCAACGCCCTGCACATCGTCGTGCTCTATAACCGTCTGCGCGACAACCCGCAGCTCGATGTGCCGCCGCGCACGTTCTTCTTCGGCGGCAAGGCCGCGCCCGCGTATTGGTTCGCCAAGCTCGTCATCAAGTTCATCAACAATCTCGCCGGCACGCTCGACGGCGATCCGATCGCCCAGAGCCGGCTCAAGGTCGTGTTCGTGCCGGACTACCGCGTCTCGGTCGCGGAACATCTGATCCCCGCCAGCGACGTGTCCGAGCAGATCTCGACGGCCGGCTACGAAGCCAGCGGCACGAGCAACATGAAGTTCATGATGAATGGGGCGTTGACCATCGGCACTCACGATGGCGCGACCATCGAAATGGCCGAAGCGGCCGGCGCGGACAACCTCTTCCTGTTCGGCCTGACCGCCGAACAGGTCGAGCGCAGCCGCGGCTGGTACGATCCGCGCTGGCACTACGACCACGAGCCCGAAACGCGTGCTGCCCTGGACCTGATCGCGAGCAATCACTTCAGCCGACAGGAGCCCGGCATCTTCTCGCCTATCCTCGATGCGCTGCTGAAGTACGGCGATCACTACCGGCATCTGGCCGATCTGACCAGTTACGCTCAGGCACATCAGTGCCTGGGCGAATTGTACGCCGATCAGGATGCCTGGATGCGCAAAGCGATCCTGAACATCGCCTCCTCCGGCCGGTTCTCCAGCGACCGCACCATTGCCGAGTACGCAAACGAGATCTGGAAGGTGCAGCCATGTCCGGTGCCGTGAAGTCCTGGGACGCGGTGCTCGCGGTGATTGCCTCCACAAGCAATGCACTCACGCAGGCCGCTTCGAGTGAAAGGAAGATCATGAGAGTAGGAATCGCCGCTGACCACGGAGGCTTCGGTCTGAAGGAGGAGTTGGTCGCCCAGCTTCGCGACGCGGGTCACGAAACGATTGATTTCGGAGCCCACGAACTGAAATCGGACGACGACTACCCCGACTATGTGACTCCCCTGGCCAGGGCCGTCGCCTCCGGCCAGGTGACGCGCGGAATCGCCATTTGCGGCAGCGGTGTGGGGGCTTCGGTGTGCGCGAACAAGATTCCCGGCGTCCGTGCCTCCCTGATTCATGACCACTTCTCGGCGCGGCAAGGAGTGGAAGACGACCACATGAACATCCTGTGCATGGGCGGCCGGACCGTCGGCCCAGCCGTCGCGTGGGACCTGGTGCAAACGTTCCTCGCGGCGAAACACAGCCAGGTACAAAGACATCTCCGGCGGCTCGACAAGGTGGCTGCTTTGGAAGAAACGAACGACGCGACCGGCCCCGTCTGGGCCAGCGTGTCGGCAGCGACAGTCCAACTGGAGCAACTATGATCGCCGAAGGTCAGCCAATACCACCGGGCGTTACATGGGAGGGGGACGGGTGGAACTTCGCCCTGTACTCCCGGCATGCGACCGCCGTGACGTTACTGTTGTACGGCAGGAAGGACCTTGTGAAGCCGCTGGTCGCATTCCCGCTGGACCCGTATCACAACAAAATGGGGCGGATCTGGCATTGCTTTGTGCCGCAGCAATCCATCCCAACGGTGCGTTACTACGCCTACCGGGCCGAAGGCCCGACGGGGGCCCTGCATCAGTTCGACGCACAGAAGGTGCTGCTCGATCCCTTTGCCGAGCAGGTGTTCTTTCCACCGGACTTCTCGCGTGCCGCCGCGATGCGGCCGGGCGCCAACGATGGGCGCGCGCCGCTCGGTGTGTTGCCGGTGAGGAAGCGGACCGCCGGCCACCGCACGCGGCTCCGGCATCCGTGGCACCAGATTGTCATCTGCGAGTTGCATGTCAAAGGTTTCACGGCGCGTGCGAACTCCGGCGTGGCGAAGGACAAACGCGGGACCTTCCTGGGCTTGATCGAGAAGATCCCCTATCTGAAGGAGCTCGGCGTGACCGTCGTGGAACTGCTGCCGGTGCATCAGTTCGATCCGCAGGAAGGCAATTACTGGGGCTACATGACGCTGAACTTCTTTGCCCCCCATCAGGGCTACGCCGTGCACGACGCTGCGGTGGAGTTTCGGGAGATGGTCCGCGCCTTTCATGCGGCGGGAATCGAGGTATGGCTCGACGTGGTGTACAACCACACGGGCGAAGCCGATCGGAACGGTCCGACTTACTCATGGCGCGGGATCGACAACAGCAGTTACTACCTGCTGCGACCGGATGGGCAATACTGGAACGACAGCGGTTGCGGAAACATGCTGCGCTGCGGACACGACGCCGCGCGCATGCTGATCCTGAAGAGCCTGCGGCATTGGGCCACGCTCGGCGTCGACGGATTTCGTTTCGATCTGGCCTCCGCATTGGCGCGTGACGTGCACGGCCAGGTCCTGACCGACGAGGCGGCGATCATCAGCGAGATCACCGCGCTGGCTGCCGTGGAGAATTTCCGAGTGGTGGCCGAGGCGTGGGACATCGGGGTCAATCTGCTGGGTAGGAGCTATCCGGGCTGGCTGTGGCCGCAGTGGAACGGCCGGTACCGCGATGATGTGCGCGCGTTTGTCCGTGGCGATGCCGGCAAGGTCGGCGCGTTGATGCAACGGCTGTACGGCAGCGATGATCTGTTTCCCGACGGCCCCGGTGATGTGTATCGGCCATATCAGAGCGTCAACTTCGTCACCGCGCACGACGGTTTTTGTCTTTACGACCTGGTCGCCTATAACCACAAACACAATGCGGCGAACGGGCACAACAACACGGATGGCACGGACCACAATGTGAGTTGGAACTGCGGCTGGGAAGGCGATGTGAACGCGCCGGCCGAGATCCTCGCGTTGCGTCGCCGGCAGGTGAAGAACTTCTTCTGTCTGCTGATGCTATCGAATGGCATGCCGATGTTCTGCGCGGGCGACGAATTTCTGAACACGCAAGGCGGCAACAACAATCCCTGCAATCAAGACAACGAGACGACGTGGCTCGATTGGTCGAAGCTGGAGAAGAACCGCAACATCTTTCAGTTCTTCCAGCGGATGATCGCCTCTCGCAAAGCGCACCCGGCTATCGCGCCGGGCCGTTATTGGCGGGAGGCGGTGAGTTGGTACGGCCCGACCGGTCCGGTCGATCTGGATTCGCGCTGTCTGGCGTACTCTTTGCGCGGTGCAAGCGACCTGTACGTCATGATCAACACCTTCTGGGAGCCGGTGCGATTCCAGATTCAGCAGCCCGGTGCGTGGAACTGCGCCGTGGACACCAGCCATGAGGATCTGGCAACGCGCGCCGTCGAGGGGTTGACCTACGAGGTCGCGCCACGGTCCGTAGTCGTGCTGGAGGGTGCGTGAGAGAGACCTACACGTGAAAGCAATGGAAGACAAGACATTCGGAGAAGAGTGCCGCTACAGTCGGGAAGGAGTGCAGGCAACGATGATCGCCGAAGACGAAGAGAAGTGGACCGTGGACGATGTGCACCGTCAGCGCGGTCGTGTGGCCGTCATTACGGGGGCCGACTCCGGCGTGGGATTCGAAGTGGCCCGCGTACTCGCCTCCTGGGGAGCGTCGGTGGTGCTTGCCGTGCGGGACTTGGACCAGGGCCATCAGGCCGCCGCCCAGGTGGCCCGCAATGCCTTTCGTCCGGAGGTCTCGGTGCAGCGTCTCGACCTGTCTTCGCTTGAATCCGTCCGAGACGCGGCGGCCGAGTTGCGGGCCAGACTCCCGAAGATCGATCTGCTCGTCAACCACGCCGCCGTGATGCGCACATCGAGGTGCACCACCGAAGACGGATTCGAGCTGCAGTTCGGCACGAATCACCTGGCGCATTTCGCGCTTACTGGGCTCTTGCTTGAGAAGATGTTGTCGGCACCGGGCTCTCGCGTGGTGACGGTCAGCGGCGCCGAACACCGCCTCCGGGCCCGAATCCACTTCGAGGACCTGCAGTGGGAACGATCCTATGACCCGATCGCCGCGTACGGCCAATCCAAGCTGGCGAACCTGATGTTCGCCTACGAACTGCAGCGACGGCTGTCCGCGAGCCATGCCACGACGATCGCCGTCGCCGCACATCCGGGCTATGTGCAGGCCGACCTGAACCGGGATCGGCTGGCGTGGGCCCGCGTCCTTCTCGATACTCTCGGACCCCTGTTCGCCCAAAGTGCGGCGATGGGCGCACTTCCCCTCCTGCGCGCCGCGACCGACCCGAGCGTGCGGGGCGGTCAATACTACGGCCCCGACGGATTCCTGGAGTCCAAGGGCTACCCGATTCAGGTCGAGTCGAGCGAGCCGTCGCACGACACACCCGTGCAGCGCCGCTTGTGGTCGATGTCGGAAGAACTGACCGGAGTCCACTTCCCTGTGTGAGAGGCAAGGAGACGATCCGATGACGAACAGGAGCGAAAGAACGAGTATTCAACGCTGGTCGGAAGACGTGATCCTGGTGGATCTGCCGCAGAACCTGACGAAGCATGGAGAACTGCAGGCAGTCACAGCGATGCTGCGCGCCGGGTGCGTTTGTGACGTCGTGGTCGATTTCTCTCGTGTCCAGGTAGTGGGCGGGACATGGCTTACGCAGCTCCAGAAGATCCAGCGGCTAGTCCACGAAGGCGGGCACAAGCTGATCCTCTGCGATGTCACTCCCGCGATGCGGGGCGTCTTCACCATTGCTCACATAGATGGTCTCTTTGAGTTTGCCGACGACAGGTTCACCGCCCTGGCGAGTCCTCGACTGGTCGGACAAAGTGACTGGTCGCCAAGAAGCGTAGCACGAGGTATCCGCCCTGTGAGCATAAAATCAAAGGTGAGTCCATGCTAGGAATAGGGAGGCACGTCATGTCCGGGGATCGAGAGGCGCGTTCACGCCGGCAACGCGAAAGGCAGCACCACAAGCAGGAGATTCTCTCGGCGGCCCTTCGGCTTTTTTCCGCCCGGGGCTTTCATAACGTCTCCATGCAAAGAATCGCCTCCGAGGCCGAGTTCGCCACGGGAACGCTGTACCATTTCTTTCCGAGCAAGGAGGCTCTGTTCGACGAACTGGTCCGAGATTGCGCCGAGCGGATCACGAACAATCTCGTGGCCGTTCTGGACGCGCCGGGCACGGAGGCCGAGCGGCTGGCCAACTACTTTCGCTCGCTGCCGGGCGAGCTCGAGGAGCACACCCTGCTCCTGAGGCTCTACATCTCGGAGATGGGCGTGCGAAGTGTCAGGCTCGCAAGAGACCCTGGCCGACCGCAAGGCACGACCCTCATGACCGCGAAGGTGCGGGACCTCGTCGCCGCCGGAATTCGTAAGGGATGCTTCCGCCAGGTGCATCCGGATATCGTTGCCCTCGCCATCAACTCCACGGTCGAGACACTCGCCTTCGACATGGCCGAGCATTTCGACCGAGCCAAGGCCACGTATCTGTTCGAGCAGGTCGAACGCTTCTTCCTGGATGGCTTGCTCAAGCTTCCCGAGCTACGCAAAGGACACACAGATCCATAACCCAGGTTCCGGCGGCGGCAGTTATGTCGATATCGTCGGGACGCAAGATGCAATGATGATGGAGAAGAACTATGTCACGCAAAAACAACCTCTCAACACTCGGACAATTCCTTAACCTGGAGCAGTACGAATGGGGAAACATCATCCGTTTCCATGACAATGTCCTCGACATGGCAGATGACGTGTACGCCCTTGCCAGCTTCCATTCTCTCTTGGACGACTTAGCACGCCGGCCCGGGGTACCTTTGGCATTCTGGGGCGCGAGCCAGTGTTTCTCCCCGGAACGATGCAGCGCCCTGTTGCAGAAGCTGGCCGATACGGATGGTTCGAAGAGACGCCGCGATGCCGCTCCCAACCCCTTGTGCCGGCTGACCATGATGCGTGAGGAAAACGTGTGGGGAGGACTCATCCGGTGGCTCAGAGGTGTGAAGCGGCCGACGATCATGGTGTATCAGGGTAATGTGGCCCTGCCGTTCCTGGGGATCGGGTTGGCCTGTGACCTTCGCATCGGCGCCAGCGACACCACCTTCTTCAACCACGGGCAAGACCTCGATATGCCGCCCGTAGCGGGACTGCTCTACTTGCTGCCGGCCTATATCGGATTGGGCCGGGCCAACGATCTCGTCCTCCGGAGCAAGGAACTCTCGACGCACTCGGCTCACGAGTGGGGACTCCTCAGCGAAGTCGTGGCGCCGGAAGAACTGGAACATACCCTGGTGACTGTGGCCGCGGAATTGTCCTGCTTCTCGGCGGAGACTCTGGACACGATCAAGCATCTCCTCAGCCACCGCCTCCCCAGTGTTGACAGTTACCTTGCGGTGGAGGGCCAGGGTTTGGACAAGGCCTTGTGGACACGACCCTGGGACAAGATCACGAATGGCGGGGTCGAGGAGGCTTCACTGCCAGGAGCGCGGCCGGGACCCGGCGGTGCATCGACAAAGGACAGTTGATCTATCATGTTGATCGTCAAGAGTCGCAAGAGGTGAGATGGTGGCAGCCAGCAAGCGGACCATTCTGGACGAGACCCTCGAACGAGGTGTCCTTCGGCTCATCATCAGGGGCAGGCTGGATGCGGAAAGCGTCGGTTCACGCTGGACGCAGGTGGTAGACGGGATCGCCGGCGCCAAGCCTCCGCGCGTGGAGGTCGATGTACACGAAATGGAAAGTTGTGATGGCGTCGGCATCGCACTGTTGCAGGAGTTGAAGGCCCGCCAACAGCAAAGCCATGGTGAGTTTCACATCGAGGGCCTGCGCCGCGAACTGGCGGAGTTGATGAGCCTCTTCGAGATCGGCCCGGCGGCCAGCCCCGGGCAAGGATCTCCCGCCGCGGTGCGTTTCTTCGAGTCGGCGGGAGCAGCGGCAATGGGTCTTTTGAGAGACCTTCGGGCCCAGATCAGCTTCGTCGGAGAGACCGCCTGGAAGCTGGGTGGTGCCATGCTGCACCCTGGCCAAATCCGCTGGGGCGATACCGTGCTGGTCGCGGAGAAGGCCGGGGCCGGAGCGGTCGGCATTACCGCCCTGATGGGTTTTCTCATCGGCCTGATCCTCGCCTTTCAAGCATCGATTGCCATGGCGATGTTCGGCGCCGAGATCTATACCGCCAATCTGGTGGTCATTGCCACCTTTCGCGAATTAGGGTCTCTCATTACCTGTTTCGTTCTGGCCAGCCGCAGCGGCTCGGCCTTCGCCGCCGAACTGGGGACGATGAAGGTCAACGAGGAGATCGATGCCCTTCGGACGATGGGCATCGATCCGGTCCGGTTCCTGGTGCTGCCGCGGATCATCGCCGCCGTCCTGGTGACGCCGTTGCTGACGATGTTCAACAATCTGCTGGCCCTGGTGGGCTGCTTTGTCGTGATGGTAGCGACGGGCTTCGCCCCGGAGGTCGTGGTCGATCAACTCCACCATGCCGCGGATCTCGTCGATCTGTTGGGCGGCCTGGCCAAGACGCTGGTGTTTGCCGGACTGATCGCTGAGATCGGGTGTCTACGAGGTCTTCAGACCGGCACGGGAGCCAGTGCCGTGGGAGAAGCCGCCACGAGAGCCGTGGTCAGCGGCATCGTCGCCATCGTGGCCGTCGATGGCCTGTTCGCGGTGGTCTATTACTGCCTGGGCATTTAGAAACGAAATGGCTGAGACACAGGACAAGTCGATCATTCAAGTCCAAGACGTGACCGTCGCCTACGGCGATTTCGTCGTGATGCGCGACGTCAACTTCGAGGTCCAGGCGGGGGAAGTGTTCGGCATCCTGGGCGGCTCGGGCTCCGGAAAGAGCACGCTGCTCAAGAGCATGATCGGATTGAACAAACCGGCCCGGGGGCGCGTGCTGATCGACGGCAGGGATATCGTTACGGCAGAGGGGGCCGAGCTGCTGGCCATCCTTCGTCGGGTCGGCGTGATGTACCAGAACGGAGCGCTCTTCGGCTCGATGAACCTCCTGGAGAATGTCTGTCTGCCTCTGGAGGAATTCACCGATCTGCCTCGGGCGACGAGGGAAACGATCGCCCGCACGAAACTCAAGGCGGTCAACCTGGAGGGTTCCGAGTACAAGATGCCGGCCGAGCTCAGCGGCGGCATGCGCAAGAGGGCCGCCATTGCCCGGGCGATGGCCCTCGATCCCAAGATCCTGTTTTTCGATGAGCCCTCGGCCGGACTGGATCCGATCACTTCGTCGCAGCTCGATGAGCTGATTCTGAAGCTCTCCCGGACCCTCCAGGCGACGTTTGTTGTCGTGACCCATGAGTTGCCCAGCATCTTCAAGATCCTCGATCGGGCCGTCATGCTGGATGTCCGGACCAAGACGATGGCCGCTCTGGGCCGGCCGGGCGAACTGCGCGACCACAGCGACAATCTCTGGGTTCGCCAGTTCCTCCGCCGTGGCATCGAGGGGAGCGCAGAGCCATCGTCGTTGTGACAGGCGGCTGATGTTCGGCAGGAGCGTCGGTGCCGACCTGCTATCGAAAGGAAGAGTATGAAAGCGAATTACTTCAAGTTCGGCGTCTTCCTGATCGTCGCCACAGGTCTGCTTGTGGCAGCCGTCGCGATCCTGGGAGCCGGCGTATTCGAGCCGGAAGGAGAATACTATGAGACCCACTTTGACGGGTCCGTCAGCGGTCTGAGCCCGGGGGCACCCCTGGAAGTGCAGGGAGTAGAGATCGGCCAGGTCGAAAGCATCGGATTCGTCAGCGAGGCGTACGAGATTCCACCGGATCTGGCCGCCACGTTGGGGGGCATACGGCTGGTGCGAGTGGTCTTTTCCGTGGCCCCGCGTTTCGCGAAGGGCGGGACAGGCCCCGATCGCCGGGCACGATATCGCCGGGAACTGCACAGCGGCCTGCGGGTGCGCCTGGAATCTAATCTGATCACCGGGCGCGCCTTCCTCCAGGGGATCTACGTCGATCCCAATCGCTTCCCTGCCTCCGAGCCGCCTTGGCAGACGGAATTTCCCTACGTGCCTTCCGTGCCCAGCCAGTTCGCCACCTTGACGGAATCTCTCGACCGCATTCTGACGAAACTCGAGGATCTCGACGTCCAGACACTGCTCGCTCACCTTGACGATCTGATCCTCACTACGGATCAAGCCGTCGAGAATGCAGATATTGCAGGACTGCGCCAGCAGGCGAATGGGTTGCTGCTGGATGTCCGCCGCAAGATCCAAACGATCGATACGGAAAAGATCGGCAAACAGGTGGAGGGGCTTATGGCCAATGCGGACGGCGCCGTAACGGAGGTGCGGGCCACAAACAAACACCTCCAAGCTCTGTTGGCTCGCCCGGACACGGACAAGGAGCTGGCGAATATTCCCATGGTGGTCAACGAACTGAACACCACTGTACGCCGTCTCAGCCTGCTGATCGCGACACAGGCGCCTCGTATCGAAAGCACTCTCGAGAATTTCCGAAAGATGTCGGGCGATGCTCAGTATCTGAGTGAGAACCTCAAGCGAACTCCTTCGGACCTTCTGCTCAGTCCGCCCCCCCATAGGTCGGAGCTGGTAAAATGACAAGAACCCCTTCAAAACTCGGTGCGATCGCCGTTCTTCTCACAGTCCTCCTGTGTTCGGGATGCGTCAGTCGGCAGCCCTACGCCAAGCACCAGTTCGTCCTCGAAACGGTGCGGGCGGCGCAAGTCAACAGCCCGAGCCAGGACATCGTGTTGGCGGTTCGCGGTTTCACGATCGATCCGGCCTACGATTCCCGCAGCCTGCTGTACCGCAAGGCCGAATCCGAATACGAGTCCGATTTCTACAATGAGTTCCTCGTTGCGCCGCAGGCTCTGATCAGCAGCCAGACCCGCAACTGGCTGGCCCAATCGGGACTCTTCAAGACGGTCCTGGAGCCGGGCAGTCTTGTCGAGGCCACCCACATCCTCGAAGGCAACGTGCTCGCTTTGTACGGGGATTTTCGAGGGCAGAGCCTGCCCCGGGCCGTGATGGAGATCCGCCTCTTTGTGGTCACGAGCCGCAGTTCCCGGCCCGAGGTCGTCTTCACTCGCGACTATCGGGCTTCCCAGCCAGCGGAAGAACGAACGGCGGAGGCCCTGGCAGCGGCCTTCAACCAATGCCTCGCGCAGATCCTGTCCGAGTTGGAGAAGGACCTGGCCGAGGCGCTATGACGCGAACGCACAAATGTGCTCTGCCATCCAGTCTGCAGGCGTGGCAGGAGAAAGGAAACAGAGAATGATCGAGTACTCAGCAGCAGATCCTGAACGACGGAAGACAGACAGGGAAGACCAGAACAATACCGGGCCCCGCAAGGAAGACGATGCGGGCACGAACTCCGGCCGGAGACAACGTGCGTCCGATGTCGATTCCTTTCTGCGGTCGATCGTGCGCCTCGGGGTCTCCGATGTGCATCTGAAGGACGGTCTATCGCCGCGTGTGCGCGTGGCCGGCCAATTGAAGAGGCTGAATGTAAGGGCCCTTCCCCGTGAGGAATTTGAGCGGCGCGTGCTCGAGCTTCTCTCGACGGAACAGAGACGCCGGTTTGAAGAAGATGGCTCAGTCGATTTCACCTGTGACATCGACGGCTCCGATCGGTTCCGCGTGAACATCTATCGGCAGGAGTCGGGGATTTCCGTGGCTGCCCGACGGGTCACCCGAAACATCCCCAAACTCGAGGATCTGCACCTGCCGGCGGTCATCTCCAAAATAGCGGAGAACCGGCAGGGTTTAGTTCTGGTAGCCGGGGTCACAGGTAGTGGCAAGAGCACCACTCTGGCCGCGATGATCGAACAGATCAATACCACGCATGCCGAGCATATTGTGACCATCGAGGACCCGGTAGAGTTTCTCTTCACGAGCAAGAAATCCCTGATCGACCAGCGCGAGATCGGCATCAATGTCAAAGATTTCCCCACGGCGCTGCGCGCCCTGGTGCGTGAGAATCCCGATGTGGTACTGATCGGTGAGATGCGGGATGTGGAGACGTTTCGGGCGGCCCTGCAGGCGACCGATACCGGGCACCTGGTTTTGGGCACCATCCACGCCTCGAATTGTGCTCAGACCATCGGCCGTATCCTCGACCTGTTCCCCGAGGAAGAACGAGATGCTGTTCGTCAATCCCTGGCCTTCAATCGCAAGGCCATCATCACGCAGAAGCTGGTCCCCTCGGTCAAGGAAGGAGTATCCCGGGTGCCCATCAATGAAGTGCTCGTCAGCACTCCGATTGTGCAGAAGCTGATCACGGAGCAGCGCGACAGCGATCTGCCTGCTGTCATTCGCGGTGGGGATAAAGGCATGCAGAGCTTCAACGATAGCCTTCAGGATTTCATCGAGCGGGGCTATCTCGACATAAAGACCGCTTGTGAGTACTCGCCGAATGCTGAAGAGCTCAAAATGCAGCTTAAAGGGATTCGCCACGGCAAAGGACGAATCCTCATGTGATTCCTCAAGTCAAAGGAAACTCGCGATGCGTCACCGAAATGGATCATCTTCTTTCGCCATTCTATGTGCCCTGGCCCTATGCCATCCGTCCATCCTCTCTCGCGTTGTCTGGGCCAAGGAGGAGTCGGCAGAACCGGCGTGGAAGAACCAGATCACTCTGCCGGATGAGCCGTTCCAGAGCTGAACCTCGCCGCCGTTCGTCAAGTTCACAATCATCACGAAGCCCCCATTCGATCCGAGCGTCATTTACTTCCAGGATTCGGCCCGGTATGAGTCTCACTATGGGTTCGCCCTCGAGTGCCTGGAGCCGTTCATCGGCATGACCCTCCATCAGTTCGATGCCGTCACTCTTCACGCGGCGGAGCAACAGGCCGTGCTCGGGGCGGTCATCCTGTCCCCGTGGCACGATCCACTGTTCCTCGAGTACGGCATTCAACTCGTGCGCCTCGATCCCTACACGCGGGACGAGACCGCGAAATACTTCCACCTGGTGAAGAACTCCATCGTCGCAGACCCGAATGTGGGAGCGTACTACTTTCCGACCTACGAGCAGTACCAGGTGGCACAACAGAATCAGGCGTGGTTCGAAAGCCAGGACATCCCTCTCGGCTCGACCGCCCAGTGGACCGAGGGCAACGCGAGTTATGCGGACGGCTGGGCGTTGGGAAGGCTGAAGTTCGTCACGGGAACCGAGATTCAGAATGCCTATACCGCCGGGGAACTGTTGCCGGAGGATATTCTGCTGACCGAGGGCGTCCCGGCGGAGGTCCCCGCTGTGGCGGGGATCGTGGCGCTGATGCCTTCAACGCCGAACTCGCACGTGGCAATCCTGGCCCGCTCTCAGGGCGTGCCGTTCGTGCATCTGGCGGTAGACCCCGAGGCGGCTGAGGCACTCATCGGCCACACCGTCTATCTGGCGGTCGCGAAAGACCTGCGCAGCCAGCCCTGTTCGGTCAGACTGCTCGACGTGGACTTTCTCACCGAGGCTGAGAAGGCCTCTCTGCTCTCGCTCAAGCAGGCGCCGCCGCTGGTGATTCGCCCGATGGCTTCCCCCGGTCGCTTGTGGGCGAACACGAACGATCTGCATCCTGCCGACATCGGCACCTTTGGCGGCAAGGCCTCGAACTACGGTGTTTTGCGCCGGGCCGTGCCGGACAGCTCGCAGACGGCACTGGCTTTTTCCTTCGACCTGTGGAACGACTTTCTCGATCAGCCTCTGATCGGCGCGCATGACGGCCGCACGCTGCGGGCAGAGATCGCACGCCGACTGGCAAGCCACCCGAGCTATCCACCTGCGAGCCTCAAGGCCCTCTTTGCCGATCTCAAGGCGATTCGGAACCTCTTCAAGGACACTGACTTGACTGACTTCGGCACTACGGGTCCTGGCGTCATCAGCGCCCTGCAGGAATTTGGCTTCGATCCGAACCGGAACCTCCGCTTCCGCAGTTCCACGAATGTGGAGGACAGCGAGCAATTTACCGGCGCGGGGCTGTACGACAGCTTCAGCGGCTGCCTGGCCGACGACTTGGACGATGACACGACCGGCCCGTCCCGAGGCGATCCGACGGAAGCCGAGGAGCGGGGCGTCTTTCGGGCGATCCGCAAGGTCTTTGCCAGCTTCTACAACGAGAATGCCTTCCTCGAGCGGCGCAGGCACAACGTTGACGAGTCCCAGGTGGGCATGGCTCTGCTGGTGCACTATTCGTTCCCCGATGACATCGAACTGGCCAACGGCGTGGCCACGATGGAGAAGGCCAATGGGCGGGATTGGTCGGTCAGCCTGGTGAGCCAGAAGGGGGCAGTCTCCGTGACGAACCCGCCGACGGACGCGGTGCCCGAGGAGGTCCGGATCGACGTCGGATGGGAGGGACCCACAGCATCCCTCGTGCGGCGGTCGAGCCTCGTATCGTTGCGCGACAGCACCGTCCTGGCATGGGACGCGGATTACCTGCAACTGTACGAACTGCTGGTGGCCGCCGCGGATCGGTACGGCCAGGAGACCGACAAAGACGGGTCCATTCTCGATTTCGAGTTCAAGAAGATTGCCCCGGACGGCACGCTGCTCCTCAAGCAAATGCGCGAGATCCCCCGGCCGGGGGACGCCCGCTACGCCGCGCCGCTCCTGCTCGGGCAGCCCAAACAGTACCGGACGCTTCAGGGCCGCGGCAGTGACGTCTTTACGAACCATCGGCTCAAGTCCATCTGGATGCTCCAGCCCCAGAACCTCTGGCTCACCGAGGAGAACCTCAAGGGCTGTACCTACGGCCAGGCGACCATCGAGTATGCCGCGGACGGGCAGGTCCACCGCATTACGAGCGAACTATCCCTGTTGCCCGACGCAGCCCACAACTACACGGCATCTGAATCAGGGGTCGGACTGTACGAGCTCGTGGATAGTTGGCGGTTCGCCCATCTGTGCTACCCCCGCACCTACCGATTGCAGACATCGCCATTGTACGGCGAGACCCTGACCGACCCGGTCGTAACGCTCGACAGCCTTCGCCTGAGTCTGGAAGTCGGCTACGAACACCCGGTGCCCATCGGAGGGGCCCAGACCGCGACCACCGAGAAGAGTACTTTGTACGACCCTTGGCAGCCAACCGAGCAGGATACGCCCGAAGAGTGTTCCTTTGCCGACCCCAACCTTGGCGTATCCATATGCACGCAGTTCTACTTGCGCTGGGTCTGGGGTGGGAGCACGCCCACCAACATCCAATTTGTGCAGACGCGCATCGAGGGCCTGACCACCGAGCCGATCGTCCTGATCGGCTACTTCTCCCAGAGTGTCGGCGGCGGGGCGCATTTGTGCCCGAAGAATTTCCTCTTCGAGCCGGGGCTGGAACCGGGGATCTCCCCCGACATTCTCGACGAACTGCGTGCCCGGAACATCCGGCTGATCTACTTCACGACGGGTGCCCGCGAGTGTCGGCCTACCGAGCGACAAGACACGCCGCCGATGATTCGCTTCTACGGCTTCGACGAGCCCATCGAATGCCCGCTTTAGGAACGAGCAAGAGACAAGTAGTGCCTTGAACTTAATACGAATAACGACGTCATCTCAACAGAATCGAAATAAGGAGAACACTATGAACAGGACGCGAACACTCAAGCGAACCGGGGAGGTGAAAGGTCCCCTCTCCGGTCGTGAACTCCAGTTGATCGACGCCTACTGGCGGGCGGCGAACTTGGTTATGCCTTGTCGCACGCGTATGGCGCCGCCTTCGACAATCCGGATCTCATTGTCGCCACAGTGGTGGGCGACGGGGAAGCGGAGACGGGAGCGCTGGCCACGGGCTGGCACGGCAACAAGTTCCTCAATCCCGCACGGGATGGAGCGGTGCTGCCGATTCTGCACCTGAACGGCTACAAGATTGCCAATCCATGCTTTCTGGCGCGTATTCCTCAGGAGGAACTGCAGAAGCTGTTCGAAGGCTATGGCTACAAGCCCTATTTCGTCGAAGGCGATGATCCTCAGAAGATGCACCAGTTGATGGCCGCTACGCTCGACACCGTCACGTCCGAGGTCCAGGCGACTTGGCAGAAGGCTCGGCAGCACGGTTTCCAGGGCCGCCCCGCCTGGCCGATGATCATTCTGCGAACACGCAAGGGATGGACCTGCCCATCGAAAATCGACGGCAAGAAGTGCGAAGGCTACTGGCGCGCGCACCAGGTGCCGATGGGTGACATGACCAAGCCCAGCCATGTCAAGATCCTCGAACGCTGGATGAAGAGCTACCGGCCGGGAGAGTTGTTCGACAAGAAGGGCCGCCTGAAGCCAGAGCTGGCGGCGCTGGCACCGACCGGACCGCGTCGCATGAGCGACAATCCCGTGGCCAATGGGGGGCTGTTGCTGCGGGACCTGAGACTGCCGGACTTCACGGACTATGAAGTGAAGACTGCCGCGCCCGGGGCGGTGTCCGCCGAAGCCACCCGCGTCATGGGCCGGTTCCTGCGCGACGTGATGAAGCTGAACCTCGACAGGAGGAACTTCCGGCTCTTCAGTCCCGACGAGAACAACTCGAATCGCTGGCAAGACGTGCTGGAGGTCACGAATCGCTGCTATACCGCCCAGATCCTGCCCGAAGACGATCATCTGTCGCCTGATGGCCGCGTGATGGAGGTGTTGAGCGAGCACCAGTGCCAGGGCTGGCTCGAAGGCTATCTGTTGACGGGCCGCCATGGCTTCTTCAGTTGTTACGAGGCGTTCATTCACATCATCGATTCGATGTTCAACCAGCATGCCAAGTGGCTCAAAGTGTGCCACGACATTCCGTGGCGCCGGCCGATCGCGTCACTCAATTACCTGCTCAGCTCGCATGTGTGGCGGCAGGACCACAACGGCTTCAGCCATCAGGACCCGGGATTCATCGACCATGTGGTGAACAAGAAGGCCGGCGTCATTCGCGTCTATTTGCCGCCGGACGCCAACACGCTGCTGAGCGTGACGGATCACTGCCTGCGCAGCCGCAACTATGTGAACGTCATCGTGGCGGGCAAGCAACCGGCGCCCGTGTGGCTGACCATGGATCAAGCGATCAAGCATTGCACCGCCGGTCTGGGCATCTGGGAATGGGCCAGCAACGATCAGGGCGGTGAACCGGACATCGTGATGGCTTGTTGCGGCGACGTGCCCACCCTGGAGACACTGGCTGCGGTGGACTTGATCAACCACCACCTGCCGGACTTGAAGATCCGCGTCATCAACGTGGTGGACCTGATGAAACTGCAGCCGGCCAGCGAACATCCCCACGGGTTGAGCGACCGGGACTTTGACGCTCTGTTCACCCCGGACAAGCCCATCGTCTTCGCCTTCCACGGCTATCCCTGGCTGATTCATCGCCTGACTTACCGCCGTACCAATCACAAGAATCTCCACGTGCGAGGATACAAGGAGGAAGGCACAACCAGCACGCCCTTCGACATGTGCGTGCTCAATGACATCGACCGCTTCCATCTCGTCAGGGACGTGATCGATCGGGTGCCACGGTTGGGGCCGCGTGCGGCATACGCCCGACAGGCCATCGACAACGTTCTCGTCGAGCATCGCCGGTATATCGCTAAGCGGGGCGACGATCTCCCTGACGTGCTTTCGTGGAAATGGGGCCGCAAACGAACGGCCCGCGCCCGGGGAAGTTCCACGGAGGCGGACAACATATAGAAAACCGCCTCGTTCCACCATCACGACACATTAGGGCCTTTACCAAGAGCGGTCTATCTCGATGGAAAGCACGCTGATGAACATCTTAGCTTTGAATTCCGGCTCCAGCAGCATCAAGTTCCAGGTCTTTGACATGCAAAACCCGACGCAGCCTCTGGTCAAGGGCATGGCGGGCAGAATTGCCCAGAAGGGGGCCTTCCTAACCACGCAGGACGCCTCCAGGGAGACCCTACGACGCGAACTCCCGTTGGCAGACCACCGGGCTGCGCTGGAGGCCATGTTTGAAAGCCTCAGAGAGCACTTGGGCGGTCCTTTGCAGGACGCGGTCCAGGGAACCGGCCATCGCATTGTCCATGGTGGCGCGAAGTTCAACGGCGCCGTACGCATAGACCAGAAGACGCTGCAGGGGATCAAGGATGTGGCGAAGTTGGCGCCGCTGCACAATCGTCCAAGCATCCTGGGCATCGAGGCTTGCCAGGCGCAGTTGCCCGGTGTTCCTAACGTGGCCGTCTTTGACACGGCTTTGCATCGGACGATGCCGCCAAGAGCCTATTTGTACGGCCTGCCGATCGAACTGTGCAAGGCACAAGGCATCCGCAAATACGGGTTTCACGGCATCAGTCACGGCTATGCCGCCCAGGAGACGGCACGGCTTGTCGGCCGGCCGATGGAGTCCCTCCGGATCATCAGTTGCCATCTGGGCAACGGCTGCTCCGTGACCGCCCTCAATGCCGGCAAGAGCGTCGATACATCGATGGGATTCACGCCTCTGGAGGGCGTGCTGATGGGAACGCGCTGCGGGGATATCGATCCGGCGATTGTGCTCTACCTGGCGAGAGACATGGGGCTTGGGCCGGACGAGATCGAGAGGTTGCTGAATGAGCGTAGCGGCCTCCGAGGCCTTTGTGGTGTCAGTGACATGCGGGACATCCTGGACCGGGCGGACCAAGGGGATACGCAGGCCTGTGCGGCTGTTGACGTATTCGTGTACCGCATCCAGAAATACATCGATGCCTTTACGGCCGCCTTGCACGGCGTGGACGCGATCGTGTTTACCGCCGGGGTCGGCGAGAACAGTCCCGGCCTCCGCCAACAAATCCTGCAGCCCTTCGAATACCTGGGTTTGCGAATCGACGCCCAGTTGAACGCTCGTAATGCTCCGGTCTTTTCGACGAGCGATTCGGCGGTCTGTGCGGTGACGGTTCCCGCCAATGAGGAGTTGGCTGTTGCAGGAGAGACTTGCAAGCTTGTTACCTGAGTCAATTGTCGCAGTTGATCGACGCGATCGCCACGTTCCTTGACAGACAAGAGGCCGCGACGTAGAGTTGTTCTTCGTTGCCCGGCCACAAGCCGAATTCCAATGGCAAATACGGCAACTTCCCGCGTGAACCGGAGTTCATTGAAGTCAGACGAAGGAGACAGCATGGCCAGACGCTTCTTATGTGGAATCATCCTCTCTGTCTGTGGTTGGATGGGCCTGGGCTCGGTGCAGACAGAAACACCGGCCCCTTGCGATCCTGTTCCGTCGGAGAATCAGATGAGATGGCAGGAGATGGAGTACTACGCCTTCGTTCATTTCTCGTTGAATACCTACACAGATCAGGCGTGGGGCAAGGGCGATGAAGATGTCACGCTGTTCAATCCCACCGACTTGGATTGCCGCCAGTGGGCCCGTATCTGCAATGAAGCCGGCATGAAGGGCATCATCGTGACGGCCAAACACCACTGTGGCTTCTGCCTCTGGCCCTCTCAGTACACGGAGTATTCGGTGAAGAATGCTCCCTGGCGTAACGGCAAGGGAGACGTGGTTCGTGAACTGGCCGATGCCTGCAAGGAGCACGGCCTGAAATTGGGGATCTACTTGTCCCCCTGGGACCGGAACCACGCGGAATACGGCAGGCCCGAATACATCACCTATTTCCGCAATCAACTGACCGAGCTGCTCACCAACTACGGACCCATCTTCGAGGTGTGGTTCGACGGAGCCAATGGCGGGACCGGCTATTATGGCGGCGCCAATGAGAACCGCAAAATCGACCGTACCACATACTACGACTGGGGCAATACCTACAAGCTGATCCGCAAACTCCAACCCAACATCGTGATCTGGAATGATGGGGGCGACCGGGGCGATCTCCGCTGGGTGGGGACCGAAGCAGGCTTTGTGGGCGAAACCAACTGGAGTCTGTTGAATGCCACCGGCCCAGTGCCCTACAACATGCTGCACCACGGCGTGGAGAACGGGGATTCGTGGGTGCCGGGTGAAGTCAACACGTCCATCCGACCGGAGTGGTTCTACCACCCGCGGGAAGACACCAGGGTCAAGACTCTGCCCCAATTGATGGACACGTACTACAACTCCATTGGGCGTAACGGCACTCTGCTTCTGAACTTCCCCATCATGCCCAACGGCCTGATCCACAAGACCGACGAAAAGGCGGCGCTGGATCTGGCGCAAGCGGTGAAGGAGGCTTTCGCAATAGATCTCGCCAGGAACGCCAAAGCCGTGGCGACGAACGTTCGCGGCTCTGCCGACGGATTTGGGGCCGCCAAAGCCCTGGACGGGGACAAGGACACCTATTGGGCTACGGATGACAACGTCACGACAGCGTCCCTGACCATGGATTTCGGCAAACCCACCACGTTTAACCGTTTCCTGGCACAGGAGTACATTCGCCTGGGACAACGCGTGAAAGCCTTCACCGTGGAAGCTCTGGTCGATGGACAGTGGAAAGAGCTCGCCCAGGCAACTACCATCGGATACAAACGAATTCTGCGTTTCCCGTCGGTCGAGGCGACGCAGGTTCGTTTCCGGATCACCGACTCGAAGAGTTGCCCGGTCATCTCCAACATCGGAATCTACCATGCGCCGCAGATTCTAACGTCTCCGGCCATCATCAGAAACCAGTCTGGGGACATCATCATCACGCCGGCCGACAGGGAATCGGTTGTGTATTACGCCATGGACGGCAGCCTGCCGACGGTGAATTCGAACAAATACACTGGTCCTTTTCCCACCGAAGGGAAAGTGCAGGTCAGTGCCATGGCCTACGAACCCGCTTCGGGCAAGAGCAGTCCCGTATGCCACGAGGCCTTCGACTTTCCCCGAAAGGATTGGAGACTTGTCGGCATCGACGATCAGAAGGCCTACGCCCTCCTGGACGGGGACCCATCCACGGCATGGCATCAACCCAGAAGCCGACGTTTGCCCGTCGATTTGGTCATCGATCTGGGAAAGGAACAGAGCCTTGGTGGTTTTCGATACTTCCCGGACCAAGGCATGTGGGGGCCCGGGATCATCACGAACTACGAGTTTTACGTTTCCGCCGACAATGTGGAATGGACACTGGTCGATCAAGGGGAGTTCTCCAACATCAAGAACAATCCTCGGTGGCAGACCAAGACGTTTGTCCCGCAAGAGGCCCGTTACATCAAGCTCCGCGCTTTGAGGAACACCGAGAATAACAGCAACATCGGCTATGCGGAAGTGGATGTCATCACAATTGGAGAGTGATCGGTTCGCCAAGACGTGCGGATGACAATCCTCTGATAGGCAGCGACGCTTCCGGGCCATGAAGCGGAACTTGTGACTCATGATCGTGACATGCCTCGCGTTGGACTCTGACGCGAGTCTGCAGGAATCCGGGAAGACAGACGGGCGTGATCGACAGCCGCAGCACGCTGCGGGGACTGGGATGAACCACGCTTCTCGCGGGCGATGGTGCATGTGACAACTGCGGCCAGGCGTCCCCGTTATTCCTCGTGCTACAATCGCGGTCGAGGATTGGAACATCGTCAATCCAGTTGTACCAGAAGCTACCTAACGCGAGCCCCAGATCCCGCGAGATTCATGTCGCCGAAATGTCACTACACACCTTCATTTCCGGCGAAATGCCCCTCCCTAAAACCCTTGTCAAGCGAAAAAAAGCTACTTTTGCTGGGGATCATAGGACAACCCGTACGATGCCCCCTCACCCAGATCGTATCGCCCCGAATCCGGGCACCCGATGCACTTTGGCGGCATCTGCGGTGCCGGCGTTGCCCCATCAGAGAACCGCTCATGACACATGGACGCTTGCCCGCTGCGCCCTTTCGCAATACACTTGGCTCTGGTTCCGACCGACATAAACGAATCATCTCCGCGGTTCCGGAGGGCGGGTTATGGCCACTACCAAGAGGGATTTGGTCGCGTGCATCGCTGAGAGCACGGGCCTTACGCACAGATGCGCCAAGGGCGTCGTCCAGGCATTCTTCGATCAAGTTATCCATGAGCTGCCCCAGGGCAATCGCATCGCGCTGCGTGATTTCGGCGTATTCGAGACGAGAACCGTCGCACCCCGGATGGCCCAAAATCCAAAGACTATCGAGAAAGTTCGCGTCCCAGCCAAATGCAGGGCGTTGTTCAAGCCGGGACGACTGATGAAGGATCAGATGAATGGCCCTCTGAAGTGATGACGTCGCAAAGCCTCGACATGGAGGCATTGCTGCCAAGTATCTTCGGCCGCCTGCCATAGGAATGGCCGGGCTCGATTCGGTCCCAGCGTCTTCTGTCTGTGAGGGCCTGGATGAAGGACGGGCTCTCTGCTATAATGTGTTTGCCCGTGAGCGGCTGCACTTCGGTGCAGTGACAGCCCCCGGCAAAGTCTCGCTTCCTCTCCCTCCGCACGGCCGGAGCCCATATCTCATGGGGTTGTTCGTGAGGCCCTCGCCCGTATCGGTCGCGCTGCTTTGCACCAATGCAGCGGAAGATTTATAAGGGACCGCTGCGATTGTCCAATATGATGAAAAACGAAAACAATCGTTCCGACTACCCATCAAAGCAGAATGCAGGTCCGGCGGCCAAACGGTCCAATCCGTTTATCTGGGTCAGTTGGCTCTCCAAGCTCATGGCCGGTGAGAAGCAGTGCGAATGGGCCAGCTGGTTCCGTTCGCATTACATCTGGGAGAAGCTGCCCAGCGGTCTGGACCTGGCCAAGTGGACGGCCGATCACACGCAACTGCTCCGTGCCCGAAAGGCTGAATTAGAGGCCGAAGGGTTCACTGTATACGCCGAAGATCAGAACTCCTTCACGCTCAAAGGCACCGATGGAATCGAGGTCTCCGGCAAGCCGGATATCGTGGCCATTCGGGGCGAAGAGGCGTATGTGGAGGACTGCAAGACCGGTACACCCCGGCATTCGGACCATTTCCAGGTCCTGGTCTACATGTTGGCGCTGCCCTACGTCGAGGGCCACTGCAAGGGACGCAAACTCGAGGGACGCCTCGTGTACGGCAATACGATCGTGGACGTACCCGCGTCCAAGATCGACGCCGACCTGAAGGAGTTGTTTCGCAAAACCGTCCTGGCGATTGGCGGGTCCAAACCGGCGCCAAAAGTCCCCAGTTGGGGGGAATGTCGGTATTGCGATATCTCCAAGGCCGACTGCCCCGAGAGGATCGAAACCCAGGCCGACGCGGTCACCGACCACGGCCTGTTCTGAGATCATCCGCCGCGGTTCGCGTGCGCCTTGGGCACCCGCGTAGGTAGTAAGCGTCCGGCGGACCACACCCCGCGATGATATGGAAAGGACGCGAGGTCAGTTGTCAGAAATCAGTTAACACAACGACCTGCGATGATCCCGGCTGGCCGGATATTGGACGGCGTCGGAAGTGGCCCCTCCAGACACTGGGATGCCGCGTAATCCTGTCAGTCATTCACTCGTTCTCGTACCAGGCGATTTTGTCGTCCCACATAGAAGCCGAGAGGACGTCGATGTCGCCATCGCCATCGAGGTCTGCCGCGTAGACGGAGTTTGCACCAACAGCCGCCGTACTGATTATCTGCTGGGGTCCGAATTGGCCCAATCTGTCATTGGAATACCAGGCGATCTTGTTGTCCCACACAGAAGCTGAGAGCACGTCCAGGTCCCCATCGCCGTCCAGGTCCGCCGCATAGACGCATTGGGCATCTACGGCTTCTGTGGTGATCACCTGCTGGGGACCGAACTGGCCTGTCCCGTCGTTGGCATACCAGGCAATCTTGTCGTCATCCGCAGAAGCCGAGAGGACGTCCAGGTCGCCATCGCCGTCCAGGTCCGCCGCATAGACGCAGGTCGGTCCCCAGGCCCCTGTGGTGATCACCTGCTGGGAACCGAATTGGCCCGTCCCGTCGTTGGCATACCAGGCAATCTTTTTGTCGTACCAAGAAGCCGAGAGGACATCCAGGTCGCCATCGCCATCGAGGTCCGCCGCATAGACGCAGAGCGCCTCATCGGCCTGTGTGGTGACCACCTGCTGGGGTCCGAACTGGCCCGTCCCGTCGTTGGCATACCAGGCAATCTTGGAGTCCATATAAAAAGCCGAGAGGACGTCCAGGTCGCCATCGCCGTCCAGGTCCGCCGCATAGACGCAGGTCGGTCCCCAGGCCCCTGTGGTGATCACCTGCTGGGAACCGAATTGGCCCGTCCCGTCGTTGGCATACCAGGCAATCTTTTTGTCGTACCAAGAAGCCGAGAGGACATCCAGGTCGCCATCGCCATCGAGGTCCGCCGCATAGACGCAGAGCGCCTCATCGGCCTGTGTGGTGACCACCTGCTGGGGTCCGAACTGGCCCGTCCCGTCGTTGGCATACCAGGCAATCTTGGAGTCCATATAAAAAGCCGAGAGGACGTCCAGGTCGCCATCGCCGTCCAGGTCCGCCGCATAGACGCA
>CAZNSM010000026.1:3586-41105 GCA_964575615.1 uncultured Pirellulales bacterium | reverse complement strand
GTCCATGATGATGACGCGTTGGTCCGCCGGAACAAAGCAGGCCGCCACAATATAGGGCAAAAGAAAATATCTCCTCGGCACCAGCAACACCGCCAGAGACAATAGAATCGTGAACGCGATGGTTCCCTGGGTAATGGTAATCACGGACAGATGGCCCTCCGGCAATAGCCGCTTGCGGTCACCCCGAACGGGATGACAGAACTGATCGAACGCCTGTCAGAACACAATTCCATCAGACGGTAACGACACTTCCGGGCAGGACGGCCCCAGAACCGGACGTATGCAGAGGCCGACTTTGTCATGTGCCCCCTCCCGTTCGCCCAACGCCAGACCTCGACAGCAATCGTGTCGCATGCTCGCGAAGATTGCGGATCCGGCCGCGCCAACCCAGATAGCAACGTGGATCGAACGGGTGCTCCAACAGGTTCTTCACCATTTTGCGACGCACCTTCATGCGACTGTCCATGTCATGGTAATATCCCGCGCGCATACCAAAGGTAACATCGCGGTACTCTTCAAAGCTCCCCTCGCGGTGCATCAGACAGTAGCGGCTCTTCGGATCGTCCATGTGCTCCTGGCAGATCAGCGGATAATAAAAACCGTTGATCCGGCCGGCCGACGCCATCTTCAGCCAGTACGCCGTGGTGGCGTTCTCCCGGATCGGCCCGAACGCCTGGAAGTCGCTCCGCTTGATCAACAGCCCGGTCCCGCAGGTCCACGGATGCCGGAATATCTGATGGCGTCCAAACGTCTGGATCTTGTGCTTGGCGCGCTCGTAGTCGAAATCCTCGAGAAAGTAATGCCAGCAGGCAACCACCCCGAGCCTCTCGATATCCTGATGGGCCTGTGCCAGCGTACGCGTCCAGCCGGCTGGAACGAGGCAGTCGTTGTCCAGCTTGCCGAGAAGGTCCGCCTTCGACCGTCCCCAGATTTCGTTCACAGCGGCCGTCTGGCCGGCATTCTCCTTACAGAGCACGATGTCCGCGATGCGGGGATCGCTCACCTCCTTCCGGAGGTAGTCCACAGTCCCGTCCGTCGAGGCATTGTCCCAGATCGTCAGCGAGAACTCCTCCGTCGGGTCGGCAAGAACCGATGCGAGCGCCAACTTCGTGTATTCCAGCCGCTGATAGGTAATGAACACCAGATCGATGGTCATGGCATGAACGCCCTAATTCCTCATCGCCAAAAAGCCGGCCGCTCTCTCAGCGTCCGTCTCTCCGTGCGGATATGATCCCTCGACCGGTCGACAAGGTCCGTGACAGACACCGCTCGTACAGGGCCCTGGTGGCCGCGGCCGCGCTTGCCCATGTCCATTGCGAGGCCTTCTGGCGATTGTACCGGCCCATTGCGGACAACGCCTCGGCCCTCCCCACCGCCTGCCGCATGCTTTCCAGAAGCCCCGTCTCGCTTGCGGGGTCGTACAGAAAGGCGCCGCGATCATCCAGCACATCGGTCAGACATCCCATCGCCGGTCCAACGCAGGGCTTGCCGAACGACATCGCCAGCAGAGCGGCACCGGACGACAGAAGATGCCGATACGGCAGGACCACCACATCGGCCGCGTTCATATATACCTGAATCTGATCGTCCGGCACGAAACCGGGATGGAATTGTACGTTGCCCAGCCCCGCGCTGGCCGCCTCGATCTTCCGCCGAAACTCCTCGTTCAGCGGCTGGCCAGCGATGACCAGGACGGCACGGTCCGGCCCGAGCTGCTGAAAGGCCTGGATCAGTTCCAGCACGCCCTTATAGGGTCGTACCGCGCCAAGAAAGAGAAACACCACGCGCGAATCGTTGACACCCAACCGCCCGCGGGCGGCCGCGCGATCTATATGGTTGGGATAATCGCCGATGTAGTTAGCGTGTGGGATCACCGCGAAATGCCCACGATCCTGCAATCTCCACGTGTCAATCACCTGTTGTCTGGCGTTCTGGCCGTGGACAATCAGGCCGCTCGACAGAGCAGCAACCATGCGGGCCAGAAGCCAATCCAATCTCGGATGGAGCGACTCATGCGGCGCCAGATTGTGGACGGTCCAGACCAACGGGACGCCCCGAAGTCGCAACAGAGCCAGACGCGACACAAATGCCATGGCCCGGAGGAACCGCCATTCTCGCCATCCGAACTCCGGAAGCCAGTGCAAGTGGACGATGTCCGGCCTGCTAGTCAAGAGGATGCCGTATCGAAACAGATCTTTGAGGGAATACCCCTTCTCCAGCCTGACTCCCAGGGCCGACAGATGTCTGGCCAAAGCATCCTGATACGGGTTCTTGGCGCCCCAGTAAGGAACGAAGGCAACCGACAGCGTCCGCACGTCTTGCGTGTCGGCCGAGGTGCTCTCGGTGGAGGGCCGCAGCCGCGTGTGGGGCACGCTCGATCCGGGAGTCGAATCTGACAGTGGCTCGGACCTCACGCTGCTCTTGCCACTGTCCACACGTTCCGCGCTGCACACAGCGCACTCGGCGCCACTCGGCGACGTCTTCTTGCCCGCCTCTACCACCGGCAGAACGGACTTCCGATTGTATCCGTCCATTGGACACCCGTATCCTGAATGACAATGAGGAAGCAGGGATTCGGGCCCGTCTGACGTCCGCGCATCCAAGTCCCGTCGATAAACCCCTCGGTATCCCTTCACCAGCCCCAGCCATACTGCCAACTGCAGAAGGCGAAGCCCATGTTCCCAGCGGAGCTCTTCGTCCTCCAGGAGAACCTGGCCACGGCCTTTGAACAGCACACCATCGAGACTGCGGAGATTCGGCCCATACGCGAGGCGGAGGCGGGCCAACCCCTGGCTCTCCCGCCAACAGGTCGGGTAGTCGTGCCAGGAGTGTTGAATCGGGGCCTTCCGCCCGAGGCCTTCCATGACGCCGGCGAGCTGATCCTCAAGCTTCCGGATCCCCCGCTGCGCCAGACGCCAGAGATGCCCGCTGCAAGGCCGAACGCCGTCGTTGGCAGAGGGAATTCGCAGGCCGGGGCCCATAACCTCTTGCGCCACTTTCAGGAAAATACGGTCACCGAGCTTGAGTTCCACGGGACAGGTGAAGGCAAAATCCAGCAACCGCCGATCCGCTCCCGCCAGACGGATGGGCAGACGTCTTCTCTGCGCCGCCCAAGTGGCCACCTCCAGCCACTGCCGGAACGGATAGATCTTCAGAAATTCCGCCACGCTGCCCCGGCGCGGGTCCGCGTTTCTGTCACAGAAATCTTTCCGGCGCTCCGCCATGCTCTCCAGCACGTCCTGCGGCATGTGCGCGTCCCAGAAATCGCGTGGTACGTCGAGGCCATCGAACGGAATCCGTTCATAGCGGTTCGGGAGAAGTCCCCCCAGCCGGCGCCGGCAGACGAAATCCTTTGCCGTGTACGCCCTCAGAAGCGTGTCCAGGAGATCGCCCGTCAACAGGACGTCCACTTCGTTCGCGATGGTGTCCGCAAAGCCGAGCAGATGCGCGTGCACGAACTCGCACTCGCATCCGATGAACCGGACCGCCTCCACGAGATGATCTGCAAGATACTCCGGGTGGCGAATCAATGGAAACCAGGGTCGCCCATATGCGGCCGCAGCGCGCCGCGCCGTCCTGGCTTCACGATTGAGCCGGTCGCACATGGTGAACACGATACCGGCCTTGTCCCTGGGAACGGCGGCCGTCACCAGCCGAGAATCCAGGCCCCCGCTCAAGGCCACGCCGGTTCGGTCGGCCCCGCACCGCTCCGCCACGGCGGCAAGAAACACCTCGCGCAGCCGATCGGCAAGATCCGTCTCGCTGTAGTCCGTCCGTGCCTCGGCAGGCGGTCGCCAGTACGACCATTGCCTCGGCTGCAACTGGTCCTCTTCGCTGCAGATCGCCTGCACGGTGCCCGGTTGGCTTTCGACGAGATTCTCGTACATCGTGCCCGGAAAGACGCAATACCCGTGGCGCAGGAACTGGGCGAGCGAAGCGATGTCGAGCTCGTCCGCGATCCCGCCGGCCACCGCAACCAAGTCCGCATGTGTGCCGGCCGAGACAATCTGCCCGTCGCGTCCCTGCCCCAGAAACACCTGCGTCGTGCCCAACGGATCGGTCACGATACGGAACCCCGCTTCATCCGCGTACAGAATGGCAAAGGCGCCGTTCAGTTGCCGGAACACCGGATCATCTTCCAGGAAATCGTTGTGGCCTTGGGCCAAACGGTGTAATGATGCAAGGCGCGCGATCAAAGCCGCTCGGAACGTCTCGGACATGCCTCCGACGAGGTCCCCCACCCAGGCAAGAACTCCTCCATCTACGCCGATGATGTTCGCGTTGGAGGCAAGCCGATCTTCCAGCACCGCCGCGCTGCCCCAGGCGAAGTCAAAACCCCGTCCTTGGGGAGCCCGCACGCCGTATGGCTCCTTCAGCAGAGCGAGTAGGCGTCCGGAATCACAGTCGTGTCCGATACGAATCAGAAAATCACTCATGACGCACGTGCGCAGCCTATGAGCACGTCCTCAAGCTCGGCAATCTGTTTCTTGACGTCGAATTCCTCCATGATGCGCGTTCGTCCCGCCATTCCAAGGCGCGAGCGCAGATGGGGATCGCGCGCAAGCCGCAGCATGCTCTCTTGCATGCGAGGCACGTCGCCTGCGGGAACCAATAGCCCCGTCACGCCATCCACCACTTGCTCCGCCAGCCCGCCGCAATCCGTCACCACCACCGGCAGTCCCATAGCGGACGCTTCGGCCACGCTGACGGGCCACCCTTCAGGAACCAGAGAGTGCTGGACGAAGACATGCGACTGCTCAAGCGCATGTCGTACGTCGCCTTGAGACAACCACCCCGTGAAACACACGTTGTCCCGCAGCCCAAGACGCTCTACGAGCGCCTCCAGGTCTCTGCGCTCCGGTCCATCGCCGGCTATGACAAGACGAGCCCCGGGAACCTCGCGTACGACGGAGGCAAAGGCCCGAATCGTCATGTCCACTCCCTTCAATCTCACAAGGCGACTGACCACGATGAACTGCAGCGGCGAACCACTCCGCTCCTTTGTCAAACACGGAAGAGACTGCTCTGCGGGCACGCCACAGGGAATCACATGCACTCTCGCCGGGTCCACCCCATGCGTGACAACCCAATCCCGCTGCATGGTGTTGACCACGATGACTGCATCGAATCGACGAAGGGCAGCCTCGATGCTCCATCGATACCATCGATTGGCCAATCCGCCGGCAAGGTCGGAACCGTGAAAATGCACCGCGAGAGGTATCGAAAGTTCGCGCGCGATGGGGAGCATCCGCAACCCCATCATCCCATACTGACACAGGATTACATCCGGATGGATCGCACGGACGATGCGGCCGATGGCGGCATACTCCCGGCGCGTCGTCGCAAAGAAGTTCCGACGCGACAGATTCCGCAATCGATGAAGACGTCGCATCAGTCCGGACGCTTCTTCCGGCCAGCACCCCGCCTCCTGCATGATGTTCATCGGCACACTGCCGACAGGGAAAATGTCAGTGTTGATGTAACGCCATGTCAAAACTTGGACCCGCATGCGGGCCATGCCCACGATCTGACGCCACATCCACGTCTCGCTCACTTCACCGACCGAACGCGTCGCAAAGCAAACCGTCAAGCTCGCGTTGTGAACCTCCGCCTTTGCGCGACTGGCACAGATCTGTGTCATGACTTATGCCTTCTTTCCGTACCAGTCATCCCGCAGGATATCCGATGCGCTGCAAACGGCGATTCTCGCTGCAAGTCTCGCAGGGATCTTCTGCATGTCGCAGGAACCACCGAGCGGAACAACCAGAAGCCGGGACAGTCCCGGCATGAAGAACTGCCTGTCCAGCCGTTCCCAGTCTTCTTCCGAAAGCTGGTCCGCGCTCGCGTCCACGCAGATCAGGCCGCACAGCAGGCCGTCACGCTCGACAATCAGCGGCGTCTCCCGCAGCAACACCCTAGTGGCCTTGGAGTCGTCCAGGGTTCGGACGGCGAACCATTCCCTGCCTGCCCGGGAAAGCCTCATCCCGAGTTTCTTCTTGTACTGTAGGACCCCATCATGAAGGAACGCACGAGACAAGCCGAGGTTCGCTCTGGCGTACCCCTTCTCGCAGAGATGCCGGAGCGAGAAATGGTACAGCGCGCCAATGGCCCCGGCGCGAACGAGGTCTCGATCGGCATCTCGTACTCCCAGGCTCCACAACCGAGGCACGGCATCGGAATAGGAGATCAATAGCCCCGCAATCGGCTCGTCCGCCTGCATCACCAGAAGAAGCTCGCAGTGCGGGAAGGCCGCCTTCATGGACTCATAGGGCATGATTACGGCACTGTCGCCATGAGCCTGCGCGATGTACGGCACGTACATGTGATCGTAGAAGTCTCTGAGCTGTCTGAGATCCTGTGTCACGTGATACTGCAGCGCGTTCCTGCCAATCTTCCGAAGATCAGACCGGACGGTTTCCATGCGCAGGACGCCCGGGTCCAGCGGAAGCTCGACATCGCCTGCCACCCAGCCGGGAACATAGAACCATTGTTCCGGCTTCAAGAGTCGGCGAAAGCGTCCCAGAGTCTTGACGGCGACCAGGCAGCACCCGCGTCCCTCTTGCACGGTCACCCGGGGAATCTCCCACAACCACCTCCGGCCGATGCAGCGTTCCCGGTAGGTGTCGCCGAGGAACCGGCGGAGCAGGTATCTGCGGTCGCGTTCCTGGGCCGCACAGAGCACCATGATCTTCGCGCCGTCCGCAGAGTGCTGGCTTTCGGCAATCCAAAACCGTGGTCGGATCTCATTGAACAGCTCATAGCCATAGGCGAAAGGCCGAAGAATCCAGCGCAGACGCCGAGGGGTGCACTCATCAATTCTCCTGGCCAGTCTCCGTAGTCTCTGTGCGTCTTGTTGGCGGGCGTTTGACAGCCTCTGTGGCTCAGACGAACAGGACGGGCCGGCACTGTCCGGGTGTCGCTCCTTGTCGTTTGCGGGCATGACGGCAGCCGTCGCAGCGATCGTTGCCTGACTTGTCATACTTGTCCGATCCATGCCTATGGGCCCGTCATCGGCCGCCAGCCATACACCCACCGACAGCGGTCGCTCCCCAGGGCAGACCAAGGACTTCCAACGCACCTCGCACACTTATGCGACTCGCCCACAACGCCGGCACTCGCAGTGGAACGCCCGAGGAATCCAATGGAACGATCCAGAGGCGTGACAGCCCATCGTAGGAGAACTCCTTGTCCAACTCGGCTCCCTGCGCTTCCGACAACGGGCCCGCGTTCGTCTCCGTGAACACCACACCGTGCAATTCTCCATCATCGGCCAGAATGAGCGGGTTGTCCTTCAAGAAGGCTCGCGCGGCCTCCGTGTCGCGCGGCACATGAAGGTAGAAATACCCTTCTGATGTACCGACCAGCTTCATGCCCAGCTTCTTCTTGTACCGAAGGACCCCGTCGCACAGAAACGCCCTCGACTTGCCAAGCCCCACCTTGGTGAAGCCCTGCTCCGTCAGATGGCGGAACGAAAGATGGTAGATGGCGCCACCGACTCCATCCCGCAGCATCCGCCTGTCGCCGTCTCGAACGCCGCTGACCACCAGCAACGGCCCCGCCTCTGAGTAACTGATCAGCTCTCCGGCGACGGGTGTCCCCTGCCGGGTCACCAGCAGAAGCTCGCCGTGATCGAGATGCTTGACCAACAGGCTGCGAGGCCAGAGCCGCGCGCCGTCTCCGTAGGACCTTTTGGCATGTGGGACATACATGTTCGCGTAGAAGTCGTCGAACTGCCGGGGATCTCGCGTCACCGTGAAACCCAGAGCATTCTTACGAATCCTCCGCAAGTCTTCTTTGACATTGCTGCTGGCCAGAACCTGCGGAGACAGCGGCAGTTCCACTTCTCCGACCACCCAGGCGGGGATACAAAGCCACCTTCGAGACCCCAGGAATCGGCGAAGACTCGGCCGGACATGAACCAGGATCGCGCAGCAATCCGGCCCCTTCCGGGCCAGGACCTTCGCGACACTCCACAGCCAGGCGCGCCCAACGCACCGTTCCCGATGTCGCCGACCGAGAATCTGATCGAACAGGAAGTTCCTGTCCCAGGTGCCGGCGACACAGAGAATAGAGATCGACAGCCCATCGTCTCGTTGCTGACTATCCCCGATCCAGAACCGTGGTCGGATCTCATCGTATAGCCGATAACAGCGGACCAGAGGGTCAAGAAGCCGCCGCCACGAGGGCGGAATCCGGTAGTAGAGTGTCTTGAGCGTTCGCCGCCGGCGGCTGCCACGTCGGGTTTCACAGCGGTTTGACACCGCCTCGCTGCCCAAAGGAATCATGGCCTCACACGTCGAGTTATCGCATACCTTCGCGCTCACGTCTGTACCACTTTCGTTGGACTGTACGACGGGCGGTGCCAAGCAGCGAACGCAGTTTCTCCCCGAGCGGCAACATCCGCCAGTTCGCGTAAAGCGAGAAGCCCCGGTACGCAGGGACGGCTGCTCCCAGCACTCGCAACGCGGCAAGGCGTCCCCACAGGTGGGCTCGGCGCCGCAGAAGGGATGCCTGAGACATGGGCAGCGTGTCGGCGGAGACCTTTTCGAGCGTCACGTAGCCGGCCTTCATGGCCTCGTGCAGGGCTTGCCGGCCCGTCTCGGTCCGGACCAGGACCAGGGACCGGCCGGCGTCATCCGGTTCCACCTTGCGATACCAGGGATCGCCGCAAGAAATGTCGGCCAACTCCCCCGTCGAATCCGGACAAAGCCGGCAGCGAAACTGCGTGTGCTTGCTGAGAATGTCGCCCCAGGACTGTTCATAGCTCATGGAGCGTTCCGCATCGCTTCGGGAGCTTGTCCTGGCCACGGTACGTCCCGGCCAGCCGCATCCGCGATACCGAAACTCCGTCACCTCTTCGGGGCGTACGCCCAACTGCGCCAGGATCGTTTTGGTTCCCTCCGTGCTCGGCGTGCCGGCGCAGAAGATGGAGACCGCCAGGTGGATCGACCGGGCGCGGCCGTCCCCCAGAGCCTGCCATTTGCGAAGGGCCACAACATCACAGGGCTTTCCCACGAACACGGATGCCTCGCCGTCGCGGTCGATTGTTCCCAACCCGGAACAAGGGGCCGCGGGAGCGTACCGGGAACCGGTCCGCACGAGCAACTCCTCCCGATGCCGACTGACGAAGGGACCGTTGTCCAGGGGATGCCCGGGCTTGCTGCCGATGTGAAGCACGCCGGGAGAACCCAGCCTCTCCAGGGCAAACAGCGACAGCGCCGTCGCAATCCCCCCGGACGAGCCCAGGTAACGAATCTCCTTGTCTGTCGCATAGCCTTCCCAGACTTCCAGCACGTTACCCCACGCTTGCCGCAACGAGTCCAGCGCCAAAGCGTGCGCGGGCGGGCCATCGATGGCCGCCCCCGGGCAAACCGCCAGACACGTCCCGCAATGGGCGCATCGGGCAGCATCCCTCGTCGGCCGAAGCCCGTCGTTCTCCACGTCCAACAGGGCCAACGCCTTTTCGGGACACACCGAGACACAGACGCCGCAACCCAGACAGAGCCGCCAGGCAACGACGTCGGAAACCGTGTCGAAAGGCTGTCTCATGCGTCGAGACCCTCCAGAAGGCGCGATACCTTCCGCCTGGCCTCGGGCACGGTTTCGCGGAGCCGACGGGCGATCGACTCGCGCGAGGCAAACGCCGCCTCGATGGTCGCGAGGATTTCATCGGCCTGCGACGATCTCATGTCCGCGACCAGATTCTCAACGCCAACAGTCTGGAAAACCCCTTTGAACTTCTTGCTGTAGGCGACCCCGACGGCCGGGATGTGCTGCGACAGCGCGGCAATGCACGAGTGCATCCGCGTCCCAACGAAGAAATCGCACATCCCAATGATGTACTTGACCTCGCCCTGGTCGTAGGTCCCTCGCGCCACGAACAACCTTCCGGGATACCGAACCGAGAGCCGCCCGTGCACGTCGAGGCACGCGGCCAGATCGTTCTCGACGTTGCCTTCGTATACGTCCGAGGGAATCACGTGCGGAACCAGCACGATCCGAACACCTTCCTTCTGCATCAGCCGTTCCACGATGGCGTCCACCAGCTCTCTGTACGCGACCCGCAATCCGAATTCGTTGCCTCCGCGGTAGCCGCCGTAGTAGATCAGACCGCTGACATTCAGGCCCACGGTGGTCAAGGCGCCGTCTTGCGCAGCGTCCAGACCCTCCACATCGAGAACCGCCGGCCGGCGCGGCTCCAGAAGCAGCGCCACGTCCGGGGCAAAGGCAATCCGGTCCTGCGAGTCGATGTGTTTCAGCAGTTCTTTGACGAAATCCAGGCCGGCCTGGTCTCTGGAGTAAATCCTCCGGCTTCGCCGCAGAACGTAGCGAGCCATCGATCGCGACAACGCTCTCTTGAACGGCCCGTACGTCTGAGGAAACAGGATCAGGTCTTTGCCCAACATCAGCGGCAGCATCCGGATCAGGAACGACTGAACAAACCGTCCCAGGCCGTAGATGTCGCTGAAACTGTCGCCCCCGGTGATATCCACGAACAACCGGCTGTCGAGCAGCACTTTCAACGTGGCGTTGCGTCGGGCCAGGTATCTCTTCAGGCCGTCGAACGGAAACACCCGCAGCAAGAGCACCAGGAAGAAGAGCACGCCATAGTGGTGCGACAGAAACACGTTCCGGCAGAATCGGATGGGCACTTTCCGGATCGCCACGGTTCGGTCGGCCAGCTTCAGTCGATGCCAGCCCTCGTCGCGGCTGCTCGCGAGCAAAATCACCTGCGCATCGGACCAGCGAGCCAGAATGCAGCGGACACTGCTCTCGGCCAAGGCGCTGACTCCAAGGTTACCCGTGTCGAAGGACGCACCCAGCAGACATACCTGTGGGGTCTGTCTCGGCACGTCGGGCGCCGATGCGGCCTCTTTCGAGACCGCCTGTTGTGGTTCCTCTGACAACATCGGCTCAATCATGCCCATTTCTCATCTCTGTTTGACGTCCCGACATGGCCCCTCTCAGACTTGACGCATCGCGACCGTCGGAAACGCTCCCGCCGCGTTTTCACCGCGAGAAGACATAGTCCCTCGCGATCGAACGCAGATGCGGAGCCGCCAGATCCTTCGCGGATACGATCGGGTCTGCGACTTTCCAGTCGATCGCCAGATCCGGATCGTTGAAGAGCACCGATCGCTCGTTCTCCTTCGAATAGAGCGAGGTACACTTGTAGGAGAAGACCACCTCCTCCGAGAGCACCGAAAACCCGTGCGCAAAACCCGGCGGAATCCAGAACTGCAGGCAGTTCTCATTGCTCAGCTCGACGGCCACGTGTTCGCCGAAGGTGGGAGACCCGAAGCGGACGTCCACCGCCACGTCCAAGACCCTTCCATAGAGCACCGTGGTCAACTTGCCCTGGGCGCTGGGACCGATCTGGTAGTGCAGGCCGCGCACCGTCCCCTGCCGCGAATACGAGCAGTTGTCCTGGACGAATTCGCCGGGCAGACCCATCTGCTCGTATTTGTCCCGGCTGTAGTGCTCCAGGAAGTACCCTCTCTGGTCCCGGTACACATCCGGCTGAATCAACAGCAGGCCCTCAATTCGTGTCTGCGACACCTGCATCTTCGTCACCTCCCATCGGCATCCGTGCCGCTCGACACCACGGACAGCGGCGAAGGCTTCGTTTGCCCCGTGCGGAAGCCGCGTGCGACGCTGCCCAAGACCGTCCGGATCCGCATCCGGTCATATGTATCGAACGAGTAGAACACCAGCACCGCCAGATAGACCAGCAGTCCCGCGCTCACATACAAACCCAGCGCCGTCCAGGTCGATGGCGGGCGCAGCAATTCCAGTCCCAGCCAGACCACGAGCGCGGCCGCGCCCGGAATTACCCCCTGGATCAGCACGTCTTTGAACCAGCGCGCCGGGGAGACATCGACCAGACGCCATCCCAACGGCAAATTGACGGCACTGTTCGCTGCCGCCGCGATCAGTCCCGCCCCTCCCAGCCCCAGGGCGCCCAAGTTCAGCCCTCCCACAAACACGAGAACCAGCGCCAGGCGGACCACCTGCATGGCCGCAAAACGCAACGCGATCGGCCGCATCCGGTCCTTCGCATGGCACAACTGAGGCAGCATCCAGTGGGAGAACTCCCACGTCGTGGGCAATAGTGCAAGAGCCATGACAAACGCCGTCTCGATGTACTCGCCGCCGAGGTAGAGCGTAATCAGTTCTCGGCAGTACACCATCGCCGGCAGAGTGACGCACATGACCGCCCACAGACCATAACGACCGCCACGCACATACAGACGCTGCAATTGGTCATGGCGTCCTGTGGCGTGCATGGTCACCAGTTGCGGCACCAACGGGGCGGTAGCCACACCGGCCAGGGTGCACAGATGCCGCGTCGGCATCGTCGCAATGTGGTTCGACGTGATGTCCCCCAGCGTGGCCAGCTTGTTCAGAAACAGCGGATCGAGCATTCTCTGAACAGACGATGCGCAATTGATCACCAGATTCCAGCCCCCGAAGCCCATGATCTGCCGCGCGATGCTCCAGTCGATCTGCCGGGCCGAGAACCGCATGGCCGGAACGTACCGCCGCGAAACCACAACCATGACCACCGAGGAGAACCACTGGGAAGTGACCTCCGCCAGCACAACCCACAGGACGCGCGTGCTGACCCCAAACAACAGCGCGAACAATATCGCGATCCTCACGACTTCCGCCACGAGGCCGATCACGTTCTGCAGGACGAACCTCTGCTCGACATAGAGCCCGAACACAAATGGCGTTAGAGGCAACCGCAGCGCCGTGCAGCACACCAGCAGCCCCAGCATGATCCGAGCGTCCCATAACCGCCCGGCAGGAATGGTCAGGATGTGCCCGATGTGCCAGGAAAAAGTCAGGCCCGCGACAAGGCACAGAACGGCCAGGCCGAGCAAAGGAACAGTCATCGTCGAGACGATGCTCGTGACTTTCTTGTCGTCTCCCATCGCATAGGCTTCTGTCACGAACCGCGCCAAACCCGCCGTGAGGAACACGCTCAGCAATGGAATAAACACGATCACGCCGACAACGAGCGGGTAGAGGCTGTATTCAACGTCCCCGATGCGGTGCAGGAGATACTGGCTCAGCCAGATCAGCACGGACACGGAAAGGACGTGTCGCACCACCGAGCTGGCGGAGTTGATCACAAGCAGTTTCTTGCTGAGCTGGACCCGCGAATTCATGAAATGCCTTGAACCCGTCCTCCCGTTGGTTTGAGACGCTGCGGCGGTGGCATTTGGATAGACTCCGTCCCCGTCGGCTGTTCCGACGAGCGAGATTCAAACCCCATGTAGGAATCTCGTTGATCTCAAATTCGCCGCAGAGATCCGTGCGTCAGTTGTTTTGCGACGCCGCGGCGGCTGGCTCGGAGAACTCTCGGCGCGGGGTCGACCATCGCACCTGACCGTCCCGGTCCGGCAGAATGGCGAGAACGGAATCCGTCAGGACCGCCGCCAGCGACCGGGCCGAGTGCTCGACCGCGGAGCTGATTTGGACCTGCGCGACGTACCGCGCCGGGTCACCCGAGATGTTCGGGCGCCGACCAAGGAAACCAGAGAACTCCCCCTCCCGAAGGGTGACCTGTCCATTCAGGACATAGAAACTCAGGACGACGACCCGGTGATAGTCCGGAGCCGGCTTGTAGAATCGGTGTATCAAACACCTGACTCGTCGGCCCAAATTCGTCTCAAACTCGGATTCCGACGTTCCATCATGGAGCCAGCCGTGAGCGGGAAAACACCTCATCGGTTGGTGTCCGAGCATCCCCGCCGGACGCGACGAACAGTAGACCACATACGCGTCGCCCCACATCCGCTGCTCCTCGTTGACGTAGCGACGACTGATGTAGTCA
Organism: uncultured Pirellulales bacterium; assembly: GCA_964575615.1. Taxonomy (GTDB): domain Bacteria; phylum Planctomycetota; class Phycisphaerae; order Sedimentisphaerales; family Anaerobacaceae; genus Anaerobaca. The sequence goes on along the minus strand of CAZNSM010000026.1, from coordinate 27,262 downwards.
TCCGCGAAGTTCGTCCGCATATAGTCCTCCGTGGTACTGGGAATATCCAGCGTCTGGCCGACCCATCCGTCAACCTCTGTCGGGACCTCCGCCAGCGAAACCGGCGGCGGGATCGGCACAGGCTCTCCCAGTCGAGCCGCCCCGATGCGGTACGCAATGCCCGCTCCGACCAGCAGCAACACGACGATCCCCCCGGCACTCCACACCGATGCCGTGCCGCGTGAACGCCTCTCAGCGGACGCGCCTGGATGTCCGATTGCGACCCTGCGCCGATGGCTGTACATCTATGAGCATACCCTAAAGGTGGTATTTCGTGGTTCCCCACCGAACGTTCCACGGCAGAGTCATCCTAAAAAGATGCCGTCAGGGAAATGCAGCGCCCCCCGGCTCGTCCGTGCGGGAAATCAGCAGTCAAAGAGCATCTATTCTATAGGCGGTATCGGCTGACTGTCAACGTGGCTCAAGCCAAAAATCGCCATTTGAGGGCCTGTCATGCCCCCCCCGAGCGGCGACTTGCTCGTGGCTGATAAAACAAAGCCAAGAAGAACACAAACACGCCCTTTTATCGGAACCACGATCAGTGTATCATTCTGAGGGATACCAGGCGAGTTAGCTCTGTTCCGAGGCCGGCGGCCCCCCGGGTCCGCCTCGCCGCTCGGCACCTCGCACGCCAGGAGGGCGGAATCAATTTGTCCTTGATTCGCTTTGTTCGTACCGTTTACACAAAGAGCACGTACGCACAAACTCGATAGACCGCTTCCCGGGCGGGTTGCTCGCTCGTGCGGGAGGCAAAACAGTACACGGGGGAATCTATGTCTTACAGCACGCAAGTCCCATTTCCTGGCCTCCGTCGAAACGCACGTTTCGGCGCGCGGACCTGGATCGTCCTGCTGATCCTGACAGCGGCGCCGCTGGTCACCGCCGTGGCACCCGCCAGCGCCGCCACCTATTATGTGGATGCCACGCAGGGCAAGGACAGCTATCCGGGAACGGCCCAGCAACCATGGCAAACCATGAGCAAGGTTCAGAGCATGGTGGCCCCCGGTGACACGGTCCGAATCCGCACGGGAAGCTACGGCTCTCTGGCATTGACCGGCAGCAGCCCATGCGGCAGTTCCTGGAGCGCCCCGATAAAGTACGTCGCAGACACGGGACAGACCCCGACGTTCTCCCGCATATCTGTCACAGGCGTGACGCGCAGTTGGTATCTGGTGTTCGAGGGTCTGACGGTGGCAACCGGCCTCACACAAGACGCCATCGCCGTTTTGCTGAAGGACGCCTCGGCGGTCAAGGTCGTCGATTGCCGCATCACGGGGGGCTACGTGCATTATAAGCACGCCGGTATGCCCGCGTTCGGAGTCCGCCTTCTGTCGGACACCACAGATTACTACCAGGACGTCACCATCGACGGATGTGAAATCACCGGTTTCACCAGGGGCATCGGCCTGGGAGGATACGCCGGGACCGGGATCGTCTTCTCGGACAATGCCATCTACAATACCGGCGGCAGCGGGATCCTGCTGAATGCCGGCGGCACGCGAGAGGGCAAGACTGTCATCGTTTCGGGCAATCACATTTACGACCAGAACCCGACCGTCATACGCATGAACATCTACGGACAGAAGTCCGGCGACTTCCAGGCCAACGAAGTCGTGACGCAGGCGCAGACCGGAGCTTCCGGAACGGTCGTCTCGCAGTCATCTGAATACATCCAGATCCGACCGACGTCGGCGGCCGCTTTTGCGACGGGATCGGGCAAGACCATCACCGGGCAGAGCAGCGGCAGAACGCTGGCCAGCCCGACCAAGATCGAATTCGTCGAGGGCGAGCATGGCAGCGGTTTGGAGATACGCACCCGCAACCTGATCGTCCGAAACAATATCATCCATGACAGCGGAAACACACGAGGTATCCGATGCTATCCCGGACACTATGACGGACAGAACGGCCATCCGAGCGGCGGCTACAGCAACATGCTCATCGAGAACAACCTCGTCTATGATACGAAGAACAGCAATGCCGTGGAGTGTCCGGAGAGCGGCGAGAACTTCGTCTTCCGCAACAACACAGTGATCGGACAGAACCGGGATGGACGAACCGGCCCCTATTACTACGAGGTCGCCCTGTACATCTCAAATGTATCAGGCGTCGACGGATCGAGCATGGTCATCGCCAACAACATTCTCGTCGGCATCACGGGAACGCCTCCGGCCAAGGCGACGGTCAAAGGCAACGTGATGTATGCCATCGGCGACCATCAAACAGGATGGAAGACCGCCGCCAACTACCCCGGCAACATCATCGTCAAGGCAGACGACGGATCGGCTCGTCCGAACTACTTCGAGGGCTCCGGCAATTTCTTCGTGGGCGGCGCGCTGTTCGACCAGTACAGCTACACGTTCCCCAACAACAACACGCACGGCAAGAATCTGAACGAGGCGTACAAACTGGCCGCCGGCGCCGGGGCTGTCGGATTCGCCAACGCGCAGTACGTTCCCGCCGCCGATCTGAATGGCAATTCGAGAAAGGCTCCCCACGATGCGGGGTGCTATGTGATCAACTCGGTCACCCCTGCCAACAGGGATTCCGTGCCTGAGCCGGACACGACTCCGGACAACCCACCCTCCAATCGCAGCCCCGTCCTGGCGGCGGTCGGGAACAAGGCGATCAGCGAGAACGTGCCGTTGACCTTCTCGATCAGCGCAACGGACCCGGACGGAGATTCGATCACGTACTCCGCGACCGGACTGCCCAGCGGGGCGAGTTTCTCCAACCGGACGTTCAGTTGGACCCCTTCATATGCCCAGGCGGGGACCTACCAGGTCACGTTCATCGCCAATGACGGTCAGAGTCAGGACTCGGAAACGATCACCATCAGCGTGGGCAACGTCAATCGGGCTCCCACACTCAATCAAATCGGGAACCGCTCCGTCGATGAGAACCACGCTCTGACGTTTTCCGTTTCCGCGAGCGATCCGGATGGAGATGCCATCAGCTACTCGGCCACCGGTCTGCCCTCCGGAGCGAGCTTCGGGGGCGGCAGCTTCAGTTGGACGCCTTCGTCATCTCAGGTCGGCTCCCATAATGTCACCTTTGTGGCCAGCGACGGGAGCAGTCAGGCCAGTGAAACAGTGACCATTTTCGTCGTGGGTGCGAGCCCGGACGGCACGGCGCCGGTGGTGGCCCGTTGTTCGCCGGAGCCTGACGACATTCAGGTGTCGCTGAACAATCTCGTGACTCTGCACGTGACCGACCAGGGCAGAGGCGTGAGTCCCGATTCCGTTGCGATTCGAATCGATGGCAACACCGTCTACCAGGGCAATATCGACGTCTACCAGAGTCCGCACGGACGATGCAGTCGATCCGGCACACCGAATGACTACCGGTTCATCTACCAGACCAGCCAGGCATTCGAGTTCGACCACACGGTCACGGTGCAGGTCAATGCGGCCGACCGCGCGGGCAACACCATGGACACCCATGCGTACTCCTTCACCACGGAGATGCGTGCGTTCGGAAGCAATCGGACCGTCACCCGCGACGGCGGTGTGGAGGGATCGAAGAGCAGCCCGGCCACCGTCGGCGATGCGGCCGGGAACGTCTGGGTGGTGTGGTGTAGCGGTACGGAAGGAAGCCGGGACATCTATGTGAGCACGATGGCCGCAGGAACGCAGGTCTTTGACACCCCGGCGCCTATCACCACCGCGGCTTCCGACCAGTGTCACCCTGACATCGCACAAGACCGCGATGGAGTCCTCTATGTGGTCTGGCAGGACAGACAGCGCGGCAACTGGGACATCTTTCTCGCGATGTCGTCGGACGGAATCACGTGGTCGCGTCCGATTCCGGTGACCAACTCCGACCACAATGAAACCAATCCGGCGGTGACCACCGACAGCCAGTCGCCCAGCCGGGTGTACATCGCCTGGCAGGATGATCGAGACGGCCAGGCCGACATTTTCGCAATCAGTTCGACCAATGCTTTCGCCGACGCCTTGTCTTCCCGTCTGACCAGCGATCCGGCCGACCAGATCACGCCGGACGTGGTGGTGGGTGCGGACAACGTTGCCTATGTCGTCTGGACCGATATGAGAAACGGCCAGGCCGATATCTACGGCTCTGCCTCCAACATGTCGAGCTGGGCCAATGTCCCAATCGTCAAAACGAAAAGCAAACAGACCAATCCCGTCGTCGCCTACGACGGAGATTCCTCCATGCTGCACCTGCTGTGGGTGGATGATGCTCCCGGGAATGCGGATATCTATCACGCCGCTTTCAATGCCCTGCCGGCCAGCCCGGTCACCGGTTCGAGCATCATCGACGACACCTCTCGCGCCGGCCAGTCTGCCCCTGCCATCGTATGTGCAGCGGGTTCGAGGGTCTTCGCCTGCTGGCAGGACCTGCGTCATGCCCGCCGGCGTACAACGGACACCGATCTGTTCATCGCGGAGCTGGGCCCCGGCTCGGCAGGAACCAACATCTTCGTCGGGGACGATGGCACGAATTCCGGCCAGCGTGAGCCGGCCATCGGTGTCGACGGCTACGGCAACCCTTATGTGGTCTGGACGGACGCGCGTAGCTCGCCCACTGAAATCTACAGCACGGCAACTACGTTCGTCGATCCGATTCCGCTGGATGCCAAGCAGGTCGTCGCCTCGGCAGGCGCCACGATCGGTGTTGATCCGGCGGCCATTGATGAGCCGGACGACGTGTCCATCATTGTTCCGCCGGGAGCGTGTCAGTCCGACGTGCGGATCTCCATCTCCCGGATTCTGAATCCACCGGTGGCGCCGGCCGAATGCCTCGGCAGCTATGACTTCGGTCCCAGCGGCATCGACTTTGACATGCCGGTGACCGTGACGATCCCCTACCGCTTCAGCGGAACGGGCGGCTCGGCGAAACCCTATTGGTACGATTCGCTCACCGGGGCCTTGAGCCAGAGCGGCATCACCGATATCGAGAACATTGTGATCAACGACAATCTCAGCGCCCTGCGGTTCAAGACCACGCACTTTACGCCGTTCTACCTGGTGGCCTCCGACCCAGAGCCCGAAGACAGCGACGAATACCCCGGCGGATGCTCGGTTTCTGCAACCGGCCACGGCTCGCCGAAAGAACTGGTCGTGCCCTACTCCATCGTTGCACTCGTGATGGCTGTTCTGAGGCGACGGGACCGGAGAAGACGGCATTCTCTCGAAACGACCGAAGGATAACAACGGAATGGATTCCTCGCGCGTACAATCCGGCCCGGCCGGCTCGGCGTCCCTCGTCGAGCCGGCCGGCCCTTTTTGCGACCATGGCTTCCAGCATCCGGCTCGGCTGGCGGCCGAGACGGCCCTGGTCACCCTCGGCGTGTTCCTGGCGGCGCGCCTTGTCTGCATGGGACCGGTCGCCAAGCTCCAGTGGCTCATGATTCCCGCCATTCTCGTGGCGGCCGCCCTGCTCCCCACGTGGACGGCACGACGCCATTTCCCCCGCATCGGCCTCGATCGGAATGATGTCCAACAGACACTTTGGACTGTTGTCACGGTTTCCGTCTGTGTCCTGCCCGTCACGCTTGCCGGAATCTGGATTGCTGCACGGTTGCGTATCCCCATTCCCTTGCGGCCGGCCATCGACGGTCAAAACGGCTGGCTCGCCTGGCTGCTCCATCAACTCTTGTACGTCGCGGTCGCCGAGGAACTGTTCTTCCGCGGCTATCTCCAGGCCAACGTCATGCGGTTGCTCGCCGCCCGCCCATGGCGATCGTGCATCGTTCCGCAGTCCATCGCCATCGTCACCTCCGCAGGCTGTTTTGCGCTCGCCCACGTCTTTGTACAGGGTCGCGCCGTGGCCCTCGTGACGTTCCTGCCCGGCTTGCTGTTCGCCTGGCTCTTCGTCCGCACGCGGTCGCTGCTGGGTCCCATCCTGTTTCATGGACTGGCCAACATCAGTTATGGGATCATGGCACTGATGCTTGCGTAGCCGTACCCTCGCGACCCGGCCAGCACCTCTGCACGGGCAACTCTCGTCCGATAATACGCACTTCCACGTTACGTCGCCCTGCCTATCCGACCGTCCACCGCCCTCCCATTGCTCTGTGTCAAGTGGCCAGCCTGCCCGGACGATAGAGTCAGCAGCGATCAGAGTACGTTTTTGAGAAAGATGACAGATGAACGACAGGCAGATATCGAGGCTGTTTTGGGGAGCCAAAGCCCTGCTCATCGCCGCGTTGCTGTATGTGGCGATCGAGGCAATCTGGCGCCCCTCTGAGCCGGTGTCCGGACTGAAACCGAAGGCCGTCTCGGGCGGCGAACGCGTCTCCGACGAGAGCGGACAGGCGCCAGACTTCCAGCCAGATACCGACTACTCCGTCATTGTCGAGAGCGGCCTCTTCGGGGTCACGGACCAGACCTCCGCTTCGCCGACCTTGTCGTCCCCGCCAGCGGGCCCACTGCGTTCGGCCGAGGCCCTCGGGCTGCGACTGGTGGGCATCGTGGCGGGCGGTCCCGCGACTTCGCGCGCCATCATCGAAGACATGGCCACCCAGGCAACCAGCCCGTACAAGATCGGCGATGTCATCGCGTCCGCCACGATCCAGTCGATCGAATCGGACCGAATCGTTCTGGTCCACAATGGCCAGAGCAAGGTGCTGCCCCTGCATGCCGGCCGCGCCTCCAGAAGTCCGGCGCGGTTCGACGCCAACGACGCCGGTCAGGCGAGTCCGCCACGACCTCTCGATGCGGTCCAACAGCCTTCTGCCCCTTCCGCTCGTGTCGGGTATGTGGAGGATCTGTTCCGCAGTGCCACGATCGAGCCGTACGTGAAGAACGGACGCACGGAAGGACTGAGAATCACCGGTCTCGAACAGAGCCCGCTGGCCGCAATCGTCGGGTTGAGGAATGGCGACATCGTTCAGACGGTCAACGGCCAGACCCTCGACAGCAAACAGAAAGCATTCCAGGTCCTCAAGAAGGCCAGGACGCAGTCCACTATCAACATGCAATTGCTGCGGAACGGCAAGACCAAAGACCTGTCACTGGACTTGTGAGATAGCGGAGAACACTTTGGATACGAAACATCCCAGCCCCTCGATAGACTCTTCATGCCGTGTGCAGGTCGCACGGGCGCACATGGTTCGTCAATTCGGCCCGCCGGTCATGGCCTTGTGCATCCTTGCCCTGACATGTATCGGCTGTGGCGGACGCGCCGTTTCGTCCAGCGAGGTCGGTCCGATCCAGCCGCACGGGCGAGCCCGACAGAGAGCCTCTCAGCCAATCGATGAGCCGCCGACCCCGGTGGTCGAATCCCCATCGGATCTCGCTCCGACAACGTCCGGGGCTGAGACGCGCAACGTCGTCGCCTCCCAGCCGCCGGCAATACCCACATGGAATGTTCCACAGGCTACGACGGTTGAATCGGATGTCTGGACGACCGTCCCGGAAGTTGTGGACACTCCGATCGAAAGAATGCCCTCGCCCCAGCGCATCTCCATCGGCGCCAGCGAGTCCGCAACGCCGCCTGCTCCGGTCCCGGACCACGGTTCCGCCGCGGCCCCCGAACCGTCACGCGGACGTGACGAAATGGTGCAGGTCAACTTCGAGGACGTGGATATCCGGATCGTCCTGAAAACCATCGGCGAGATCACAGGCATCAATTTCATCCCGCACCAGAGCGTCAGCGGGACCGTGACGGTGATGTCGCCAACGCCGGTTCCGCTGGGGGAGATCTACCCGTTTCTCCAGTCGATCCTGGACGTGGCTGGATACGCCGCGGTCGAAACAGACAATGCGGTAAAGATCGTCCCGAAGGCCGAGGCCAGCAAACGCAATCTCGATGTGCGCATCGGCGCTGATCCCGAGGCGATTCCAAAGAGCGATACGATGGTCACGCAGATCCTCCCGCTGAAGTACGCCGACGCGGCCGAGATCAGCCAGATCGTTCAGCCTCTGCTGTCGACAGGGGCCCTGATGGCGACCTATCCAAAGACCAATTCGATCATGGTCACGGATACGTCCGCCAACATCCACCACATCGCGCAGATCGTCGCGCAGCTCGACGTGGAGGGCTCCCGAGAGAACGTGCTGCTGTTTCCGTTGACCTACGCTTCGGCCCAAGTGCTCAGCGAACAGATCGTGCAGATCCTGGACGAAAACCAGGCCGTTGCCTCCGCAGCCGGCCGGACACGGTCTACGCCGGCCGTGGGCCAGCGCACCAGAGTCCTGCCGGACGATCGGACCAACGCCCTGATCGTCGTGGGCGACACACAGGATATCGACACAATCCGGCGGCTCGTCGCCCAGCTCGACGTCGAACGGCCGACCAACGCCGGCAACGTCCACGTGACCTATCTGAAGAACGCCGACGCCAACGATGTGGCGCCCGCATTGGAAGCGGCGCTGGCTGGCATGCGGGTGACCGACCCGACCGATACCCGGCTGCCGATCCAGGTGACTGCCGATCCGAGCACGAACTCGCTCATCATCGTGGCCTCGCCTCAGGACTTCGCGATGATCTCGCAGATCGTCGAGAAGCTCGATATCGTTCGCGAACAGGTTCTGGTCGAGATGACGATCCTGGAGATCGGCGAGGACACTCTGAAGGAACTCGGCGTCGACTGGGCAACGCTGGATGACGCCGTCTCCAACAGCGTGCGCGGTTTTGCCGCCACGAACCTGGGCCCCTTCGTCAACTATGCCCGCGGGGACCTCGAAGGTCTCGCCGTGGGCGCCTGGAAGGGCGACAATATCGGCGCGCTGCTGCAAGCGCTGCAGAAGGAGTCCGGAGTCAATATCCTTTCGACGCCGCACGTGCTGACCTCGAATCACCGCACGGCCAAGATTGTCGTGGGCGAGAATACCCCGTTCGTGGTCCAGTCGCGCATCACCGAGACGACGGATCTCCTGACGCCCACCGTGATCAAGCAGTACGAATACAAGGACGTGGGCATCACACTGGAGATCACGCCGCACGTCAACCAGGGCGGGCCTGTGCGACTCCAGATCGACAGCGAATTCACGAAGCTGGTCGAGAGCGTGACCGCCTCTTCGTCGGATACGCCGACCACCGCCAAGCGCAGCGCCCAGACCATCGTGACGATGAACAGCGGCAACACCGTGGTCATCGGCGGCCTGATCCGGGACGACAAGACGCAGGTCCAGAACAAGGTCCCGCTCGTCGGCGACGTGCCTGTAGTCGGGAATCTGTTCCGATGGCAGCGAGACCGCGTGCAGAAGACGAACCTGCTGATCTTCATCACCCCGTACGTGATGACCAGCCAGGAGGAGCTGCAACAGGTGACGGAGCAGAAGAGGGAACAGATGCTCCCGCTTCTGGAAAACAGTCGCTGATCCCTGGCGTCAGACGGCGCGTGTGTGGATCGCATCCGTGCGAGGAGGTTGATTGGTGAAAACAGGACAGGCCGAACGGACAGAAGGTCAGCAGCTCTGGAAGATCGCGCCCGAGCAGTTGAACGCCGATCTCGTGCGACGACTGCCGCTGGAGTTCCTCAAGAAGCAGTGCGCGATCCCCATCGTGATGGAGGACGGGAGCATTGCCGTCGCTCTGGCGGACCTGCTGAACGTCGAGGCGTACGACGCCATTGTCAGCGTCCTGGGCCAGGCCTGTCCCCGCGTGCGGTGTCCGGCGCCGGAGATCGAGAACGCCATCAGCCAGTGCTATTACCATGCCGCCGAAGGCGAACGCGACGCGGACGCACTCGGCGAAACCTATGCGCCCGACAATAGCGCGAGCACCAGCTCGGTGCAGACACACGCGGAAGACCTGCTGAACATCGCCAACAAGGCCCCGGCGATCAAGCTGGTCAACAAGATTCTGTTCGAGGCCGTTCAGAGCCGGGCCAGCGACATTCACATCGAGCCTTACGAAGCAGAGGTCAAAGTCCGCTTTCGCGTGGACGGCGTGTTGCACAACGTCCTGAGTCTGCCGAAACCGCAGGCCGCGCCGCTGCTGTCGCGTCTGAAGATCATGGCCAATCTCAATATCGCAGAGCATCGACTGCCCCAGGATGGGCAGAGCCGCGTGCGCATAGGCGAGGAGCTGGTGGATATCCGCGTCTCGGTGATCCCTACCGCCGGCGGCGAACGTGTGGTGCTCCGACTGCTCGACAGGGGCCGAGGCCGGCTCAGCCTCGAAGACGTGGGCTTTACGCCCGATCTGTTAAGAGTCTTTCGCGAGCTGATCGGCATCTCGCACGGGATCATCCTGTTGACCGGCCCGACCGGCAGCGGCAAGACGACGACGCTGTACGCGGCGCTCAACGAACTCAACAGCGAAGAAAGGAATATCCTGACGGTGGAGGATCCGGTCGAATACCAGTTGCCTGGGGTCGGCCAGATGCAGATCCGGCCCAAGATCGAACTGACCTTCGCCAGTTGCCTGCGTCATATCCTCCGGCAGGACCCCGACGTCATCATGATCGGAGAGATTCGCGATCTGGAGACGGCGGAAATCGCCATCCAGGCATCGCTGACGGGGCACCTGGTGTTGAGCACGCTCCACACAAACGACGCCGCTTCGGCGGTCACCCGGCTGATCGACATGGGCATCGAGCCGTACCTGATCTCCTCGTCCGTCGTCGGAGTGATGGCCCAACGCCTCTTGCGCGTGATCTGTCCCGACTGCAAGCAGCCCCATCACCCCCAGGACGTCGAAGAGGTCAAAGCCGAACTGAGGCGGCTTGGCCAGAGCCGGGTCCAGTTGTATCGAGGGGGCGGATGCGAGAACTGCCTCCGCACCGGGTACATCGGGCGAACGGGGATCTTCGAACTGATGCTGATCGACGATCAGATCAAAGACCTCATCATCCAGCGTCGCGGCGCGCACATCCTCAAGGAAGCCGCCGTGCAGAAGGGAATGACGACGCTACGCGAAGACGGCATGCGCCGCGTCCTGGCCGGTGTCACGACCCTCGAAGAGGTCTACCGGGTCACGCAGGACAGCGTCAAGACAAGCCGAGAGGTGGGCAACCATGCCGGCCGTTGAACCACAGATTCATCTGCCCATGCGAAGGTCGAATGCGCCGGCCCGCCCGGCGGCGACATCGGGCCGCGCTCCTCGGACACAGGGACAGGACCTGATCCGACGCGCGAGCACCAGGGATCTGAGCCGTCTGGCCCGCCAGTTGTCCACGCTGCTGCACGCGGGGATGCCGCTGGTGCCGGCCCTGTCGGCCCTGGTCGAACAGATGCAGGGAACACCGCAGAACCGCGGGGTCCGTTGGGGGTATTCGGCCGATCCGCTGGCTCCGATCGTGGCACGCGTTCGCGACGACGTCAATGCCGGCAGCAGTCTGGCGGAGGCTCTGGGCAAACATCCCGGTCTGTTCTCGCCGCTGTTCGTCAACATGGTTGCCGCCGGAGAGACCAGCGGCGCCCTTGAAGCGGTGCTGGCGCGCCTGGCGGACATCCTCGAAAAACGCGTGCAACTGACCGGCAAGGTCAAAGCGGCCGTCGCCTATCCGGCGATGATGGCGGTCGTCGCGGTCGGTGTGGTCATGTTTCTGTTGTCTTTCGTGGTGCCCAGCATTTCGGAACTCTTCGTGAAGATGAACCAGGAGTTGCCCCTGCCGACCCGAGTACTCATCGGCATCAGCAGCTTCGCCAGATCTCATGTCGTGCTCATTCTCGTCGCCGTCGGCGGGATGGTCGTCGCCTTGGTGGGCCTGGCCAGGACACAGGACGGCCGTCGGTGGACGGACCGGATCAAACTCCGGCTGCCCCTGTTCGGTCCGTTGTTCTTCAAGCTGGAAGTGGCCCGGCTGACGCGAACGTTAGGCACGCTGATGAACAGCGGCATCCCCGTCATCACGGCGATGGAAATCAGCCAGAAGATCAGTCAGAACCACGTGATGACCGAGGCCACGGAGCACATCAAGGAAGGGGTCCATCGAGGCGAGACGATCGCCAACGCGGTCCGGGCAACCGGCCTGTTCCCGCCGGTGGTCTTCCACGTGATTCAGACCGGCCAGATGACCGGAACCGTCGAGGACGGCCTGCTGAACATCGCGGAGATGTACGATGGCGAGGTCGAGGCCACCGTGCGCACCCTGACGGCCCTGCTCGAACCGATGATCCTGCTGCTGATGGGTGGCGTGGTGGGCTTCATCGTTCTTTCGATTCTGCTGCCCATCTTCGAAATCAATCAGGCTTTGTAGGGAACCATGCCATGCAAAACCGAGCGATGCATACGATGCACCGACAAAAGGGTTTCACTCTCATCGAACTGATGATCGTCGTGGTGATTCTGGGCCTGCTGGCCACGATCATCATGCCGAAGATCCTGGGCCGGCCGGAACAGGCCCGCCGGGTCAAGGCCAAAGCCGACATCCGCAGCATCCAGTCGGCGCTGGCCCTGTTCAAGACGGACACCGGCCGTTTTCCGACCACGTCCGAAGGTCTCGAAGCTCTGGTCAACGATCCGGGGATCAAGGGCTACAATTCCGACGGATATCTCGACGCCGTGCCCGTTGACCCGTGGGGCAACAAGTACATCTACATAAGCCCCGGCGTCCACAGCAAAGACTATGACCTGTTGTCGTCGGGCAAAGACGGTGAGATCGGCGGCGTGGAGGACGACGCGGACATCGAATCCTGGGACCTTCAGAACTGAGATGGCGGCTGTACAGGAACTGCGGACAGAAGACTATGAACCGTCGCAGAATCCGATGGAAAGCATTTACATTCCTCGAAGTCCTCATCGCGCTGGCGATCGCGTCCATCGCGCTGTTGGGCCTGCTCCGGCTCCATCTGCTGAGTCTGGCCACGGCCGACGCCGCCCAGGCAACGACCCAGGCGGTGTTTGTGGCCCAAGCCCGGATCGCGGAAGCCTCCGCCGAGGGATTCCCCAGACAGGGAACCACATCGGGCACTGTTGACAGAAACGGGCAACTTTACACCTGGAAGACCGAGGTCCGAGGCATCGCCGGACCGGGCAGCAGTCGTCTGCCCCAGGATGGTCTGCGCGAGGTTTCCACTGCCGTTACGTGGAAGCAGGCCTCAGACGAGAAGACGATGACCATGACAACGTATGTGGCGGACACCCGAATCCATGAGCGAACGGCGCCTTAATCCCGGTTTCACACTGCTGGAGATGCTTGTCGCACTGGCGATGATCGCCACGATCGTCTCGATGGTGTATGGCAGCTACGCGGCCACGTCACGGTCGATGGAGGTCTACGACAGCCGCCTGACGTGCTCGCAGCGGGCCAATCTGGTTCTGCGCCTGATGGCCAGGCAGCTTCGGTGCGCGTACCGTCGCCCCGATGAGCCAAACGCCACAGAGTCGAACCAAGCCGGTGAGATTCGCCGGCCGAAGCCGCACCCCGCGTTTCTCGGCGGCACCCGAAATCCGCACGGCGAGGTGCTGGACTTCCTGACAACGGCCCCCCTCGGCGGCGGACCCGACGCCTCGCAGGGCCTTGCCCGCGCAGGCTACCGGCACGATCCGGCGAAACGAACGCTGGCGGTGCGCTGGCGGCCCGCCACCGACGCGATCCATACGGACGACGCGGCCGGACGGTGGCAGATCGTGTTGCACCAGGTTGCCGACGTCGAACTTGAATTCCATGACGGCCTTCGATGGCAATCTCAGTGGAATTCCGACACGAGCGGGAGGCTGCCGCGTTCCGTGAGACTTGGCCTCACGGTAACGGACGAGGAAGATCGCATCTATCATTGCGCCACCACCATCGAGATACTGAACGCGGCGACCGATCGGAAGAATGTGAGGCAGACGCGATGAACGGCCCCACATATCGATGCCGCCGGAACGGATTCATTCTCGTCGTCGTCCTGGCCATGGTCCTGCTGCTGTCGGCCCTCTTGTTTGCGTTCCATCGCACCGCGTGCGGGAGTCTGGAAATGGCGGAAAGCCTGCGTCAGTCCGAACGAGCGATGCAATGCGCCCGCGCCGGCCTGAGCCTGGCCATCGCTGCCATTGCCGAAACCAACGACGTGACGAACGACCATCGTTTCGCCGACCTGCGAACCGGAAAAGAGGCATTTACGATCAATGGCGGAACCTGCACCGTGACCATCACGGAAGAGAGCGGTCGGATCAACGTCAACGCACTCAAGGACAAGAACGGTCAGCTCCATCGAAGGCAGATCGATCAACTGCTCCGCCTGATCGACCTGTTGAACCGCCGGAAGGACGCCGGGCAGCGCATCGGGTACGAGGTGGTCGCGGCCATCATTGACTGGGTCGATCCGGATGACGAAGTGACCCTGTTGCCGTTCGTCAATGCCGCAGGTCAGGGCGCTGAGAGCAGCTACTATCAGACTCTCAGACCTTCCTACCGATGTCAAAACGGGCCGATGGACACCATCGACGAGCTGCAATGGGTCAAAGGGATCACGCCGGAGGCCTTCGCCCTCCTGCGTGACCTGCTGACAACGACCGGCAGCGGTCGAATCAACATCAACGCCGCTCCCCAGCTTGTCATCGAGTCGCTCTGTGAGCCAATGGACTCGGCCCTGGCCCGAATGATCGTTCAACGACGCGCATTCAAGCCGTTCGACACAGTGCCCGAACTCCGGCAGGTCCCGGGAATGACCGATAATGTCTACCTGGCCATCCAGGACGCGATCGAAGTCCGGCCCAGAGACGCTTATTACCGCGTCAGCACGCAAGGACGGATCGAAGATCGGACCTTTGGAATTGAAGCGCTGCTCCACCGAAACACGCAGACGGGAAATGTCGATATTATCCTCTACCGGGAGTCGTAACCGCAACGCGCTTCGTTAAGGCTTCGGAGGAAGGACAAAAGGCAGGATCATGGTGAAGAACTCGATAGGCATCGACATTGGCCGCTTCCATCTGCGGGCCGTGCAGATCGCGCAGACCGCCGAAGGACCCCGCATCGAGAGGGTCTTTGGCAAGCCCACGCGACGAAGCACGGACAGCCCCGTCGACATGCTGCGCGCATTGACGACCGAGCACGGATTTGACCGGCACGCGGAGGTGACGGTATGCCTTCCCCACCAGGCGATCTTCTTCGCGGATCTCGAAGTGGACGGCGCCGCCTTGAACCGGCTCCGCGCCGGCGATCCGTCGAGCCTGCGGGATGACTTGCCCATTGTCGCAGAGAAGGCCATCGTTCAGGTTTGCTCCACCCGACAACTCCCGAACGGACGGCATTCGGCGCTGGTGGCGACGACGTCAACCGATCTGCTCCAGGAAGAGTTGAGCCTGCTGGACCAAGCCAAGATCCGCGTGACTCGGATTGAGGCCCCGATCACGGCGGCGTGTGCGGCGGTCGGCTACAACCATCCGGAGAGCCAGGAGGGAACGGCCGTCATCGTGATGATCGACGAATCGGTTCTGAGCATGGCGGTGCTTCAGCAGGGCAGCCTGATCATAATCCGGAACATCCCCCTCCAGATCTCCCGCGACAGTGACATGGAATCCATCAGCCGGCAGGTGACGGGGTTGGTCGATCGCGAGATCGAGATCACCTGGCGAAGGCTCTTCGGTGTCGATGCCCAGGCCGATCTGCGGGTCTTCCTGATCGCATCCTCCGCCACAATCCTGCCCCTGGCCGCCGCGATGCAAGAAGAGATCGGCTGCCAGGTGATTCCGGTGGACCCGTATGCGTGCGTCGAACACGATGAGACAATTCGTGCCGGCTTCCCCATCTGCGTGGCCGAGGGGCTCGCCCTTCGTCCGCTCCTGCCGCGCGAGGCCGCCCAGGTCGATTTCCTGCACGCGCATGCGACGCAGACGCAGGACGCGTCGGGTCTGAGAAAGGAACTCCTGGTCTGCGGCGGTCTGCTGGCGGCAACGGTGGTCGTGTGGATTCTGGGGCTGTTCGTTCATCTTTCGCGCCTGGAATCCCAGTACACACATCTCAAGAGACAGATTCAGGATGTGTTCGAGCAGACCTTGCCGGATGAGAAATGTGTGAACGCTTTGGTCCAACTCCAGCAGAAACTCGATGCCTTCCGCGACGACAGCGGATGGCTGGCGTCGTTCCAGCCGGGGCGGCTGCCCCCGCTGGAGATTCTGAGCACACTGAGCGTGCATCACCCCACGGACGGGAATCTGGAATTCGATGACGTGTTCATTGCCGGCGATTCCGTCCGCGTGACAGGCCACTGCGACTCCTTCGCCACACTCAGCGGATGGCAGCGCCTGCTGGAGGAGATTCCCGGCTTTGAGATCGTGGACCAACCCAACCCCGGCAGAGACGCCAAGACGGGATCGGTAAGATTCACCCTTTCCCTGTCGTCCAGAAAGACGGTGCAGTGAATGATCCAATTGACGCGAAGAGAACGACGTCTCGGCATCAGTGTGGCGGCCGCCTTGGCCGTATGGGGCATGTACACACTGGTGATCCAGCCCATGCGGGATCGAGTGCAACTGCTGCGGCGAATGATCCCGGAGAAACAGAGCGAACTCCGCGAGGTCCAGGCCAGAAGCGCCGAATACCTCGCGTTCCAGCGTGAGTTCGACAAAGTGCAGGAACGCATGGCCCAACAGGACCCGGACTTCCAGTTGTTGCCATTCCTGGAATCCCTGACCGAGCAACACGGCCTGAAGACGTACCTGGTGAGAATGCAGCAACAGGATGCGCCGGCGGCAAAGCCTGGGTACTCCGAAACCATCGTCGAGATCGGGCTGGAGGCCATTCCTCTGCGTCACCTGATCGGCTTCCTCCGCGCGCTGGAGAACTCGGCCGTGGCCGCGCAGGTCGCCGGCCTTCACATCCGCAAGCAGACGCAGGGCAACGGACAACTCGACGCGACGATCCAGATCAGCGGCCCCAGAACCGTTCAGGCCACAGGTGCCCCCGACCGATCTGTCTGATAGCGTCGCGGCCGCGTCTCGTCCCCTCGCTGCCTGACAGTCGGAGGCGTCACCGGCCAGCGGCTCAACCACTCGGATCGGCCCGGTCGCTCGGCATGGGGTTGCGATAGGCTCTGTCTGATGGTATAGACACCTGGAAGGACGTCCCCCGAACCACGGTGAAACGGATGGCAAGAGCAAAGACACACAAGACGCGCCGATGGGAAGACCTGCCCGATGAGGAGTTGCTCCAGGTGCGCGTCCGGGACCTCGGACTTCAGATTCCCGGCTCTTGCGTCGAACCCTTCGTCCGGGAGTTGCACGACGAGTTGGCCGCAAAAGGCATTTCCTGCCACCCGACGTGCTATCTGGCCGACGAATGGCTCACGCCGGACAAGATCCCGACGATCGGCATACCGTTCTGCCTGGCCCATCCGCGCCTCAGAAAGCTCGAAGAGACGATGATGTATGAGGTCGAGGGAGGCGATCCGGTGGTCTGTAGGAAGCTGCTGCGCCACGAATGCGGTCATGCGCTCAACTACGCCTACCGGCTCTACCGCCGCACACGATGGCGCCAGATGTTCGGATTGTTCTCCGCCCCCTACTCCAACTCCTATTCCTATCAGCCGTACTCGCGCCGGTTTGTCCTCCACCTGGAGGACAACTATGCCCAATCGCATCCGGACGAAGACTTCGCCGAGACGTTTGCCGTCTGGCTCACACCGGACAGCGCGTGGCAAGAGAAATACAAGGGCTGGCCGGTCATCAAGAAGCTCCAGTATGTGGACCACGTGATGCGGCAGATCGCCGACCGCCCTCCGATCGTGACGTTCAAGGGCCATCCGCCCTACTCGGCCGCTCGCATGACGTCCACCTTGGCGGCCCACTACGAACGCAAACGGCGCATCCTGGGCACCGAGTTCCAGGGCTATTATGACGACAGTCTGCGGGATTTGTTTGCCGTAGACCGTGCCGTGCATTCCGGGCGCAAGGCCTCCCGCTTGGTGCGCTCTCATCGGGCCCGACTGGTCAACAACGTCACCCGATGGACGGGCCATCGCAAGTTCGACATTTTCCAGCTCGTGAATCGGCTGGCGGCGCGATGCGAGGCGCTGGGGCTCTCGGCAGACGGGGGTGACGAAGAGACCATGATCGGCCTGACCGCCATGGTCACGGCAATTGCCAGCAACACCCTGACCGTCAGCAAGAAACGAAGGTGAGCATGACTCGACGATTGCACATCACGGTTCTGGTGGACCCGGCTACAGTTCCGCCGGACGATCCGGAGTTTCGAGACTCCGAGGGCAAGACGATCACCGAATACCACGTGTGCCATGCGCTGCGCGGCCTGGGCCACCGCGTCAGCGCCATGGGGGCCGAGTATGACATCGCATCGGTGGCCACGACGCTGAAGCAGCAGGCGCCGGACCTCGTATTCAACCTGACCGAGCAGTTCTGCGGCGACCGCCAAATGGACAAGAACATCGCCGCACTGCTCGAACTGCTCGACATTCCGTTCACCGGCGCCGGCGCGATGGGACTTTTGCTGGCGCGCGACAAGAGGCTGTGCAAGCAGATTCTGCGACTGCACCGCATCCGCGTTCCGAATTTCATCTCTCTGCCGTACCGTCACAGGATGCGCGTGCCCGCCAATCTGCCTTATCCGATGGTGGTCAAGCCCGCTTTCGAGGACAGTTCGGAAGGGATCTCCAACGCATCCCTGGTTTACGACGCGCAGGCTCTGGCCGAACGGGCGGCCTTCATCCACGAACGATGGAAACAGGCGGCCATCGCCGAGGAGTACATCGAGGGACGCGAGCTCTATGTCAGTGTCATCGGCAACAAGCGTCTGACGGTCCTGCCCGCGCGCGAGTGCTATTTCAACGAGAAGGGCGATCAGGGCCCCGTCCTGCTGACGTATCGCTGCAAGTGGGACTGCGCATACCGCGAGAAATGGAAGATCGAGTTCGGGTTTGCCGATCTGCCTGGCGGCGTTTTGCAGGGCGTCGAGCGTGTGTGCAAGCGGGTGTACCGGGCGCTTCAGCTCCAGGATTACGGCCGCATCGACCTGCGTCTGACGCCCGATGAGAAGCTGGTCGTGCTGGAGGCCAATCCCAATCCCGACATCGCCTACGGCGAGGAGGTAGCCGAGGCGGGCCGAAAGGCCGGCATGAACTACGAGTCTTTCATCGACAAAATCATCCACCTGGCCTTGAGACGCTACGCATAGCCGTCTCCGGGCGGCCGATGGTGCCCTCCGGCGGTGTCTTTCGCGGCTGTCTTCGCCGAGCCGGCGGGCTGGCCGATCGTGTGCCCAGCCGGGCGATCGGGCCCTCGCGGAACGGCACGCAAACCCCCTTTCCAAGCCCAAGAAAAATGCATCGATTTTTGCACAAATGGTATTGCTTTTCCCCTTTCCAGGCGTACCATGTTGACGCCGTTGGAGGTGGGTTCTCGCGAACCCGTTTTGCAGCGTAGATGGAAATCGACAACTCATTTTTGAAGGTGTGCGAAGATGTGTGAATCGTGTGGATGTATTCCGTGTGATGCGTGCGGCGCTCCTCTTGCGAATGGAACCTGTGCCGGCTGCGGCGAGACGCCCGACAACTGCACCTGCGAGCTGCTCGAAGAGGAACTCGCCTACGACGAAGACGAAGACTTCGAGGATGACGACGAAGACCTCGAAGACGAAGACGACGAGGATGAGGATGAAGAGGAGGAGGAATACGAGGACGATGACGACGAAGACGAAGACGAGGACGACGAGGACTGGTAGTCAGTACCCCTGTTGAATCCGACGGCAACCGCCGACACGGGGTTGTCGCCTGCCCAAGCCGTTGCGACACCCCCCGACCTACCGCACTACGGGTAGCTTGGTTCGTCTGCCTCCGCAAGCAAACAGTCTCTGCGCGGCCATCTGGGAAAGGCCATTTTCCCGCCGACAATGACCCGTTTTCTCGGCGCTCTCCTTTGGGAGAGCGCCGCCCCGTTAGCGCCCCTCGTGACTGCCTTTCCGGTTCTTCAGGGCAACCACATTACCTTCGCCAACGGTACAAGTTCCAACAGAACGGCCCGCTCAGCCTGCGATGCCATTCCATTCATCTGTTTCGTGTCGTCATTCAGCAGGGCCGGACGTTGGTCGCCTCCAGACCCTTCCTGCCCTGGGCAGGCTCATACTCCACGGGCTGCCCATCCTGGAGCGTCTTGAAGCCCGTCCCGGCGATATTGGAGTGATGGACGAACAGATCCTCACCGCCGTCATCCGGGATGATGAAGCCGAATCCCTTCTTCTCACTGAACCACTTGACAGTCCCCTTTGCCACTTCGTCTTCTCCTCAGACCCACATGGGCCTTCACTACGGATTCCCTCTTCTGCTCAACAGGGGCACCCCTTCGAGGGAAGAAAGGATGCACCTTGACACGTAGATACATATTACCGGCCCCGACGCCGACTGTCAAAAAAAACGCTGCTGCCATCACACAAACGCCGAATCGGGGTGCCGGGACATCATGGAGGCAAGATCGAAGCAGTCCGGCACTCTCCGGGCCACCGGGGCCCGTCCAGCCATCCGGGAGCGCCCCCGGACAAGGAGCCCTGCAATCCCGGGTCACGCCTTCGTCGTGAAGCAGTCCGCGCGCCAGCAGCACTCCTGCCAGGGGCACTGCCCGTTGGAACGGCCGTAACACGGTGTACAGCCTTCTGCTATCTGAATGGCGTGAATCAGTTCGGCCTTCTTCATCTTGCCGGGCACTATCCCCAGCTCCTTGGCCCTGTCCTTGATCTCGGGCATCGTCATGCGCTTCGCTGTTGCACTCGCCACTGCCATGTTCCTTCTCCAGACATCGGGTCTGAGTTTGACTCCGTTTTCGTATCTCCTCGGTCCGTCAGGCACCGGGCCGGGGTCGCCGTGGCACCGGTCCGATTCTGTCTATATCTTCGGCCGCGAACGCCCCCTTCCTCAGTGGACTTTGCACAAAACCGCCGTTTTTGCCCTCCTCCTTGGGCCTGGCCGACCACCGGCGGCATCGAGACAATTCACCACAGAGCCGTTCCGACGGGAGCGCCTCCCAGGCCAGTCGCGCTGTGTGGCTGTTCTTCTGAGACCTTCGTTCGACCGCAGCAGCCTTTTTTCGTTGATCTCAGCGACCAGAAGCACTACCACATGCGATACGATGTTATCGGAGGCAACAGCATGAGCAAGCATTTCGTTCCGGGGAACCTCCCATGAAGCCACGACCGACCGCAGGGACCAATGACAGGCCACGACGACAAATCCGCAGGGTCCCTGCCGCCTTGTTCTGGGCGATGGCAGGGCTCAGCCTGCTGATGGCAGGCCCGGTGCCAAGCCAGGATTTCGTGCCCTTCGTCATTCCGGCCCAAGTCGATCCGGGACATGTTGTCTGGAGCAGGGACCGCCAGGCGATCTCCACCGATTCGGAACGTCTCATAACGCGAGAGGCACATTTCGAGCGCGCCGGCCGCCGCGTGCGCATCTGGGGCGTCAATCTTTCCTTTGGGGCGAATTTCCCCACCCATGAGGACGCCCCGCAGGTAGCCGGCCGGCTTGCGGCCGCCGGCGTCAACAGCGTCCGATGCCATCACATGGACACGTCCCGCTGGCCGCAAGGTCTCTGGAACGCGCAAGATGGCCGCACGATTGAGCCGCAGGCTCTGGACCGGCTTGACTACTTCATCAACGAGCTGGCCGGACAGGGCATCTACGTCAATATCAACCTCCACGTGGGCCGCGCTCACAGCGAGTATCTTGATTTGCCCAAGGCCAACCGCGAATACGACAAGATCGCCGGCATCTTCACGCCAGCCCTTATCGACGCCCAGAAGCAGTTCGCCCGGGAGCTGCTGACCCACGTCAATCCCTACCGTGGAGTCCGCTACGCGGACGACCCGGCGGTCGCCTTCGTCGAGGTCACCAACGAAGACAGCCTCTTCATGTGGGACGCTGACAACACACTCCGAACGCTGCCGCCCTACTATGCGGAGATTCTGCAGGGCCGCTTCGTTCGGTGGCTGCGGGAACGCTACCAAGCGGACGAAGCACTTCGAGTCGCCTGGAGTCGTGGAACGGAACCTCTGGGCGAAACGATGCTGCAAGACGGGGACTTCCGTCAGATGGACGACGCCGGAAACCTGTCCCAACACTGGAACCTCGAACGGCACGCGGGCTGTCGGGCCTCCGTCTCACGAACCGCAGACGCAATCCGTGTCGAGATCGATCAGGCCGACGAGACCGCCTGGCACCTTCAGTTGACCCAGAGCGGATTGGTGCTGTCCGAGGGCCGCTACTACACGGTTTCGTTCGACGCCTGGAGCGATGGGGGGCGCGAAATCGGATGCAGTGTGGGCCAGGCTCACGATCCCTGGGCCAACATGGGCCTGTCCAGAACACTCGCGCTCAGTGCGGAACGGAAACGTTTCCGTCTTGGCTTCGTAGCAAGGGCGAACGAGACAAACGCGCGGGTCAGCTTCGCCCTCAGTGGAGACCCGGCACCAGTCTATGTGGCCAACGTCGAGGTTCGCCCCGGCGGGCAAGTCGGCCTGGCGGAGGAGGAATCGCTCGCGGACGGCAGCGTTCATCTCTTCCAGGAAAACGAAAGCCGCCAGAGGATGCTCGACCGCATGATGTTCCTGGCCGAGACCGAGAAGACCTATTTCGACGAGATGCGCCGCTTCATCAAGAGTGACTTGGGCTGTGCAGCGCTGGTTACAGGCACCATCGTCTTCGGCCCGTTGGGACTGTGGGCGCAGAGCGACATGGACTTTATCGATTCGCACGCCTACTGGCAGCACCCGCGTTTTCCCGGCCGGCCCTGGGACCAGGGCAACTGGCTGATCGACCAGAAGCCGATGACGGACTATCCCAACGAGGCAACGCTGTTCCGCATCGCGGCCGAACGACTGGCGGGCAAGCCTTTCACCGTCAGCGAATACAACCACCCCGCTCCGTTGGACGCGCAGGCCGAATGCGTCCCGATGATCGCCTCGTTCGCAGCCGCCCAGGATTGGGACGGCATCTGGTTCTACACGTACTCCCATAGCGGCGACAGTTGGAACCGCCAGACGTTCAGCAGCTTCTTCGATATCGACACGAACCCTGCCAAGTGGGGCTTCATGCGCGCGGGCGCCGCCATCTTCCGCGATGCGGCGATCGTGCCGTTGCAGCCGACTCGTTTTGTGCGGATCGGCGATCCTTCGAACGAGCTGGCCAGCCTGGCCGGCCTTCACATTCAACACGATCGGAACATGCTCGGGATTCTGGCCAAGGCCGCCGGCATCACCTACACAGACATGCTCAAGGCGATGTATGTGCCTTCGTGTAACTCCAAGGCAATCATCGGTGGAGTGGGCGGTTCACAACAGAGTACGCTGGGATGGTCCGTGGATTCCGCCGGCAAAGGCCTCTACCACGCGGCCGGTCCGAATGCGCAGGTCTACATCGGACACGCGGAGCGAATCGCAAAGGTCACGCGCGGGGACATTCGCATCAGCGGACCCGAGTTCGTGGCGCTCACCGTCACGCCCCTGGGTGACGCGAAACGTATTCTCATCACTGCCTGTGGTCGATGCGAAAACACCGGCATGCGGTTCTCCGAAGACCGTCGGACGGTCGGACGCAACTGGGGCCAGGCGCCGGTACAGATCGAGGCCGTTCGCGGGTCGCTCGTCCTGCCGCAGGGACAATGGATCGGCCACGCGCTGGCCCCGGACGGCTCGCCCAGGCAGCAGATGCCCATCTCGCCTGGAGAAGGCGATCGCAGGATTCTCGAACTGTCGCCGGCCTATGCGACCATGTGGTATCTCCTGGAGCACAAGACGAACTGAGCCGCATTTCCTGCCTCGGGCAATCTCTGAAGAAGGAACGAATCATGACC
>CAZNSM010000026.1:0-3486 GCA_964575615.1 uncultured Pirellulales bacterium | reverse complement strand
ACTGAGCCGCATTTCCTGCCTCGGGCAATCTCTGAAGAAGGAACGAATCATGACCGTTATCTCGGCACACCGCGGCACACTGAAGTTGCTGATCTGGGCATTGCTTCTGCCCATGGCATTGTCGGTGTTAATTCCGGCCCTCGGAAACTCTACTGCACAGCAAGCCCCTGTGAGGCTCTCCATCGGCGCGGTGTCCGACGGCCAGATGGTTCAGCCAAACGATGCTCGCGTAGAGCCAGCCGGTCCGAACGGACTGCACATCCGGACGGGTCACAAGGCACCGTGGCCCGGCGTCACACTCAAGGCCCCGGATGGAAAGTGGGACCTGTCCGGCTACGAAACGATCGCCTTCGAAGTGGCCAATCGAGGTGAGAAATCTGTCACGGTGAACTGCCGCGTGGACAATCCGGGAGCCGACGGCACTCACCACTGTGTCACCGACAGCGTTACCGTCAGTCCCCAGGCATCGGCAACCTTGACCGTCCGTATCTTCCCGGTGCCGTGGAAGCTCAGCGCGCCGCTGGAGTTGGTCGGCATGAGAGCGGCCCCCACCTACGCGGGAAAGATCGATCCCGCCAACGTCACGCAATTGGTTGTCTTTGTGAACCATCCCCAGGAGGATCACGACTTCGAGATCGGCCCGATTCACGCCGGCGGGCACATCGAGGTGCTCGACGCCGCGACGTTCCTGCCGTTCATCGATGAGTTCGGCCAGTACATTCATAAGGACTGGCCCGGCAAGACCCATTCGACAGAAGAGCTGATCGTCCGCAGGGACGCAGAAGAGCAGGAACTCCAGACGCATCCGGGGCCGCAAGAGCGAAATCAATACGGCGGCTGGCTGGGCGGACCGCAACTCGAGGCGACCGGCTTCTTCCGGGTCCAGAGACACCAGGGCAAGTGGTGGCTCGTCGATCCGGAAGGCCGGCTGTTCTGGTCGCACGGCATCGACTGCGTGGGCACCGGAAACGCCACGCCGATCAGCGATCGGGAAGCGTATTTTCGCGACCTCCCTGCGCCCGACTCGCCCTTTGCCCGATTCTACGGTTCCGGCAGTTGGGCCCCGCACGGCTACTACAAGGATCACTCGCCCTATCGCACCTATGATTTCAGCCCAGCCAATCTCCTGCAAAAGTACGGGCCGGACTTCGAGCGGCTTTTCGCCGAACGAACGCACCAACGCTTCAAGAGCTGGGGGATCAACACGATCGCAAACTGGTCGGACGAGAGCATCTACCTGATGCGGAAGACCCCGTATGTTGCGACCATCGGCTTCGAGTCCAAACGCATAGAAGGCTCCGAAGGCTACTGGGGCAAATTCTACGACGTCTTCGATCCGGACTTTCGCGCGCAACTCCGCCACCGGCTGGCCCGCGAGAAGGGCCGGACCACCGGCGACCCGTGGTGTATCGGCTACTTCGTTCACAACGAACTGTCGTGGGGAGATGACACGTCGCTGGCCGTCGCGGCGCTCGCATCGGCCGCCGATCAGCCGGCCAAGAAGGTCTTCGTTGAGGATCTCAGGGCCCGATACAAGACAATAGCCAAACTCAACGAAGCATGGGGAACCGATCATGCTTCGTGGGACAGCCTGCTCCAGAGCCAGGCTGCACCGGACAAACAGAAGGCGACGGCGGACCTCCACGCGTTCTATGAGAAGACGGCCCGGACCTACTTCGAAACGATCCAAGACGAACTGCGTCAGGCAGCTCCGAATCAACTCTACCTGGGTTGCCGCTTCGCGTGGGTCAACGACATTGCGGCGCGGGCGGCCGCCGAGTTCTGCGATGTCGTCAGCTACAACCGCTACACTTACGCCGTGGAAGATTTGAGATTGCCGGACGGCATCGACATGCCTCTGATCATCGGCGAGTTCCATTTCGGCGCCCTCGATCGCGGCATGTTCCACACCGGTCTGCGCTCGACGGACAACCAACAGGATCGGGCTGCAAGGTACGGCAGCTATGTGCGCGGCGCCCTGCGAAACCCTTACATCGTGGGCACGCACTGGTTCCAGTACAAAGATCAGGCCACCACCGGACGAGGAGACGGGGAGAACTACCAGATCGGTTTCATCGATGTCTGCGATACTCCCTACCCGGAGATCGTCTCAGAGGCCCGCGCAGTCGCTGCTTCCATGTACGCGTATCGCCTGAACGCTGACTGAGGTGTACACCAGTCGCGCCTCGCGCATCGCAAGACGGATACAAGGACGCGAGGCCAGCCTGCCCTCAACTCAACCGCTGCCAAGCCAGCCCCGCGATGTCGCAGGTGGTTTCCACACCTGTACAGACACTTTTATTAGACCGCATCACGGGCAGTTTCGCAAGCAAATTGACGATGGGAATGCGGGCCACTATAATGCCGGCGGTCTTTTCAAGGAGTTGAAGATGGGATTCAATCAAGACAACGACTATCTGGAGTCCACGTTTCTCCCAGGCCAGGGACCGGCAAAGCCGCCGTCCGCTCCGCCGCCGGCGTACGCGCCTTACCCCAGAGACCGCAAGCGATCGAGCGTGTCGCGAATCTTCTGGGGGATTCTGTTCGGCCTGTCGTTTCTGGCGAACATCGGCATGTTTCTGCTGCTGATCGGTTTGGCCGCCGTCATCGCCACGCGACAGGCGCGATTCTACGAAGAGTCGATCGTTCGCGAAGGCCCCCGCGGCACCAAGATCGTGCTGATCCACCTCGAAGGCGTGATCGACGACGATCAGGCCGACCACGTCTACCGCCAGCTTCAGACCGCCCGCAAAGACCATAGCGTGCGCGCGATCATTGCGGCGGTCAACTCACCGGGAGGAACGATCTCCGGCAGCGACCGCATCTATCAGGAAATCCTCCGCTACCGCCAGGAAACCGGCCAGCCGGTGGTCGCGTTCATGCAGGGCATGGCCGCCTCCGGCGGCTACTACGCCTCGGTGGCCTGCGACCGAATCGTCGCCGAGCCCACCACCATCACCGGCTCCATCGGCGTGGTCATGAGCTACTTCGTGTTCCAGGAACTGCTGGAGAACAAGCTGGGGGTGCAACCCGTGTTTCTCTCCAAGGGGGACAAAAAGGACTGGCCCAGTTCGTTCCGCGCACCGAAGCAGGAGGAGCTGGACTACATTCAGGAACGTCTGCTCACCCCGGCGTACGAGCGGTTTGTCGAGGTGGTCCAGGCGGGACGTTCCTCGGCCCTGTCGTCCGAACAAGTGCGGAAGCTTGCCGATGGCGGCATCTTCGTCGCATCCAAGGCTCTGGACGAGAAACTCATCGACAAGGTCGGCTATCTGGACGACGTGGTCGCGGTGGTCCTGTCGCTGGCGGGCATACAGGACGCCCAGGTAGTTGAATATCGCAAGCCTTTCTCTTTCATGGACATGCTGAGTGTCCAGAGTCGCAGCGTCCTCAAGCTCGATCGCACGACGCTCTACGAGTTCAGCACGCCTCAGGTCCTGTATATGTGGAAAGCGTATTAGGCCTCGAACGGACGACGTACATCCG
>CAZNSM010000025.1:0-41130 GCA_964575615.1 uncultured Pirellulales bacterium | reverse complement strand
GCGTCGTCGCTGAGGAACCAGCCGCCCAGGTCGATCGCCTCGTCCGTCGTGTTGTGCAGCTCGATCCAGTCGGACGCTCCGCCGCCGGGATTGGCCAGGATCTCGTTAATCACCACCGCGCCCAATTCGGGAACCACGCCCGCATCGTCATAGCCGGGCGAGCCGCCGGCTTCGGCGCTGGGACGCCAGAAGCCCTTCTCGTCCAGCGTATCGGCGCCGGCCGTCCGAGGCTCTCGCACCGTCAGCGAGAAGCCCGCCCCATCGGTCAGATCGTACCAGTCGTCCTGATAACGGAAGCGCTGGATGATCTGTCCGGCGGCATCCTGCAACTCGACCTGCTCGCCCGCGTTGTCGAGACTGCCGGCGTACTGTCCGGCGATATTCCCTCCATCGCCGTACGCCGCCACAAAGGCGGACAGGTCGCGCACGACCAGGCTGTACGCTCCCGGCGCCAGCTCAACGTCCGGGAAGGTGAAGTCCACGCCGTCGGTGAACGAAACGAGATTCAGGTTGATCGTCTCGCTGCCGACGTTGACCAGCTCGATGTACTCGGCGTTCGGATCGAGCGGATGGTACATGATCTCGCTGATCCGCAAACTCTCGGCCACCGGCCCGACACTGAACGTCACCTCATTCAACGCGCTCCACGAGCCATCGCGCAACAGACGCGCCTTGATGCACGTGCTCTCGGTCAACGTCAATGGCTCTTCATAGCGGATCGCGGTTGGCGAAATCCCACTGGGAACCGCCCCACCGCCACCCGTGGTCGAGGTCAATTCCACGGAAATCAGGAAATCGGAACTCGTCAGACCCGAATTGAGCCCGTGGATCGCCAGGACGTTTCGGCCCAGACGAAGCTGGGCAATTGCCGAAGAGATGTCGAACGTCTCGAATTCGATGGCATCGAGGTCGGAGTGGCTCCCGGCAGCGCCTGCGTTCCAGGAAGGGGCGCCGTCGAACATGGCCCGCTGCACTTCGACGCCGTTGAGGTAGGCCACGAAGCCGTCGTCATATCGCACTCGCAGCCGCAGACCGCGGGCCTCGATCAGGACCTCCGGCGTCACCTCAAATGGAATGCGGATATAACAGCTCTCGTTATGCCCGTACATGGCGTCCTGCACATCGATGTCAAAGAACTGCTCATAGCCCGAGCTGCGTTCGTAGCCGATACCTCCGGCGCCGTGGGTCCAGGTCGAATCGTCGAAGTCTACATTGCGCCAGGCGTGGCCGATCGAGGCCGTCGGGACCAGGACCGCCTTCGGCGCATCCTCTGTCACGAAGGCGAACTCGTCACCCGTCTGCCCTCCGGAACCAGGCGTTCGGGGATCGGTCCCATCCATGGTGTACCAGATTGCGCCGGAGCTGCCCACCAGCGAGACGGTCCCGCCGGAAGCGATGTGCCCGTCATGTCGAGGCAATCCACCTACCTGAAATTCGGGCGGTTCGATGTTTGGGTAGAGACCCGCGCTCCTGAGCCAGCCCAACACCTGATCGGCGCGATTCGGGAAGTAACCGTTCAACTTGCTTTCCTGCGTCTTCAGCCAGTCCTGCTGCGTGTAAGGACGCGACTGCCGGTTGTCGCCCCATCGGGCCGACTCGCCCACGATAGCGCGCTCGACCTGATTCATTCGGGCCAGGAATCGGTCGGCCGAAGCGGGGTAGCTCAGTGGACCTCCGTGGAAAAAGTGACGATAGATCAGATCGGCGAAGCGAAGGCGATACTCCGCATTCTGCGCAAGCTTGCGGTGAATGTCCGACGGACTTTCCCCGACGTCGTTTCCGCCTTCGAGCACGTGCTCGGCGTCCCAGGAGTGGAACCGCCACTTGCCGTCGGGAGCGCTGCGGTGTGTTGCATACCAGTTCTTGTGCGGCCAGTCATGGTTGCCCGTGTACCAGTTCGCCAGCAGGTAGG
This sequence comes from uncultured Pirellulales bacterium, assembly GCA_964575615.1. Classification (GTDB taxonomy): domain Bacteria; phylum Planctomycetota; class Phycisphaerae; order Sedimentisphaerales; family Anaerobacaceae; genus Anaerobaca. The sequence goes on along the minus strand of CAZNSM010000025.1, from coordinate 39,218 downwards.
TGATGAAGTCGTCTATGTCAAGCAGCTCGCACAGGGCATCGTACCGGGCCGGATCATCCGGATCGGCGGCCACCGCGTTTGCCGCCGCCAGCATGGCGTTGTAGTTAGACGAGGCGCTGCCACCGATGCCGCTGTTGATGACGGACCCACTGTTATGCTTGATGGCGTCGTACTCGTCCTCGTCGCCGCCGAACACCTCGGCCGCCCAGGCGTGGTCGGGCCGCTCGTGGATGTAGTACAGGCCCCAGTAGAGGCCGTTGATGTACAGATGGGCGTAGGCGCCGTGAGGTGAATGCCCGCCCATGGCGTTGTGCAGATCGGCAATGTACTGGTCCTGGATATACACGGCGGTGTTGCGCTGGCCGCTGTCCGGATGAAGCCAGGAATGGTTCAACACGCTGTCGAGAACCACCGTGTTATAGCGATCGACTGGAGAGTCGGGAAACAGCCTGAAGTCGAGCTTGCCGGGGCCGCCGGTGGGGCTGCCGTCGTCGGTCTGCGCCTTGAAACGTGGCCGCATGGAGAGCTTGAACGTCTTCCACCGGTCGAGGCTGGTCCCGCCGCCGCTGACGCCGCCCTGCATCGCGATCGCGCAGTTGACCTGAAGGCCCTGGGCGCCGTTGGGATCGATGAACTCTATGGACGCGACGCGTTCGGTGCCGTCCTGCGACTGGTTGATGTAGATTCCCTTGCTGCCGAACCAGTCGTCCCTGTTCATGACCAGAGAGATGGTCGGGACCGCCTTGAGGTCGTCGCGGATGGAATTGGCGTAGAGGCCGCCGAAGATGTCCTTACCGCCCTGGCCCACCACATCCGGGTCCATCTGGTAGTCGCCCGTCACCGAACCCCACGAACTGGGGTATCCTTCCGGCGTCACCTGGGCCCCTGTGGAGGGATTCGTCGCCTGTCTTATGACGCTTTCCAGGAAGATGTAGGTGTGAGTCTCAACGTCTGTAGCCTTCCAGCCGGGCCGAAATGCCATGGCCCGCAAACACGTCGTGGACTGAATCAGGATTGGCCCGTTGTAGACGCTCCCATAGCCCGGCGTGGGAGTGCTCCCATCGAGCGTGAAACGAATCGTAGCCTGTGGCGTGGCCGTCGTGATGACGACCTCGATCGGATGATCGTAGAAGCCGCGATCGTGGTTGAACACCAAATCCTCAACCACGGGCAGGCCCTTTCCGTCGTTCGACGCGCCGGGCGTGGGCGTCAGAGTAATCCAGTTGTCCGAGCCATCGGGGTCGCGACCGAACGAGACATCGGCCCTCTGGGGACCGAAGCGAACGCTGTCAAGCAGGGTCAGTCCATCGCGGCCAAACAGGGCAATTCGGTCCCCGCCTGCGTTGAGCGCCAGGCCGGCGTGCAAACCTGCATCGCCGGTGTCGCCATCCGCCCAGATCACCAGATACCCTTTTGCAGGCAGGACGGTGCCGGCCGGAACCTGCCACTTCGTGGGGTCGTCCAGGTCGTCCGTCAGGTGGAAGCCAGCGAGACTGACCGGTACCCCGCCAAGGTTGAACAGCTCGATCCAGTCGTCATAGTCGCCCTGCGGGTCTTTGACCGCCAGATCGTTGGCGGCCATGATCTCGTTGATGCACACATCGGATTGGGCCCGGACACACACCGCCCCCAGGAGCGCCGCGAGGAATACAAGACACATAGATCGTATGCGCAAGCGCATGGCTCATCCATCCTCAACTGAGGGTAGCAACCCGCCGTCCATCGGTTCGGACACCCCGCTACAAGCAGGAGATTCACTTTGCGTATTGTATCAGAATGGCGCCTCCGGGTCAATTTCGCCGGCGCCTGGGGACTCGGGTTTGCAGGGAGGGGGAAACACGCCAAAGGGGCGGCCGACGTGTGAATGCACGGCCCCCTTTGTGGAGGCCATGGGAGACCGGAGAGGCCGGGATTCGAACCCGGGGTAGGGGTTTACCCCCTACAACGGTTTAGCAAACCGTCGCCTTAAGCCGCTCGGCCACCTCTCCAAACCGTCGATGTCGCCAGTCTACCCGGCCCATCTGCCCTCTGCAAGCAGATAAATCGCGGTTTCGAGATTTTGCCCGAAGGCAGAAGCCACGCAGCCCGATCCCCTCCTTCGGCAGACGCTCTGCCATCGGTGGCCAGCTCGTGTGTCCGGCGACTTCAGACGCCTGTCCCGAGAAAAATACGTGTTTGCCACAATTGACCGGACAACTGCCCCTCGACTATGGTGCCCCACATGGATTCGGAGACCTGCGGTCCGTCGCCTCCAGGTTCGTGTGCAGAGGCGGAGCAAGGGTCTGGCGGAGATCGCCGATTCACAGACGCGTAGGGACAGCACCTCATACCAATTTCTTGGACAGCGGACGGAATCGCCGCCGGGGGAGGTCGCATCGCTCCCTCCGCGTACGCGGTAACAGAGGCTCTAAGAGCCGTTTCATCTTTAGGGTTGCGGGCCCGTCTCCCCGCAGCCCTTTTTTCTTGAGGTCTGCGAAGGCCTTCGTGTCCGCCCGCCGGTCCGACATCCATTTCACATTGATGGAAATACGTAGTTGCCACAATTGACAGCGAGACGCGGCCACTCGACAATAGCTCCCAATCTGCGGGTGCAAACCGACTCTTTATGAGCAGTTTTCAATGGACTGAAATCGAGGCACCTCGCAGTGGGGAGACAAGGGTGATGAAGAGAAGTGCTTTACCATCCTTCCGTCTCCCTTTTTGTTGGTCGGGAAATCCTCCGGTGGCTGCGCATGCCTTGATGCTGTATTCGATGCGAGGACACGGAACATACGTTGGACGAGATGAGAGGCCGCTAAAGCACGCGACGGGCGCGCAGCCATGCCATCGACACCAGTCCGATGGAGACAAGCATCAGCGTCCCGGAGACGGGAACTGTGCGAGGCCCGGCTGTCATGACATGATGAATCCAGGTGTTGTCCATCACGCCGGTGACCCACTCGCTGTTGCTGCCCCATGCATAGATCGGAACGTTCGCGCCGGTGTGCCCCGCGCTCGTCCAGGCGACGTACGGATACCGGCCGGCTTCGCCGTCGGCCAGAATGTTCAGTCCGCCTGTCTCGTGGTCGGCCGTTACGAGGATCAGCGTGTCCGACTGCAATGAGCGGCCGGCCCAATCCACCGCCGTCCGGACGGCTCGCGAGAACTCCAGCGTCTCACCGATGGTCCTTTCGAGATCATGGGCATGGGCGGCATGGTCGATCCGCCCGCCCTCGACCATGAGGAAAAACCCCTGGGGATCGTTGTCCAGAAGGCTCAGGGCGACCGCCGTCATCTCCGACAGGTGCGGCTCCGTCGCCGCCGGGCCCCGGTCGAATTCGTACGTCATGTTGCCGGCAGCAAACTGACCTGAGACGAAGTCGGCGCTGTCTGTGTCCAGGGCCTGGAGCTGCGCCGCATCCTTGACGACGCTGTAACCTGCGGCGGCGGCGTCCGACTCGGAGAGATACAGACTGCCGCCGAATAGAACGTTCGGCCGAGTCTGCCTCAAATAGTCTTGGGCGATCTGGCCGTAGTTCCCCCTGGATGGCTCGTGCGCCGCGAACGCCGCCGGCGTGGCATGGCTGATGTACGTGGTCGTCACCAGGCCGGTGGCCTTTCCTGCGGCGGCGGCCTGTTCGAGGACGATCGGTAGTTCGCGTCCATCGCCCGGTTGGGCGACGCTGATCACACCGTTGCTGACCTTGTAGCCGGTCGCCATCGCGGTCGCTGCGGCGGCCGAATCCGTTATCGGCGAGTTGGCCGAGGCTGTGGTGACCTGAGCCTGATGAGGGAAGGCCTCGAACGAAAGCGTGCCCGATGCCCCGTTGGCATAGAGGCCCGCTGCCGCAACCTGGCCGTAGCCCATCCCATCGCCGATGAACAGGATGACGTTGGTGGGCATGGCATTGCCGAGCCGCGCGCAAAGCAGGCCCGCAGCAAGAACCCATCCAGCGAGACATCGAAGACGTGGTCCATCCTTGAGCATTTTCACCCCCTGTGACGCCGGTGTTGGCACTACGCCTGACAGGACTCGAACCTGTGACCTTCGGTTCCGTAGACCGACGCTCTATCCAATTGAGCTACAGGCGCACTACAACTTAACCAGTGGCACTATAGCGTCTTGCGAGCGGAACTGTCAAGGCCCTGCGGGAAAAATCGCAGAAAACACAGCGGCCGGACGTCAGCGGCGGCCCATCTCCTCTCGCCGGCGTGCGGCCCGGTACCAGTCGATTGTCTCCTTGAGACCGATATCCAGCGGCGTCCTGGCCTCGAATCCGAAGCACTCTCTGGCCTTGGTTACATCCAGGCATCGCCTGGGCTGGCCGTCCGGCCTGGACGGGTCCCAGCGAATCTCGCCCTGGAAACCCGTCAGCTCGGCGATCCTGGCGACAAGGTCTTTGATCGTGATCTCCGACCCGGCGCCAATGTTGACCGGCTCCGGCTCGTCATAGTGCTCGGTCGCCAGCAGGATGCCCTCAGCCGCATCGGCAGCGTAAAGGAACTCCCGCGATGCCCGGCCCGTCCCCCAGCAGACAATGTGGTCGGCCCCCGTCTCGACGGCGTCGATGCACTTCCTGATGAGGGCGGGAATGACATGGCTGCTCGCCGGATCGAAGTTGTCTCCCGGCCCGTACAGATTCACCGGCAACAAGAAGATCGAATGGAAGCCATACTGCTGGCGATACGCCTGTGACTGCACCAGCAGCATCTTCTTCGCCAGGCCGTACGGCGCGTTGGTCTCCTCCGGGTAGCCGGCCCACAGGTCCTCCTCCTTGAACGGCACTTGTGCGAATTTCGGATAGGCGCAGACGGTCCCGATCGCTACGAACTTCTCCACGCGGCGCAGACGGGCCTGCTCGATGAGCTGGACCCCCATCATCAGGTTCCGGTAGAAGAACTCCCCCGGCCGGTCCCGGTTCGCTCCGATCCCGCCTACCACGGCCGCCAGATGGATCACCACATCGGGACGCATCGTTTCGTACATCTGCGCGATATCGTCCGGCCTGACCAGGTCGTATTGCTCGATCCGGGGAATCTCGATCTGCCGGCAGCCGCGCCGCCTGAGCCCTTCCGTCACGTATCTGCCGAGGAATCCGGCGCCGCCGGTCACGACGATCCGCCTGTTTGCGAAGTAGTCGCTCATGTCTGCAGAGACTCCCTGCCGTCGTCGATGTGCCTTCCCATCACCAGCTCGCGTCGAGCCAGTTCCATGTCGGCATCCACCATCATGCGCGCCAGCTCATGCAGCCCCACGCGGGGCTCCCAGGCCAAGCGTTTCCTGGCCTTGCCGGCATCGCCCTGGAGCAGATCCACTTCGCTGGGCCGGAAGTATCGCGGGTCGATCTGCACGTACTGGCGCCAGTCGAGATCGAGGTAGCCAAAGACCTCGTCGAGAAACTCGCGAACCGAGTGTGTGCGGCCCGTGGCGATCACATAGTCGTCCGGCTGGTCCTGCTGGAGCATCAACCACATCGCTTCGACATAGTCTCCGGCAAAGCCCCAGTCCCGTTTGGCGTCCAGGTTCCCCAGATAGAGTTGCTCCTGCAAACCGCATTTGATACGTGTGGCAGCGCGCGTGATCTTGCGGGTCACGAAGGTCTCGCCGCGCCGGGGCGATTCGTGATTGAAGAGGATCCCGTTGCAGGCAAACAGGCCGTAGGCTTCGCGGTAATTGACAGTCTGCCAGAAACCGTACACCTTGGCGCAGGCATATGGGCTTCGCGGATGGAACGGCGTTCTCTCCGTCTGCGGCGTCTCGACCACCCGGCCATACATCTCGCTGCTGGAGGCCTGGTAGAACCGCACGGGCAGCCCGCACGATCGAACCGCTTCCAGAAGCCGCAGTGTGCCCAGCCCGACAACGTTCACGGTGTAGATCGGTTGGTCGAAGCTGACCCGCACGTGGCTCTGCGCCGCCAGGTTGTACACCTCGTCCGGCTTGATCTCCCCGATCAACGACGCCAGGTTGCTCCCATCGGTCATATCCCCGTACACCAACCGCAGCCGAGGCTGCTCGTGGGGGTCCCGGTACAGGTGGTCGATCCGTCCGGTGTTGAAAGAGGAGCTTCGTCGGATCAGACCCCAGATCTCGTACCCCTTGGCGAGGAGCAATTCCACCAGATACGACCCATCCTGCCCTGTGATCCCGGCAATGAACGCCTTCGGCATGTTGGTCTCCGTCAACTCCGTCGCTTCCCTCGCGCCGCACCCGCACTATGTTCGCCCCAACATCGGGTGTCTCGACCACCCGGAGACTAGCGCGCCCGGCCCGTTCTGTCAACTGCCGCGAGCCGACCACGCCGGATTCACACAACACTCTTTTGGGGGCGTCGGGAAAGTCGCCCTCCAATCGCAAGAACGCAACTCCTTCTTCTACAACGGCTTGCATTAGGTCCGAAAAAATTATGCAGGATTCGCCAAAACCGCGTTACGCACAGTGCCCGATGCGGCACTAATGGGTGAACACAACGGAAAACACAATGCCGGTCGGAATAAGGAGGTGGCAGAAATGGCAGTCGGCAGAAGGCAGGAAATCGACTCTTCGGCATGCGGTTTCGGCGGCACGGAAATTGCCATCCGAGGTCGAGGTCGGCTTTCGGTTCGCTCTGCTCCCATTGGACCCAGAAAGGCTCTCACGGCCTCTAACTTTAACCCAGGTGAACTCAGGTCAGGTCGGAAGCTAAAAACCACATCATACCCGCTATCGCTTCTCTTACGGTAGCAGCTCTCTATCACCTGCCTCCACCAATCAAGCCCCGTCTCGCACGGGACGGGGCTTGGTTCTGGTGGGTCGGCCCGTTGGCTCTCGCATCGCACATCCTGTTCACTTCGTGTTCACCTCTTTTCTGATTGTCTGCCTGCGAACACACCTTACAATACCCGTCATGTGTCGGCTTGGTGTTCTTGTGAAAGGAATGGACATGAAATCGCTGACCTTGGGTGTTCTGGCTGTTACGTCGATGATGCTGTGCGGCTGCGGCGGAGTCTACTACAACACGATGGAGAAGCTCGGCTACGCCAAGCGAGACATGCTGGTCGATCGCGTCCAGGACGCGCGGGATGCACAGGAAGAGGCCAAACAGCAGTTCCAGTCCGCCCTGGAACAATTTACCGCCGTGACGAACTTTCAGGGTGGCGATCTTGAGAAAATGTACAACAAGCTCAAGGGCGAGCTGGACCGCAGCGAATCCAAGGCACAGGCGGTCACCAAACGGATCAACGACGTTGAGAGCGTCGGCGAGGCCCTGTTCAAGGAGTGGGAATCCGAGCTCGATCAGTATTCCAGCCCCGACCTGCGGCGTCTGAGCGAGGACAAACTCCGCCAGACGCGACTGCGCTACGCGCGGGTGGTGGCGGCCATGCGCAGCGCCGAGATGAAGATTGACCCGGTCCTCACCGCTTTCCGCGATCAGGTTCTGTTTCTCAAACACAACCTCAACGCCCAGGCACTGGCTTCCCTCCAGAACGAACTGGTCTCCATCGAGACGGACGTCGCCGGCCTCATCCGGGAGATGGAGGCATCCATCGCCGAGGCCAACGCCTTTATCGAGGCGATGAACCGCGACGAGAAGAAGTAGCCCCGCGCCTCCGATCACGGTTCGTACGGCGTTCTTGCCACGCGCCAGGTCCGGCTTAGTTCACCGTCTGCGTCTCGACCTCGATCTCGACGGTGATCTGAGGCGGAATCTCCAGGCAGACCGCCAGGCCCTGCCCCGGAGCCGCCAGGAAGTTGTCGACCACGTACTCAAACCGATGCGCCGTCTCCGAAGAAGGCACTTTTGCCTGGATCAGACGGACCGCATGGGGCGGCACGCTCACGGATTTCGGGCCGAACTTGCCGGTTCGCTCCATCTCGAGAGGAACATCCGCGTTGTTCCGAAGCGCGAAACGCACGCTGCCGTCCTGGGTGTAGTCGATATCGGTGACATCCGTTGCCGCGTCAAAGATCGCCCGGAGATACTCCGGCCTCCCGATCAGTTGCTCTTCATACCAGACGGTGGTTCGTCCGGCCATCAGGGCCTCCTTCAGCGCCGGCAGCGTCTTGTCCCGCGCGAACACCAGCGTCATCGAGCGATGCCTGTCCGGCGTCGATTTCTCGAGCATCGACGGCGAGTGGATGTCGGAATTGCCCATGAACGTCAGATTCTTGTTGAGCGCCCATCGGTGCACGTCGGGGTAGTAGTCGTCGCCGTTGACGACCTCGATCCCGCGCATGTACTTCTTCTCATAGAGCGTGGTATGGATGTCGAACCAGCCCTTCTTCTCCGGAATCCAGTCCGGGTGGTTCCACCAGATGAACGCCCCCTGCTTGTCGGCGGCGGCCATGCAGTCCAGCAACTCCTTCGTGTCGAGCGGAACGACATCGTCCAGAAAGATGGCATTGAAGTGTCCGGGCGGCGTGTCTCGCGTGATCTCCGTCCCGCGAATCAACAGGATCCCGAGCGATTTGGCGCGGGGCAGCGCAATTTCGTACGGCCGGTTGTGGTTCGTCGGAACGTCCTGCCTGTGCGGCTGGTACTCGATGTGGTCCGTGATCGAAATCACGTCCAGACCCTCTCGCCAGGCCTCGTCGACGCGAACCGTGGGCCAGACTGCCCCGTCCGAGAAGACCGTATGCGTGTGCAGGTCGCATTTCAGGGTCCTGTACCCCATGATGTCGGGGAATTGAATCTCCTGCCGGGTCTGGGCCAACAGCGCCGGCGCCGCCAGCACAATCACGAGCATGCCCACTCGAATCAGCCTGGATCGCGAAACGCATCTCATCGAGAACCCCTTTCCTTCCATCTGCACATAACACGAAGACCGGTCACTCACGGCGGACCTCCATTGGGCTGCAGGATAGCAGTTCGACAAGCCTTTCGCAACCCTGGTCCTCCACCGCATTCCACCGTTTCCCGTCTTGACCGTCCGTGAGAATCCCGTTATCTTCGCATTTGCGGCTCATGACGGCGAAGCGGCGGTCCGTCACTGGACGGGAAAGGCTGTCCCCCGCGAGGTCTTTTGGGAGGCGGTGGCATCATGGATGAGAACGACTCGCTGTTTGTCACCATCGACAAGGTCATCCGGCTGTCTCGACTCAAAGAGCTCGAGTTCATCATGAGCAGCGACCAGACCGAACGGGTCCGCGAGATCCGTGCGGCCCTGCGACGCCTGGAGCCGGGGGCATATCTCATTGGAACCGGGCCATCCACTGTCGGCATCATCGCCCTGGACAACCAGGAGATTGTATTGGGCCGGCCCCCAACCGTTCTCGAACCGCCATCCGCGTCTGCGCCCGACTACTGGGCCACCGACACGTTGTATTTCGTCCCCCGAGAGGTCTCGCGCAAACACGCCCGGATAGCGTTGCGGGCCGTCAACGGCGGCTCCTGCCACGTCCTGCTCGACCTGCACAGCACGTGCGGCACCTTTGTCAACGACCGCCAGGTGGACCCCAACGGCACGGGGATCGTCCTCAGACACGGCGATGTCATCAGCCTCGGCCCTTCGCGCACCAGCACGTACGTCTATTACGAGGCAACGTCAACGGACCTCGACGTGCCGTAAGCGGCTCACGCACGTTCGTTCATCTTCTCACGCCACCGACGCTGCACGACGTCCGCGTCGCCGATGTGTTCTTCATGTGTTCGCAGATCGAACTCCTTGAGTATGTCCGCCACCCGGACATCAGGCGCCAGACTCTCGATGATCGTCCATTCCTCCTCGTGAAACGTGCGGATGGAGACCTTGCGGCCGTACTTGGCCTGGATCTCCGCAAACCGCCGGCAGAATGGCCATGAGTGCAGAAACGCCTTCTCCAGATTCACCGGCGCGCAGACCCAGTCGGCGTACTGCCCTGTGCCGGCAATGGTCCGACCGTCGATATCGCAGATCTTGGTCGTGCCCTTCCATGTGCTCGACACGACGCAGAACTTGTTCTCCCACGCCTTCGTGTTGACCATCGAGCCGCCCCCGAAGGCCGAGGGCCAGAACACCAGTTCGGCGCCCGCCGCACGCAGCTTCTGCCATCCATCGGACCATTCGATGTCGAAGCAGATCTGCGCCCCGAGCACGCCGATATCCGTCTTGAACACGGGCGGCTGGGCCGCACCCGGCGCGATGCCGCTGTCCATCTCGCCCACCGTGGGGTGCATCTTCCGGTACTGGCCTACGCACTGCCCGTGGCGATCGATGAAGACCGCTGCGTTGTAATACCTACCGTCCGCGATCGTGTGAATCGGGCAGACCACATGGCACTTGTGCTTCTCGGCGAACTGGGCGAAGGGACGCGAGAACGGCCCGATCGGCTCCTCCGAGGATTCCGCCAGGGACGGCTCCGGGCCGGTGAGACTGGCAAAGGGAAACACCTCCGGCAGGCAGACAATGTCGGGCTCGAACGGCACCACCTCCTCCATCCGGGCCAGCACCTTCTTCGTCATCTCCTTCGGGTTTTCCGCCCGCAGCCCGTTGAGCGAGAGGCTCGCGATCCAAACCTCGCGGGGCAGACGCTGCGCCTTGGGCGTCCCTCCCATCGGTCCCGATGCGGCCCGCACGTGGCTACCCGCCAATCCCAAGCCCCAACCGACCGATGCCGTCTCGATGAAACGCCGCCGTGTCAAACCTCCTGTATCCTTGCCCATCGCCGCTCTCCTTTCCATATCCATCCGCGCATTGACTCGTCAGACCAACGCTTTCAATCACTTCGACCGCCAATCGAGATCAAGTGCGACAATGTTCGCAACAGTAGCCGACCGTCGGCCACGGCCGGCGTCGCATGACTCTTCTCGCCCAATGGATTGATCGCCAGCAGCTTGTACTCCGGTCCGGCCGCAAGCACAACGACGTCGCCGTCGACCGTCAGAGCATACAGATTCCCGTTGACGCATATGGGTGAGCCGAAGAACCGCCCGGCGGGCTTCTCACTCCACACCACCTGTCCAGTGTCGCTTTTCAGGCACGACACGACGCCGCTGTCGTGGAACGCAAACAGCATGCCTTTGTAGGCTACGGACGTGGGGACATAGGGCACTACCCGGCTCTCAAGACTGTACACTTCCACGGCTCGGTACGACGATCCGTCGCGAGCCGGCCGAACCGCCGCCAGACGTAGACCTCGCCCACCTTCTCCACAGGTCCCAATCACCAGGTCGCCTGCGACGACGGGCGAACCCACCACGCGAGCCGGCAGTGCGGAAGCAACTTCCCAGAGCACATCTCCTGTCTGCGGATCCACGCCTGCGATGCCGTGGGCGTTGCTCGCAAAGACAAGCTGCAACCGGCCGGTGGAATCCGCATAGGTGCACGGTGTCGAGTACGACGCGTTGACGACTCCGGGCTCCGCGCGGCGCCATTTCACCTGGCCCGTGCGCCGGTCGATGGCCAGCCACTGACTCATGACACCGTCGTTGTTTGTCTCCTGCTCGTGAGACACGACCACGTAGGGGCCGCACACTGCCGGTGAACTGCCCTGTCCATGGCGGGTGTGAACTCCGGCGAGCGGCACGGTCCACACGTACCTGCCCTCGTGTGTCAGAGCCAATAGCACCGTCTGCCGGTCATCGGGCCAGAGGACATAGACATGCTCGCCGTCCACCGCCGGCGTCGGGCCGGCATAGCTGTTGAGGCTGTTCAATGGGTATTTCGCAAGGTCTTGTTCGTGCCGCCATCGTTCGGCGCCATCGACGCCGTTGACGCACAGCAGCATGCCTCGCCCCGCCTTCTGGTCTGCGCAGGTGACGAACAGTTTGCCATCCCAGGCTACAGGAGACGAATGCCCCGTGCCGGGTAGCTCGATCTTCCAGTTGTAGTCCTGCTCGGACCACTTCGTTGGAACGGTCCGCGCATCGCTGATCCCCTGACCGTTCGGACCGCGGAAGCGAGGCCAGTTGTCCGCCGTCGCAATCGAGGTAAGGAAGACCCCGCACAGCGTCACGACCCACGCCGGCTTCGGTTGCCCTGTCCAGATGCCGTCTTTCGCCATTGGCCACTCCCTGCCGCATCCTCAGGTTTCCTCCGCTGTGGTAATTCGATCTGCCATCCTATCACCTTTCACCACAGGTTCAAGGACGATCCTCAGGCGACAGAAGGACGTGTGTGCAGATCTTAGGGCACCAGCATCTATGAACCATTGAAGCGCCTGGGTGGCAGCCTCAAGGCGCAGCCTTGGGGATGGTGGATATGATTTGGCCTTGCATATTCCAGAGACGGCGGCACTTTCAGCCATCCCCAAGTCCTGCGGACTTGAGGCTGCCACACACATTCCAGGGTGTTCTCACACACAGAAAAACGCCCTTCTCGGCGGGCGCAGGCAAGGCCATCTGGAGTGCTGACATCTTCTCAGAGGCGGCGGACCAGACCGACGACGACCCCTTCGACGTGGCAGTTGTTCGTGTAGATCGGCTGGTAGTTGGCGTTGGCCGGCTGGAGGCGAACGCAGTGGCTCTCCTTGTAGAGGCGTTTCAGCGTTGCCTCGCCATCATCGACCAGGGCCACGACGAGGTCGCCGTTGTCGGCCACGTTCGTGCGTCGGCAGATCACGTAGTCGCCCGGCTGGATGTTCTCCTCGATCATGCTGTCACCGGAGACCTCCAGGGCGAACAGATCCTCTCCGAGTCCGAAGCAGGTCTCCAACGAGATCGCTTCGGTGTTCTCGATGGCTTCTCGCGGCAGCCCGGCCGCGATCCGGCCCACGAGAGGAATCCCCGACGTCGGCTCGGCGTTTTCGCCCGGCTGGTATCCGTCGAGGCGGTCAAGCAGAGCGTGCCCGCTTGAAGTCAGCTTCAAAGAGCGTGCCCTGCCCGGCGAGGTCGCGAGCAATCCCTTTCTTTGCAGTTCGCCGAGGTGCTCGAACACGGTGCTTCGGCTGATGCGCATCCTTGACGCCAGCTCGGCGATCGTCGGGGAATAGCGTTGACTGTCGCAGAAAGAGCCGATGAGTCGGAGCACTTCGACCTGACGGGGTGTCAGCCCGTCGACGGGTTCTACATATCGCATCTGCATCCTTGCGTCCCTCCTGGCCCGCCTGCGTCACGCGGGCGGCCGGCATTGTCCGATCGGCGGGCCGGCTGCACCGCACCCCCGACACCACACCCATGATCTCCGCCAGACATGAGAGCACCTTGGTCAGCGCTCCGGCCGAAGGATCGGGAAACGCCATGTCCGAGGGAGGCCAGGTCGAGAAATACTCGCCGCCCGTCCCGAACTTGCACACCGGGTCGATCCTGCCGTTTCTGTAAGCGTCCATCCTTGAATCCTCACAAACACGTGATTCCGTTCCATGTCGTTCTTCGTTATGCTCTATCGACCATGTCGCTCGAAAAACCCAAACAAAAACCGAACAAAAACCGCACATCGCCTGGACTTTCTCCTTGCCCCCCTCCGGCCCTGTTCCAGCCCGTAGAATATGGGACGGTGGCGGTAGAATTAGGGAAAACCAACTGGTGAAATCCGCCGGGACGGTCAGGTGGACCGCACTCCGCTGACAGTAGACCGGTCTGACGCGGGCATAGACGAAGGGCAGGACAGCCCAGCGCTGCCCTGCCCTTTTCGAGTCTCCTGTTTGCGCGCCTTGAGGCGTCTGCCCTCGACAATTGGACGAGGTCTCTGTAACGACTCAGAACGGCTTGTGGACCGGGGACCTTCTGCCGGCCAGCCAGGTGATTTCGCCGGCCGACAGCGCCTCGCTGTAGATTCGCACGTCGTCGACGGAACCGGTCCAGAACTCGATCTGGTCGCTGACCTGCCGGCCGATATGGGCGCGACTCGGGACCAGGTTCCAGTTCTTGGCCGCCGAGGCCACCTCGACGCCGTCGGCGTACAGTCTCGCCGTCGCGCCGTCGTAGGTCAATCCGACGTGGTGCCACTCGTCCGTGTCCCAGAAGCCGGGGCTCATCACGTCGTCGCCATGGCCTCCGCCGTAGAGATCGGGGCCATAGAGACCGATGAACATGGCCTGGCTCGTCGCCCCGGTGCCGTAGGCAGCGATCCATCGCCAGCCAATGGCGATGGAGCTGGTCTTGCCCCAGCCGGTCATGGAACGCGGCTCCCGGCCGGAAGGCCAGCCCGCCGGAGTGCCGAAATCGACATAGTCCTCGTCGCCGCCCAGCAGAAGAGCCTGGCCCTCGACGCCGGTGACGTAGCTCGGCGCTCCGATGATCGTACCGTTGTAGCCATTTCCCGAGCCGTCGTTGACATTGCCGTCCAGGGCATAGCGCGCCACCAGACTCGCGGTGTCGGGCTCGACGGGCGTGATGCGCTCGGCCGCCTGCGGGTACAGCCGGATGTCATCGATGAGCACAAGTCCGGTCGCGCCGGCGCCATCGACGCCGATCGCCAATTCCACAACGCTGCGCAGATTCCCGCCGACCGTGGAAAGATCGATATTCCAGACCTGCCATATCGCGCGGCCGATATCGGTCGCATCTCCATCATAGACGACTTTCGCATTGCCGATTCTCAGGTAGAGCTGGCCCGTATTGCCCGCTCTGCCTCGGAAGTACAAGGCCAGGCTCTGGACGCCATACGCCGTCCAGTCCTGGGGAGAGTCGAACGTCCGCACGGCCTCCGAGTAGTTGGGCGAGACCGTGTTGTCATATCCGAGAGGCATCGACTGCCGACCGCCATGGACGAGCGTTTGTTCGGCAAACGGCACATCGATGTATCCCACGAGCGAGCCGGTGCCATTTTCCCACCCATCGATCCAGGCCTGGAATATGGCTCTTCCGGCGTCCGCGTCGTCGGTGTAGTCCTCCATGTCATCGACGACAACGTACGGACAAACGACGAAACTCCAGATGTCCCCCGTCCACCTGGTCACGGCGTCCGCCTCGTTGACTTCATCGACCCGCCAGTAATACGTACCGCCCAACGCGAGTGCCTGCGGCGCATGCGCCGGCGACGAGGTGGAATCGACCAGGGCCAGAGACTGCGGATCGGACCCCAGATACACCTCGTGCGAGACCGCCTCCCGGCCCGCGCGCCAGGCGAGGACCACGTCGGGGTTCACATCGATCGTCCCATCGGCCGGCTGCGGTTCGCGCGCATGTGCGGGAACGAACAGGAAGCGGACTTCACTGAGCCCGAACTGGCCCATCATCCCGTAGCCGCTGTTGACCGTCAGGCGGACGTACCTGGCGGCGACGCCGGCGAACGGCACGACGGTGTTGGCGACATAGGTCGCCTTGGCCGTCGCCTTGGCAAGATCGAAATCCCCCAGGACCATCCACTCGGCTCCGTCCTGGGAGTACTCCACGGTGACGTTCTTGAGGCCAAAGCCGAGGATCAGCTCGAACTGGACGTTGTAGTTCCAGACGAGCATCTCACTGAGCTTATAGACGCGGTCGAACTCGTACTGAATCCACAACGGCTCGGCGCCGGGCGAGGCGAGCCACATGTCCGGGGCATCGGTGGAGTGCTGGTCGTCGGCGTTCAGCCCGGATCCGTTGACGGTGTTCTCCGGGCTGGCGTCCGCCTCCGAGACGCCATTGCTGGTCGCAACCACGTTCGGGACTGCATAGGCAAACGGCTCGGCTGTAAAACTCCAGACAGCGCCTTTGAAAATGGTGTTGTCCGGGGCCGCGTTGACTTCATCGATGCGCCAGTAGTAGGTCTGCGCGAATTCCAGCAGGCCGGGCGGATCGTAAGCCGCGGCGCTCTGGCCCTGACTGAGGAGCACATCCATCGGATTGGCGCGGCTGGCATCATTGACGTCGTCAAACGACGCGCCGAAATAGACATCGTGTGTGGCCGCGTATTCGCCGGCCGTCCAGGCCAGAATCACATCGTAGGGCACGTCAGTTGCCTCGTCATCGGGAATCGGATTCGAGGCCAGTTCCGCCGGCGACAGACTCTCCATGGAAGCCACGACCTCCGCGTCATCGAGCGCATGGTTGTAGATGCGGATTTCGTTGAGGCGGACCGGCGCAAACTCGGTCACGCCCAGGGCGGCGCCAAAGACGAGATCGGCCGTGTTGTCCGCCGCCGCCGATGTCGTGGCTTCGTTGTCGAGCTGGCCGTTCAGGTAGATTTTCTTCGATCCATTGTCATAGACCATCGCCACATGAGTCCATTCACCGGCCACGATCGTGCTTCCGATCTGATTGGCCGGCTGGTGTCCAAATACCCACGCATTGCTGCCGTCGACCCAGATGCCGTACCAGTTTCCGGTCTCCCGTCCCTTGGTCACCACGCCGGACCAGTGCCCCGGCCGAGTGGTGAAATTGACCCATGCCGTCAGCGCGTAAGCGTCTGCGGCACCGAATCGCAGGTCTTCCGCGTCGGGGACCCGCACAAGGTCGTTGACGCCATCGAACTCCAGGCACGTCCCCTTTCCATTCCAGCCGGGACTGGTCCACGTGGCACCCTCGATTGTGCCGGTGTGGCCGTTGCCGGTCTGGTCGATCACCTGGGTGCCGCCCCCCTCGTTCAGGGGCCAGTACCCGACCAGATCCGCAACCCCCGGCTGCGCAGCGCACAGCAGGATCAGACAGACTGCGACAATCAGTTTCCCTCGCATGGCGAACCTCCTCAATGACAGGTGGCATTGGCAACAACTTCGCCCCGGCGACACACCGGGACGCTCATCACGACGCCGTCGCAGGACGACGCCGGCATGTACCTGATTCGTCACAGAGCGGCATAGTCTTTGAAATGCGTCATCCACTCCGGCCACACGGGTGTGCCACGGGTTGCTCGCTCCTGCGCCCACTGCTTGTGCCAGTACACCTCCCACAGCTCCTTCAGACCGATGGGCCGGACGGAGGTGTCCATGAACACGCCATTGACAAACCCGTGATGCCGATTGATACAGAAACTCCGCATGGCATTGGTATACCAGTCCCAGTGGCACTGGCCGTCGAATTCGGGCGGTTCGTTGGCAGCCAGGGGCAGGCCGTCCACCCACTGGCAGTCCACGAAAACCGGCACGCGGTAGCCCCCCTTGATGCGCACGGTGCGCCAGTTCCTTTCGGTGTGGATATCGCCCGTGTCGTTGGCAACCCAGGCGTTCAGACCAAAGCTCCCGTAGTCTCCCTTGACCGCATAGTCGGGCACACTCGGCAGCGTGCCTTCGCCATAGACACCCCACCCGACAAAAGGACCCGTCACTCCGTCGCTGAAGAACTTGGTCGTCGCCGGACACGCCCGAATCTTGGGCTCGCGGCTGTAGTAGGGACGCATTGCAGGAACCCAGCTATGCCGCGGATCGCTCCCGGCTTCATGGTGGAATTTGCCGTCGTTGTCGTCGGTGTACAGCGTGAACGTGTAGCCCATCTGCTTGAGGTTGGACTGGCAGGCAACCCCCCGAGCCTGGCTGCGGACCCGCTGCAACGCCGGCATCAGAATCGACATCAGCAACGCAATGATCGCGATCACCACCAGCAGCTCGATCAGCGTGAATGCCTTCCGCTCGCCCATCGTTCCGCCCTTTCACATGGCCATCGTCGAGGGCCTGTCCGCTTCATCGCCGGCGCCTCGGGCTGGCCCGGGCAGGGACGGTTCCCGTCCCATGCCGGTGCTATCGGCGAACCATCGAAGCGCCTTCAAACGTTTGTGACAAGGACCGCAAACGTTTGCGATACCCAAATGGTACCTCGCACAGCCACCCGCGTCAAGGTCTTTCCACGGATTTTCCCCAACATTCTGGGACGGAGGGGAACCTCGTTCGGGCCTGAACTACGGCGTGATTTGCCGGACGGAGGCCCGTTCAATCAGCCGCGTGGGCAAGACGATGCCCTCGCCGGAGAAACGCCCCCGCGACTGAATCTGCTCGAACAGCAGCCGCACCGCAATTTGTCCCATCCGTTCGTTGTCCTGGTCGACCGTCGTCATCGGCGCGTTGAGATATGCGCAGTAGGGCTGATCGTCGAAGCAAATCACCGAGATGTCGCCGGGCACGCTAAGGCCCTCCTCGGCAAGAGCTCGCAGAACGCCCAAGGTGATCAGGTTGCTCAGCGCGAGAATGGCGGTGATGCCCTTCTTCTTTCCGAGCAGGAGCTTCGTATGAACGTAGCCGTTTTCCTGCCCGAAGCTGCTTCCAGCCACCAGCGAATCATCCGGCTCGATGCCGTGGTCCTTCAGGGCCGTCCGGTATCCGCGCACCCGCTCCCGGTTGGGCGAGGTTCCGGCCAGCCCCTGAACACAGGCGATCGTCCGGTGCCCGCGATCGATCAGATGGCCCGTGGCCTCCATCGCGCCGCGATAGTTGTCCGACACGACATAGGGCAGCTTCAGATTCGGGAAGTAGCGGTCGATCACCACAAGCGGCAAGCTGCCATCCTGAAGCTCTTCGAGATGCGCCGCCGACTGCCCGACCGGGGCGATCACGAGGCCGTCCACCTTGCGATCGCGCAGAAGCGTTAGCGACTCGATTTCCAGTTGCGTGCTCTCCTGGCTGTCACAGAGAATGACCGAGTAGCCCTCGCGGCGCGCGGCCATCTCGACATTCCTGGCGATCTCGGCAAAATATGGGTTCGAAATATCCGGAATGAGCAGCCCGATGCTCAGGGTCCGATTCAGGCGCAGCCCACGGGCCAGCGGGTCCGGGGAGAAATGCATCTCCTTGGCGGCCCGCAGGACCGCCGCTTCCGTCTTCTTGCTGATGCCATAGGCTTCGGCCTTGCCGTTGAGGGCGCGCGACACCGTCGTGACGGAAATCCCTAACTGTTTTGCGATCGCCTTGAGCGTCGGCCTTGAGCCCTGTTTCATACACCAATCCCGAACAGCGCACGACATCTACCGCAGCGGTTTGAACAGACCTTCATTTTACCAAATATCGACCGACGGCATCAAGAACCTGTGGAGACATGGGCCGCGCGGCAACAGCTTTCACCCAAGATCACTGCTCTGCGGACGGCAGCAGATTGTGGTCCTCGCCACCGATCAGGTGGGGCAGCCCTTCCTCCAAATCCATCTGCTCGGTCAGCTCGCGGGACAATTCGGTCAGGAAGCGGCTGGGCTTCATCATGACCAGGTTTCCGCCGCGATTGCGGTAGACCTCAGGGACGATCAGGTACAGCTCGTCCCGCGCCCTCGTAACGGCAACGTGGAAGACCCGCCGCTCCTCCTCCAATTCCTCCTTGCGGTTCATCGCCATATCCGATGGAAACCGCCCATCCGAGAGCCAGGGAATGAATACGATGGGCCATTCGAGCCCCTTGGCCTGGTGCACGGTGCTGAGGATCACGAACTCCTGCTCGTCCGGTCCGGCCACCACATTTTCGCCGGAGAACTCCCCCGCCAGCGCCACGTCCGCCAGAAACGCCTCGACGCTCTTGTATTGCGACGCGAAGTTCGCCAGCCCGTTGATGTCCTCCTTTCGCAGCGAGGCGCCGTCGTAGTGCGAGACGAGGTAATCCTCATAGGACCGTTTGAACACCAGGTCGATGATCTCTGCGGGCGAGTCGATCTCGCTGGCCTCCTGGATCAGCGCCGCGAAATCCTCGTAGAACGGCCGCGCGCTGGCCGGCAGAAGGCTGGCCGTCTCGACCGTGAAGACCTCCTTGACCGGATCGGCCGAGTCGCTGATATGCCGCCAGACCCGGCGCGACAGGGCGCTGCCGACGCGCGGCAGCATCTTGAGCAGCCGCAGCCACGCCAGCTCGTCCGTGGGGTTCTGCATGACGCGCAGGTAACTGAGGATGTCCTTCATGTGGGCCTGCTCAAAGAAACGCAGGCCGCCACGGATGTGGAACGGGATGTTGCGCCGCTGGAACTCGAGCTGGATCTCCAGCGAATGCCAGTGGCTGCGGTACAGCACCGCAATGTCGTTCAGCGTGCGTCCCTCGTCGAGCAGGTGCAGCACGTACTCGGCGATGAACCGCGACTGCGTGTAGTGATCGTGACATGGCACGATGGCGGGCTTGAGACCCGACGACCGGATCGCCTGGAGGTTCTTCGGCAGGCGACGGGCGTTGTGGGCGATGCTCGCGTTGGCCAGCGTCAAAATCTCCGGCACCGAGCGGTAATTCGTTTCGAGCTTGTATTCGCGGGCGTCGGGATACCGTTCCTTGAACGTGATGATGTTGTCGAAGTTGGCCCCGCGAAAGCTGTAGATCGATTGCGAATCGTCTCCGACCACCGTCAGGTTGCGATGCCTGGAAGCCAGCAGGTCGACGATCGCGCCCTGAATCCTGTTGGTGTCCTGGTACTCGTCGACGAGGATGTGCAGGAACTGGCCGGCGAGCTGCTCGCGCACGTCCTCGTGCTCGGCCATCAGCCGCAGCCAGGCGCTGAGCAGGTCGTCGAAGTCCAGCAGTTGCCGCTGACGCTTCTTCTCCGTGTACAGCGCGAGCACCTTCTCGATGCCGGAAATCTCCTCGACGAACATGGGATAGCGCTTGCTGAGCACCTCGTCGAGCGGTTCGAGCGTGTTCTGGAGAAACGACGAGATCGCCGCCAGCACCGCCTTCTGCGGAAAACGACGCTGGTGAATGTCGATACCCGCCTCGTCCACGCACGAGGCCAGCAGGTCGCGGGCATCCTCACGGTCGAGGATCGTGAAATCGGATGAAATCCCCAGCCGCTGGCCATGGATGCGCAGGATGCGATTGGCGATGTGGTGGAAGGTGCCGCCCCAGATCTCGCGGGTCTTCTGCTTGACGAGCACCTCCACCCGGCTGAGCATCTCGCGGGCCGCCCGGTTCGTGAAGGTCACCAGCAGGATGCGGGATGGGTCGATTCCATGGTGGACCAGCCAGGCCAGCCGGTAGGTCAGGGCGCGGGTCTTGCCGCTGCCGGCGCCGGCCACGACGAGCATGGGTCCGCCCGGCGCGGTCGCCACCGCCAACTGCTCGCGGTTCAGGTCGGCGGAGAAGTCGATATCCCCGGCCGCCGTGCGGGATTGCAGTGTGAACTTCCTGGCCATCCTTCTCCGAGTACCTTATCCATACCGTTTGTTTCTTTTCGAGGGACTTGAGGCCAGTCTACCAGAAAACCATGGGGCTGTCATTTTCGATTCGGCGGCGCGCAACCGAAATGGAGAGCCGTCTTGACAGCAGAGGCAAATGGGGGATGGTCTTCCAACGACGGGTCAAAGCGACATTCGTGCCGGGCCGCTGCACAACCGATCGATATCGCGTGCCACAATCTCGGCAACGAGCTGCTCCAACTGAATCGCGTCCTGGGCCGACGGCTCGACGGCGCGCTGGGACGCCAGAGCCCGGACCGATGCCGGCCCAGTCTCACTCGGCGCGCCGTGCGCGTTGCCCGGCGCTCTTCGTTTGCGAGCGGTCATCCGGCGCTGCTCCGCCAGAATCTTCTCCCCCAGGTCGAACGTGGGAATATGCCTGGCGGTCTCATCGGGCCGGCTCGGCGGGTCCGGCTCCCTCGGCGCTGCCGCTCGCGGCACCGGGCGCGTCCAGGGTTGAATCTTGGGTCTGGCCGGCTCGCCGTCGGGCTTGCCGTTGGCGCCGTCCTCTCCGAACGGCGGAATCACATCCATCGCCCGAAGCACTCTCTCCATGTTGCTTCTCATCTTCTTGCCGGTTTCACTCACGTTTCGAACAACCTCCTCGCAGGAGCCACGGTAGCAGAACCACCGCCACCGATCAAGTCTGTTGCCTTGTTCAACACCCTGCGCCGCGGCTATCCCTGAGACACCGGCCCCAGCGAGTACTGGGTGAACCGGCTCAGGTCCAGTTCGCGAATCAGCGAGTTCACCTCCTCCACGGTAACCGCCTTGATGGCCTCCACGTCTTCCTCCACGGAGCGGTACTGCCCCAGGTACATCCAGTTGAAGCCCAGATCGACCAGACGCCCCATCGGCAGCTCGTTCTTGATCACCAGCGCGCTGAGCACCTTGTTGCGGGCCTTGGTCAGTTCCTCTTCACAGACCCCGTCTCGGAGCAGCTCCTGGAAGATCCCTTGGACGATTTCCATGACACGAGGGGCGCCGGCGCTGCTGCACCGCAGGTAGCTGTAAAAAATCCCGGTCCCGTCGAGAGGTCCGAAGTGCATCGAGGCCGCCTCGGCGATCGCTTTGTCGACGAGGTCCCAGTAGAAGCGGGAGCCGAAGTCGTCGCCGACGATCAGCGCCAGCAGAGACGCCGCAAACCGCCTCGGATCCTGGGCCGAAACGCCGGCATGAACAAGACAGATGTGCTCACGATTCAGGTTGGACTTGCCCAGCCGTTCGGTCGCGCGGGTGCCCTCGAAGTCGGTCAGCAGACGATCCACCGGCTGTGGCTGCCAGCTTTCGCACCGCCTCTGGACTGTCGCGCAGAACCGGTCCCAGCCGAAGTTCCCACTGCAAGCCACGATGATGTTGTTGGGCGCGTAGCGTTTCGCGAAATACTGCCGCATCTGCGCGGCGGTCATGCCGTCGATGCTGGCGGCCGTCCCAAGCACACTGTTGCCGCACGGGTGGGTCCCGTAGTGCAAGGTCCGGCATCGATCCACCACGTCGAACGTCGGCGTGTCCTCGTACATCGCGATCTCTTCCTTGATCACGTTCTTTTCCATCGCGAAGTCGTCGTCGCGCAACGCCGGACGCATCAATCCCGCCCACAGCTCGGTGATGTCCTCCAGGTACTCCGGCAGCACGGACGCGTAGTACACCGTGTTCTCTTCGCTGGTGAACGCGTTGAACTGCGCGCCGCGTCGGTCGAACGCCTCGTTGACCTCCAGCGCGCTGAGCGAGTCCGTGCCCTTGAACAGCATGTGCTCCAGGAAGTGCGAGACGCCGTTGATCTCCGGCGTCTCATCGCGCGACCCCGTCCGGACGAAGAACCCGACCGCCGCCGACTTGGCCGACGGATTGACCTCGCCGATCAGCACCAGGCCGTTCGATAACTTCTTCTGCTCAAATCGCATAGGTTTGCTCGACGCGAATCTCCCGCGGGCCGATGGTCACAATGGTGAAGTCATTGAAGGGTTTCCGCCGCAAGCACTCCAGGATCGAATCGACCGTGGTCGCTTCGATTCGCTCCTTGATCTCGTCCAGGCTCCGGACGCGTCCCAGCATGTAGTAGTCGCTGCCGATCGCGCCGGCGCGGCTCCCGGACGACTCGCTCTGCATGATCAGCGCGCTCTTGAGTCCGACCTTGGCCCGTTCCAGCTCCTCCTGGCCGATGCCATCGGCCAGGCGTCGGAACTCGGCGATCACGACGTCCAGAGTCTCCTGCGCCTTGTCGGGGGTCGTGCCGGCGTAGCACATGATGCCGGCGGCGTCCTTGAGACTGTGATAGCGTGCCGCAATGGCGTAGCAGAGCCCGCGTTTCTCTCGAACCTCCGTGAACAGCCTGGCGCTCATGCCGCCGGACAAGACCGACGAAGCCACGCGAATGTTGTAGTAGTCCGCGTCGGTGAACGGGACCGCCTCCGTCATAACACCGATGTGGACCTGTGAGCCCTCGTTCGCAAAATGAGTGTACTTGCCCGCACGAGCCCCGATCGCAACGGACTGTGAGCCGAGACGTTCGCAACCCCCGAAGAGACTCTCCATCTGCCTGCAGACCGCGCCGAAATCGTACTTGCCCGCCACTGCAAAGATCGACCGACCGATGTCGAATCGCGTCCTTACGATCGTTCGCGTCTGTTCGGCGGTCAGACGTTCCAACTCCTCAATCTCTCCGAGCGTGCTGCGTCCCAGCGGCATCGGATAGAACCTCTTTCGCAGCTCCAGCATCACCTTCTGGCGGGGCTCGTCGTCCAGCGCCAGAACCTCTTCGATGGCCAACTGCCTGGCCGGCGTGAACTCCGCATCGCTCAGATGAGGCCGACAGATCGCGTCAGCATGCAACGCGAGCGCCTCGGCCAGATTGCTCGATTCGAGGGCCGCCCCGACGGACAGATGCGAACTGCCGATCGCGTCCGACCGCTGCAGGCCCAGCCCGTCGAGCGCGTCACCCAATTGGCGGTTGTCCCGGTCGCCCGCCCCTCGGAAGACCCAGTCGCAGATGACGTTGGCGGCGCCACAGGCCCCCTCCGGCATCGCGGCGGCTCCGGCCGGCAGCATGAACTCGAACGCCACCGACTCGACCCCGCCCATGGGTTCGCCCAACAGCACCATGCCGTTGTTCAATACGTGTCTGTCCGTCTTCTGCTCCATGCACGATCCTTAAGCGTTCGAAAAAGAACGCGGATTCTATCACCCCGCCGTGGCCCCTTCAACACTATCCGGCGGCGTGATCGGACCGCCCCCTCCGGAATCGCAAATGACCTGAGGCTCCCCCGACAACGGTCCCCCCGCCTATGCGGCAGCGGGTTCTTCCTCGTATTCGTCGAAGCGCACGCTGATCTTCTTGCTGACGCCCTGCATCTGCATGGTCACGCCAAACAGCACGTCCGCGATGCTCATCGTCCGTTTGGTGTGCGTGATGACAATAAACTGGCTTTCCTTCTGGAACTCCCGCAGCAGCAGCGTGAACCGTTCGGTGTTGGCTTCGTCGAGCGCCGCGTCGACCTCGTCCAGGAAGCAGAACGGGGACGGCTTGCTGCGGAACACCGAAAACAGCAGCGCCAGAGCCGTCATGGATTTCTCTCCGCCGCTCAGCAGGGAAATGCTGCGGGTCTCCTTGCCCGGAGGTTTGGCGATCACTTCAATCCCGGCCTCGAGCACGTCGTCGGCGTCCTCCAGGACGATGTCGGCCTTGCCGCCACCGAAAAGCTTGCGGAAGATCTGCTGGAAGTTCGTTCGGATCTGTTCGAAGGTCTCGACGAACTTCTCCCGGCTCTGCTTGTTGAGCCGGTTGATGAGCTGCTGCAACTGCGACTTGCTCTCGTTGAGGTCCTGCACCTGGTTGGCCAGGAACGTGTGACGCTCTTCCAGCGTGGTCTGTTCTTCAATGGCGTCGAGGTTCACGTTGCCGAGCCGCTCGATCTTGCCCCGCAGTTCGTTGATCTCACCCTTGACCTGTTCCCAGTTCACATCGTCGGTCGTCCGCTCGGCAAACACGTCGGCCAGCTCGATCTGCAGCTCCTCGCGGACGCGTTCCACGAGGTCCTGCTGGCGGACCTCCAACTGACCGATCTGGATGCGAATCTCGCCGATGACGCGTTCGGCCTCCTCCTTGTGCGCCCGGGCGGTTCGAGCGACTTCTTCCCGGCGCTTCTGCTCGGCCGCGAGGCTCTCCAGCTCTTCCTGCAATTGCCGGTTGCCCCGCTGTTGCGTCTCCTTCTCCACAAAAAACTCCGAGACAGCCGATTCGCATTCGAGGATGTCCCGCTGCGCCTCGGCGGCCTGCTCGGCACACAGTTGCACGTCCCGCTCGGCGGCCGCAAACGTCTTGAGGTTCGTTTCGATCTGGTTCTCCAGGCTTTCGATGATCTGCTTGAGCCCCTTCTGCTGCTCCGTGGCCTGGCCCAACTGGACCTTCAGCTCCGTCAGCTCCCGAATCCGGCTTTGCTGCTGCTGGCGAAGCTCATCGTACATGGTCTCGAGTTCGCGGATATGAGCGGCCCGCTGGTTGTTCACAGCCTCCAGCTCCGTCAGACGCTGCTTCGAGTCGTATTCCTTCTGCACCGACTGGGCAATCTCCTGTTCCAATGATCCCAGTTCGCTGGCGATCAGCGGCTCTTCCTCTTTCAATCGCTTGATGTCCTGCTCGAAGTGCGCCAGCTTCGAGTTCACCTGGGTCTTCTCGGTGTTGGCCTCGTAGATGGCGGTGCGCAGGTCTTTGCACAGCTTCTCCAGATGGGCCTTCGTCTGCGTGTTCCGCTGGATGTGCCCCTCCAACTGAGCGATCTCGGCGTTGATGTGATCGATGGTCTCCTGCAGTTGGTCGATGCGGCTGCGTCTGGAGATCAACCCCGACGCCTTGCCCAGCGGTCCAAGACGCAGCAGGCCGTCGGCACGGAGGCATTCGCCCGTCGGCGTCACGAAGGAGTAGCCGGCTTGCAGGTGGCCCGAAAGCTCCGTCGCGACCTTCAGCGATTCCACCAGGATCGTCTTGCCCAGCAGCTTCCACGCCAGCGGAGCATAGCGGCTTTCATACGAGACGAACTCGACCAGCCGCCCCCGGACGCCGGGGTACTTCGAGAAATCCACGTCATCCACAAACGGTTCCACCCGGTCGAGGCAACAGAAGTGCACCCGGCCCGCCAGCGCCGACAATGTGTCCGCATCCGCCAACAGCTTCGCGGTGTTCCTGGCCAGCAGCACGTCGGTCATCCCCTCCAGCGCCGCTTCCACCGCCGTGGCGTGCTCCACGGGGGTCTTGATCCTGTCGGCCAGAATTCCGTCGATGTAGTCGATCTTGCGGCTCTCATCGGCCTGAGCAAGGAGGATGCTCTTGACGGCCTGTCCCAGACCCTCGTGACGCCTCTCCATGTCGGCCAGCACCGCCAGTTCGCTGCTCAGGGCGCTGCGGGCCTCCTTGTTGCCCGCCAGTTGTCTGCCCCGCTCGACAATCTGGGTTTCCGCCTCTTCGATCTTGGCGCGCTTCGACTCCAGGTTCTCTTCGAGTTCGGTTAGCACGCGCGTGATGTCGGCCAGACGGGCGTTGTGCTGGGCCTTGTCGGTCAGCAGCCGCTCGAGCTCGGCTTTGGCGATCTGGGCCCGCCCGGCCAGCCGGTTCCGCTGATTCGACAGGTTGTCACGGTAGCTGGACAGACTCTGAATCTCGTTGTGAAGCTGGGCGGTGCGACGCACGATGTCGATGATCCCGGACTTCTCGTCGTCGAGTTCCGCTTCCAGAGACGCCAGTTGGGCATCGGCCTCTTCCGTAATCGCCTGGATCTGATGAATTGCCTCGGTGCGCTGCCGGACGGTGTCGTCGCAGCCGGCCACCTCTTCCCGGTGACGGGCCAGATCCCGGCTGACCACCTCGGCCTGTCCGCGAAGCCGCTCGATCTCGCTGCCGGCTGTCGCCTTTCGTTTGCCCAGTTCCTCGAGGCGGGACCGCAGAAAATCGATCCGCTGGAGCTTCTGGTCGATTCTGCTTTGGATGGCAACGAGCGTGTTGCCCGTCTCACTAAGCCGGTGCTCCGTTTCGATGATGGCGTTGCCCAGCCGGCTCATCTCGGCTTCGGCCCCGGCTTCCTCGGCCGCCACGGCGGAGAACCGCTCGCTCGCTTCACGCAGGGCATGGTTTCTTTCGTCGAGCTGCTCCTTGTTGCGGCCGTACTCGACCAGCGAGTAGTTGACCTGCAATTCCTTGAGGCGCGACGTGTATTCGAGGTAGTTGCGCGCCTTGCCGGCCTGGAGCTTGACGCTCCGCAGCCGCTTGGCCACTTCCTCGAGAATGTCGGCCAGGCGCAACAGGTTCTGCTCGGTGCGTTCGAGCTTGCGAAGGGCCTCCTTCTTGTGCGCCTTGTACTTGCTGATGCCGGCGGCCTCTTCGAAGACGATCCGTCGGTCGGCCTTGGAGGCGCCCACCAGTTGCTCGATCTGTCCCTGCTCGATGATGGAATAGCCTCGGTTGCCGACGCCGGTGTCCATGAACAACTCGCGGACATCCTTCAGCCGGCAGACCTTGTTGTTGATCCGATACTCGCTCTCGCCGCTGCGATAGATTCGCCTGGACACCTGAACCTGTTCGGTGTCGATCGGCAACCGCCCGCTGGCGGCCCCGCCGGGGTTGGAGATCACCAGGACCACTTCGGCCGAACCGGACGCCTTGCGGCTGCCACTGCCGCTGAAGATCACGTCGGCCATCTGGTCGCTTCGCAGGCTCTTGAGCTTCTGCTCGCCCAGCACCCACTTGACCGCATCGACCACGTTGCTCTTGCCGCACCCGTTAGGTCCGACAATACCGATGATAGAAGCATCGAAATTGAACTCCGTGCGATCGGCAAAGCTCTTGAATCCGTCCAGTATGATCTTCTCAAGTCGCATATTCCATCCGGTTCTGACTGTTCTTCCGCGAAGACACCCACCCCGAGTCCGGGCGATTATCGGACAACACGCCTTGGTGTTATCGGCCTGACGCAGGCCATTCCTTGACTATTCGGCGATTTTTGGCAGGGGACCGGCCCAAAACTCCGCGCTGACAGCACCCTTGGCGGCCAACTGCTCCAGGACCGCCACCACATCCGTGTACGGCACGCCCAGGCCGGAAACACCCCCAGCGTCCGTTCGGGACCGCTCCGCCCCGAGCGCGCGGACGATCTCGCTGACCGAGAAACTGGTCCGGACCGGCCCGAGCACCCCAGGGCCTGTCGGGTTCTTCCGTGTCAGCGATACGTGGTCCTGGCCGGCGCGGGAATTGACGGTGACCGTCTCATTCGCCGCTTCGGCAAAGATGTTGTCGCGACAGGTCAGCGGGGCGCCGAAAATCACGACCCGCGGCTGACCGCTCCGCGAGACAAAAATCGCCTTGCGGTCGGTCTGGACAACGTGTTCGAGGTGGAAACTGCGTCCGACCAATTCCCGACTCACGGCGGCATCCTCCATGTTTCGCAGCGATTCATATGCCGCCAGAATCATGCGCGCGTCTTTGTCACGCAGCAGCCGACGGGCCAGCGAGATGGCGTCGTTTCGGCGGGCCGAAACCGTCACCGCTTCCAGCGCCTCGCCTCGAAAGGGCGATGTCTCATCCAGGGCAATGGTCCTCAGTGCCTCAATCGCCCCATCGTCCCGCAGGTTCAGGGCACATCGAGCCGCTCGCAGTCGAACCTCCTCGTCAGGAGCATTCCACAGGGGCTGCAGGCTCGCCAGGCTCTCGCGTCCAATGGCCTCCAGGGCGATCTCGCAGCTCTCCCCGGCCTGAGACTCCGCGAGCCCCCTGGCCAGCGTCTCGATCCGAGCCGCCTTCAGCTCCGGCGTCTCGTCCAGGAAGGTGGCGGCCAGCATCGAGACGAAGCGCATCTTTCGCCTACGGTAGTCCGGCGGAATCACGAACTCCACATCACGGGGCGAGACAGCACGTGCGGTATCCATCCCGTATCGCTCGTTGAGACGATTCCGGACGGCGCTGGCCCTGGCAAAATCGGCCCGCCGCAGACGGAGATTCCCCACATAGTCGTATTGAGCGATCCCGCCGCCGAGAACGTAGCCGGTCGTCGGGTTCGGCTCGGCCACGGCGATCGTGTTGATGAACACGGGTCCTTCCACCACGGCCAGCGTCCTGGCCGCCGGGCCGAACGTTCCGGCCAGCTTGAGATCCGCCTTGTACAGCCAGCCTCCGTGAAGCGAGGTGGTGTCGGAGCCGGCCACGGGAGTAACCTTCACGTCCAGACGGTCCCCTCGGGACGCCGCAGCGGGAACGACGCCTTCCACTCGCACGACTGCCGTGGTCTTGCTGTTGATCAGATTGTCGGGAGCCACCGAGCCCCCCGGCACCTGCGCCAGGATGAACTGCTTGAGGTAGGCGCGAATATTGGGTGGACAAGACGCCGAACCGGTGCCGGCAAGCCCTCCGACGAGCCCGTACCCTTCCACCTGCAACGGTTCCGGCCTGGCGACATCGGCGACCGAACCAACGGTCAGACCCAGTTCCTTGCCGATCACCGGATCCGCCGCAGCGCCGGACTTGTCGTTTGGCCCGCAGCCGATCAGCATCATCGGCACCAGCAGGAGCCCCACTCCGAATGCGATACGTCCCTGAGATGTCTTCATGTCGGCTGAGTTCCCATTGTAAGATGCGAAATCGACGCAAATTGCACGAGGCTGATACTATGGTCAAGGCGGACGGGCGTCAAGTCTATTCGCTGATCTCGCACGCCAAAGGGGGCGCTCCATGCGCAGTGCGTCGCGGAATGCCGCTTTTTCGAAGCCCTCGTGTGATATAATAGGGCTATGGACATGGCCGCAGTCGGGGTGCCGAATCGGCCGCGGCATGAAGGATGGGACTCGGTGATGAAACAGGGAACGATCGCAACGGGGTTCGCAGTGGTAATCGGCGTCTTGCTGGGCGCCGCCGCCGTTGTACACGCACAGCCTCCCCTCTCGCCCGCTTGCGGGACGCTCACGGTCCAGGACCGAGCGGCCTTTGAGTTCTACGCCAATCGCGAGAACTTCCCAGGGGCGATGCAAGTCCTGGAAGTGAAGTTCCTCATCACAGACGTCGATACGCCCTGCCCGCAGTTGTACTTTCAGAACAGCAAGGTCCACCCATATCATTACGATTTTGCGGTTGAGTGTCTGGGCTGGACCATCGATCTGGAGACCTTCAACCGTCAGACCTATTTCTCCGAGCATCGCAAGAACCTGGCCGGAAGCATCATCGCCCACGACCACTACGAGCCCGACGATGCCACGCAGGGCATCTACACCATGGAGTTCTGGCCCACGGACCCGGTGGCGTTCGAGTTCGTTGAACTGGCATTCGATCTGATCGGCCGCCAGATGCCCTTTGCCAGGGACAAGCTCCACTACCACGCCGCCGGAGAGACCCAGCGTGCGTTGTACCAGAGCGAAGAGGATTTGTATCAGGCCTCTTCCGTCGCCGTCATCCAGACCGAAGAGCTATTCGCCGGCGTCAGCTACACCGCGCTGACAACCGGGCAGGCCTACGGACGCCTGAGAGTCATCGATGGTCCTGAAACGGTTTCGGCTCGCGACATTGTGGTCTACCGCACGATCCCCAACACGCTTTCTCACGTGGCCGGCATTATAACCGAGATCCCCCAAACGCCTCTGTCGCACATCAACGTGAAGGCCAAGCAGAACAACACCCCCAACGCCTATATCCGTGACGCTGCCACCCGGCCGGATATCCTGCCCTTGGTGAATCGGTACGTTCATTTCGTGGCGGCCCCGGATGGATACACGCTGCGCGAGGCCTCGCTGGAAGAGGTCGAAGCCTTCCTGGAATCGATCCGGCCGGCCAACCCCCAGGCGCCGCCGCGGGACCTGGGTGTCACGCAGATTGCCCCGTTGGCCCAGATCGGCTTCGCCGACTCCAACAGCTTCGGCGCCAAGGCCGCCAACGTGGCCCAGTTGGGCAAATTCCTGCCCTCAGGCATGGTTCCCAACGGGTTCGCTGTCCCCTTCTACTTCTACGACGAGTTCATGAAGCTCAATGGGTTCTATGAGCGAGCGACCGCCATGATGGAGGATCCGGACTTCCAGCGCGACCCGGAGGTCCGCGTCGCCCGGCTCGCAGCCTTCCAGCGGAGACTCCGCGACGGCACTGTACCGGCGTGGATGCTCGAGGCCCTCGATGCGATGCACCGGTCCTTCGTGCCTGGGACGTCGCTGCGGTGCCGCTCCAGCACGAACAACGAGGACCTGCCCGATTTCAACGGCGCCGGGCTCTATGAATCCTATACGCACCATCCGGACGAAGGGCATATCGCCAAGAGCGTCCGGCAGGTCTGGGCCAGTCTCTGGACGTATCGGGCGTTCGAAGAGCGAGACTTTCACCGTATCGACCACCTCCAGGCCGCCATGGGCGTGCTCGTCCATCCCAACTACGAAGAGGAGCAGGCCAACGGGGTCGCCGTGACCAAGAACATCTACGACGCCAACTGGCGAGGCTACTATGTCAACGTTCAGGTGGGTGAGGACCTGGTGACCAATCCGCCGGCCAATTCCATTCCGGACGAGTTTCTCGTCGCCGATCTGGCAGGGTCGGAGCGGTACGAGATTCAATACATACGCCGTTCCAACCTTGTCCCGGACGGTGGTCCCATCCTTACGAAGGAACAGATCTTCGAACTGGCGGACGTGATGAGGCTCATCAACATTCACTTCCGCGCCCTCTACAAGGTGCACCCGGCCGATATTCACTTCGCCATGGACATCGAGTTCAAGGTCACAGCCGACGGGCGACTGAATGTCAAGCAGGCCCGGCCGTGGATCGACTGATCCCCTCCTTCACACCGCGCCTCTGGTCGGAGCGCTCCGGAAAGGTGCGTCCCACCGCCGCCCCGTTCGCAGGGGGCATTGTAACTGGAGGTTTTCCGGGCCGGAGGCTGATTTTCTGCTTGTTAGGCCCCCGCCGATGCGGTCTAATACCGCCTTCGGAGGTGTGGGAGAAAGACAACAACGGACACAGATTTGAGGTGACGAAAGATGGCAGATCTGAAAGCGTTGGCCGAAGCAGTCATCAAGGGTGACCAGACGACCGCCGTGAACGTGACCAAGGCGGCGCTGAGCGAAGGGATGGCCCCCAAGAGCATCCTCGACGAAGGGCTGATCGCCGGCATGGACGTCATCGGGGGCCGCTTCAAGAGGAACGAGGTCTATATCCCCGAGGTGCTGATTGCCGCCCGGGCGATGAAGATGGCCATGGAGGTGCTCGAGCCGGAGCTGACCAAGGCCGGCGTGCAGCCGATCGGCAAGCTGGTCATCGGCACCGTTCAGGGCGACCTGCACGACATCGGGAAGAACCTGGTGGCCATGATGCTCAAGGGCGCCGGCTTCGAGGTGATCGATCTGGGAGTCGACGTCGCGCCTGCGAAGTTCGTGGAAGAGGCCAAGGCAAAGAATGTCCAGCTTGTGGGCATGAGCGCTCTGTTGACAACGACCATGCCGGGGATGGAGAAAACAATCAAGGCGTTGAAGGAAGCGGGTGTCAAAGCCAAGATCATGGTGGGCGGCGCGCCGGTGACGCAGAGCTTCGCCGAGAAGATCGGCGCCCAGGGCTACGCCCCGGACGCGGCCTCGGCGGTCGACACCGCCAAACGCCTGGTTGCCTGACGCACCCGGCCAAGGCCTGCCGAGACAGACCCGGCCCGATGCGACAGCACGACGAGCTTTCCAAGGACAGGGCAATTCGCTCTGTCCTTTTCTTTTGGCCCCCGGGACGGTAGAATAGACACTTGGCCAAACGGAACACCAAGGACCGACGGTGCGAAGCATCAAGAATCCCAACCTGGCCCAGTTGCTGATGCAGCTTCGGTTCACGCCGCAGGACAAGCAGCGCAGTGAACTCGAAGCCGCCGAGAAGCTCTATGCGCTGATCGACGAGACGAAGCAATACCCCTTCGATTTCGTCTCCTTTCACATCACCGGTTTCCATCCCCAGGGCGATATCGACCACCCGCTCATCGAGGGCAAGGAACTGCGTCAGGACCTCGAGCTGTTCATCGCCAGGCTCAGCAGCAAACTCGTCACGCCGGCCAACGAGCAAGGCGAGAAGGTCTACAGTGCCGAAGAGTTGGCCGAGCGATTCAACGTCTCGACGAAGACCATCGCCCGGTGGCGGCGACGCGGTCTGCTGGCGCGCAAGTTTGTCTTCGACGACGCCGCCCGCCGCCTCGGCTTTCTCGAATCAACCGTCGACCGGTTCGTCCACAACCATCCCAGACTTGTCGCCCAGGCCGGCCGCTTCCGCAGATTGACCGCGAAGGAACGCCAACAAGTGGTGCGCCAGGCCCGCAGTCTGGCGGCCAAAACCTCGCTGTCGCGGCATCAGATCATCGAGGACATCTGCGGCAAGCTGGGCATCGCTCACGAGACCGCACGCTACACGCTTGCGGAATACGAGAAGCAGCATCCCGACCGCCCTGTTTTTCGGCGGCCGTCGGGCCGGATGAGACCCACCGAAGCGGCCGAACTGTATCGCCTCCACAAGCAGGGTATCGGCGTTCGGCAACTGATGGCCCGATTCGACCGCAGCCGTGCGACCATCTACCGAATTGTCAATCAGCGCAGAGCCATGACCCTGCTGGCCCGCAAGATCGAGTTCGTTTCCAGCGACGAGTTTCTCCGAGAAGACGCCCGCAAACACATCCTTGGCTCGCCCCTGAAGATAGACAAACCGCAACCCGGAAAGCGGGTCGAACCGTTTGAGATGGTGGGCGAGAGCCTCCTTCCGGAGTACTTGCAGGTCCTCGCGACCACCGCCGTACTGAGCCGCGACGAGGAGATCGAGCTGTTCCGCCGCTACAACTTCCTCAAGTATCTCGTGGCAACCGAACGGCACCAGATTCGACTGGCAAACGTCTCGGCCACGCTGCTGGCCCAGCTTGAAGATTATCTCGAACAGGCCGAGAACATCCGTCGCACGCTGATCGAGGCGAATCTGCGTCTGGTCGTCAGCATCGCCAGCAAGCACACCGGCGACGGCGCCAATTTCTCCGAACTGGTCAGCAAGGGCAATTTCGCCCTGATCCAGGCCGTCGAGGAGTATGACTACACCAAGGGCTTTCGCTTCAGCCGTCGGGCGTCGCTTAACATCGCCAAGGAATACGCGAAGGTCTCCGGCCGAAGCACCGAGCTGACCCGCCGGCGAGCCGAATCGCTGGCCACAATCCGGCGTGGCCTACAGGAAACGGCAGCCGACGTGCTTGCCATCGAACGGACCCGGCAGAGCCTGGCCGAAGTCATCCGAGAGGAACTGGACGAACGCGAGCAGTACGTGATTCTGCACCATTTCGGACTGGTCGGCACGTCGTTGCGGAAAGAGACCAAGACCCTCAAACAGATCGGTGACGAACTGGGCCTGACCAAAGAGCGTATCCGGCAGATCGAACTGACGGCGCTGCAGAAACTGCGACAGTGCCTCAGCAAAGAGCAGTTCGAATTACTGACGGGCTGACACAGCCGAGGGCGGCTGTTGCCGTGACAACGCATGAGGAGACGGAATCACAATGGAAGTCATTCTCGTCTTCCTGGTCGTCCTGCTGGGCAGCAGTATCGGCACACTGACAGGCTTCGGCCTCTCGACTGTGATGATCCCTGTCATGGTGCTCTTCTACCCGCTGGCGGAGGCGCTGCTGTTCGTGGGCATCATCCACTGGTTCGGGGACGTCTGGAAGCTGCTGTTGTTCCGCGAAGGCATCCGCTGGAAGCTGATCCTGAGTTTCGGCATCCCCGGGATCCTCGCCACTGTCGTCGGGGCGTCCTTGGTCTTTCGCCTCTCCAGCACCGTCTTGTCACGCGTGCTTGGCGCGTTTTTGGTCCTCTATGTGCTGTTTCTTGTCGTTCACAGTTCCTTTCAGATCCGGCCCCGCGGAGTGACCAGCGTGCTGGGCGGCGTGCTGTCGGGATTCTTTGCCGGCGTGTTCGGTATGGGCGGCGCCGTGCGAGGCATGTTCCTCTCGGCGTTTGACCTGCCCAAGGCAACCTATCTGGCCACCGCCGGGGCGATCGCACTGGCCATCGATACATTCCGCCTGATCACTTACGTGCGCGAGGGGACGCGACTGAATCCCCTGCTGTCCTGGGCCATGCTCCTGTTCATCCCGGCCTCGTTTGTCGGCGCCTGGATCGCCAAACGATTCGTCAACCGGATTCCCCAACCATACTTCCGAAAGGTCCTGGTGGTCTTTCTGTTCCTCGTCGGCCTGCGACTGTTGTTCTGGCCCAGGTAAGAGCCCCTTTCGAGACCGCGTATCCGGCTTTTGCATTGATTTTCCCCGGATCGGACCCTATTCTACGCCCTCGTGAATCAACCGTCCTCACAAAGCCAATTCCGGCGGATCGGACAAGGAGAAGACTGTGGAGACCATCGGTTTCATCGGCAGCGGCAACATGGCCGAAGCCCTCATCAACGGCGTCTTGAAGGCGGGCGTGTACAGGCCCGGCAAGGTGTATGTCAGTGACATTCGCCCGGAAAGGCTCGAGTATCTCCGAGAACACTACGGCGTCCGGACCGCCGACAGCAATGCAGACCTGGCCTCGAAGGTCGACGTTCTGGTGCTGAGCGTCAAACCTCAGAACATGAAGGCCGCCCTGGAAAGCATGAAGGCCAGCGTCAACGAGGACACGCTGGTCATCTCGATCGCCGCCGGCATCACCACTTCCCTGATCTCGTCGATCCTTGGCGATCTGGCCATCGTTCGAGTGATGCCGAACATGCCCGCGTGGGTGGACGAGGCGGCCAGCGCCCTCTACGCCAACGCGAAAGCCCGCACCAAAGTGGAGAAGGCCCGGCTCATTCTCTTGAGTGTGGGCAAGGTCGTCGTGGTCGAGAACGAGGAACTGCTCGATCCGGTCACCGCGGTCAGCGGCTCCGGCCCGGCCTATTTCTTCCTGCTGATGCATGAGATGATCAAGGCGGGTGTCGAATTGGGGCTGCCTGAGGAGGATGCACAAAGCCTGGTGCTCCAGACCGCCAAGGGCGCTGCGCTACTGGCGGAGAAGGCCGCCGGCGAGGGCAACAGCCCCGCGGTGCTCAGCGCGCGAGTCGCCACGCCCAACGGGACCACCGAAGCGGCGTTCAAGGTGTTTCAGGCCGGTGCATTCGGCGAGATGGTTTCCAAGGCGCTGCGCCGCGCCTCGGAGCGCAGCCGGGAGCTTTCGGCCGGTTGACGGGGCGCAGCGAGCACCCTCTGGATCGAACCGCAGCAACAACCGACAATTCGCATCAAGGAGTTTGTAGCACAATGACCAGAAGTCGTATTCCGTCCGCCTCTCCTGTCGATCTGCCGCCATTCGTCAATGAACCGATCTTCCCCGGCCCGGACGATCCGAGAGTACGGCAGGCGTTTCCCCTCGCCATTGCCCAGGTCCGCAAGCAACTGGGCAGGACCTATCCGCTGTACATCGACGGGCGTGACATCACGACGGCGGCCACGCTGGACTCCGTCAACCCGGCCGACCCCGAACAGATCGTCGGCAAGGTCTGCCAGGCCGGTACGCGCGAAGCCGAGATGGCCCTCGATGCCGCTGAACGGGCCCTGCTGACCTGGCAAGACGTCGATCCGTCGCAGCGTGCCCTGTATCTCGTCAAGGCCGCTGAACTAGCTCGAAACAGGATATTCGAGTACTCCGCCTGGCAGGTCCTCGAAGAGGGCAAACAATGGGCACAGGCCTACAACGACGTGGCCGAGGGCATCGACTTCCTGGAGTACTATGCCCGGGAAATGATCCGCCTGGGCACACCGCAGGACATGGGCAGCTACGCCGATGAATCGAACTTCTGCTTCTACCAACCCAAAGGCGTCGCCGTAGTCATCGCGCCGTGGAACTTCCCGTTCGCGATTGGCTGCGGGATGTGTGCGGCCGCCATCGTCACGGGCAATCCGGTGGTCTTCAAGCCGTCCAGCCAGTCCTCGGTCGTCGGACATCATCTCGTGGAGATCTTCCGCGAGGTCGGACTTCCCGACGGCGTGTTCAATTACGTCCCCGGCCCGGGCTCGCAGATCGGCGACCTGCTGGTGGACAGTCCCAAGGTCGCCGTGATCGCCTTCACCGGCTCGATGTCGGTCGGCTTGCGAATCATCGAACGCGCCGGCCGCACCCCTGAAAACCAAGCTTCCGTCAAGAAGGTCGTCTGTGAGATGGGAGGCAAGAACGCCATCATCCTCGACGAGGAGTTTGACGAGGAGGCCGTCATTCGCGATGTCCTGTACTCCGCCTTCGGCTACCAGGGCCAGAAGTGCTCGGCCTGTTCGAGGCTGATCGTGGTCGACAAGGCCTACGACCGTTTCGTGCCGAAACTCGTCGCAGCGGCCAGGAAGCTCAAGATCGGGCCGGCCGAAGACCCGGGCAACTACATGGGACCGGTGATCGACGCCAAGGCACATCGCACCATCACGCAGTACATCGATCTGGCCGCCACCGAAGGGACGGTGCTCTACCGCAGCGAGGTTCCTGCCAAGGGCTATTACGTCCCGCTGACGATCGTCGAGGGGATTACGCCGCAGAAGCGTCTGGGCCAGGAAGAAGTCTTCGGTCCGGTGCTCTCGATCATGCGTGCGAAGGACTTCGACGAGGCGCTTCGCTGGGCCAATTCAACGCGGTTCGCCCTGACCGGCGCGGTTTTCAGCAGGAACCAAGACCATCTCGACACCGCTGTGCGGCAGTTTCGCGTCGGCAATCTGTACCTGAACCGCGCCAACGTCGGCGCTCTGGTGAGAGTGCAGCCCTTCGGCGGCTTCAAGATGTCCGGCGCCGGAACCAAGGCCGGGGGCCCTGACTACCTGCTGCACTTCATGGACCCGCGCTGCCTGACGGAACCCTGAGTGCGGCCGGGCTTGAGAGGCGAACCGCAATGACCTGTCCGGCCGGATCGCGCCATCACGGCAGCGGCCCGATGGCTTGGTCTATTCCACGATGATCGCCTCCACCGGGCACTCGTCCGCCGCCTGTTGTACGGCGTCTTCGTGCTCGGCCGGGACCACGTCGACGATCACCGTGGCCATGTCATCCCCCATTTCGAACACCTCCGGGCAGGTGTCGCAGCAGAGTCCACACGCCGTGCATGTATCCTCGATTCGTACTTTCATGGCCAACTCCTTTTCTGCGGCGTCCTATCCTCACGGCCCCTTCGGGGCCATCACCTCTGGCTTGACGAATACGGCATCGCCGCTTGCTTGTCAACCCTCTGGGCATGGGTTTTTCAGGCGGCCGGGACCCTGCAAGACGCTTGTACGAGCCATCCTCTGGCGATATGATGGTGGAAGATTCCGTGTGGCGGCTTTTGATGCAGCCGAATCGCTCGTCACTTCATCACTGGGAGAGTCGATATGAAGACCAGGGCGTTCACCTTGATCGAGCTGCTTGTGGTCATTGCCATCATCGCGGTGCTGATGTCCATCCTGATGCCGTCCCTCAAACGTGCTCGCGAACAGGCGCGAAGTCTGACCTGCCGCAGCAACGTACGAACCCTCGCGCTGGCATGGCTCATGTACAAGGACGAAAACGACGGGAAGCTCGTGTCCGGCACAACGCCGCTCGCTCCGCTGTCTGCGTCGAATCCAGCGGCCTGGGTAGTCATTCCGCCGGGAGGGGCAAGCTCCTCGATCGAGGACAAGAAGGAATACATCCAGCAGGGACTGCTGTGGCCTTACGTCAAGGAACTGGAGGTCTATCGCTGTCCGTCCGACCGGCGCAAGAACAGTCCGGGACATCAGTATGCCTATCGTACCTATTCGATTGCCGGCGGGATGAATGCGGTGCCGGCCGGCACGTGGGAGATTCGCCCTTGCATCAACTACACGGACATCAAGCAGCCGTCGACCAAGTACGTCTTCCTGGCCGAGTGCGATCCGCGCGGATACAACAACGGCTCGTGGGTCATGAATCCCAAGTCCAGACAGTGGGTCGATCCGTTCGGGGTCTGGCATCGTGATGACAGCAGCACGCTGGGCTACGCCGACGGCCACGTCGAAATGCAGCGCTGGCACAGCCGGGCGCTGATGGAGTGGAACCTTCGATCCCTGCACGAGCCGGCCAGCTTTGCCTTCTACCGAACGCCGGTCGACGACGAGGAATGGTCGGACTTCGAGGTCATGCTCAAGGGCTACGCCTACCGCTCGCTGCTCTGAAATGGGACGCTATCCCACGTGGTACGCGGCCAGCTCTCGAATAAGCGGCTCGCCCACAGAATCCAACACGCGCAGACGGAGCATCGCCACCTCAATCGATGCGAACTGTTCAATCCGTTTGTGTCCGACGGATTGCCCCTCGCAGAGCGATTGCCACGTATCGGGCCCGGTCAGCCCTTCAATCCGGTACCTGCGGATGCGTTCGCCCTGCCGGATGTCCT
>CAZNSM010000024.1:0-41978 GCA_964575615.1 uncultured Pirellulales bacterium | reverse complement strand
CGTGAGGGCATACCTTCGACGGAACAGGTAACGCCTTACGGCGTCACTACAAACCTGATACAATCACGCGGTATGGGCGATCCACCTCTGGCGGAATGATTCGCCCGCACAGTTTATCCGACACGGTAGTTCTTCGAGGCACCGAACATGGCGATGGCACAACGGCGGAAATGGATGATCCTGGCCCTGGCGCTCTACTGGCCGGCGCTGTTCGTGCTGGCGCACATCCCGATTCCACAGGTCGTGCGCGAGGCCAACATGTCGGACAAGGGTCTCCATTTCCTGGTGTATGCCATCCTGACGTTCCTGCTGTGGTCGGCGGTCGGCCCCGATTCGAAAGTCAAGTGGCGCCGGCCCGGGGGTTGGCTCGTACTTGCCGCGGTCCTTCTTTACAGCCTCTGCGACGAGGGTCTCCAGCATTTCGTATCGGGCCGCTCGGCGGACGCGAGAGATCTTGTGGCGGACCTGGCGGGAGCGGTGGTGGCGCTGGGCATCCTCACGGTCTTTTCCTTCTGGCCCGCCGGAGCCATCGTCACGGCCATGACGGTCTACATGCTGCCTGTCCTGGCCCGGCGGAACCTGATGAACCTGCTGCCCGTGATGACCACTGTGTTCTACGTGGGGGGCTATGCAACCTTCACCCTTCTCTGGACGCGCTGCCTGCGTTGGCCCAAGGGCGCCAGAAAGGTCGGTTGGGCATGGCTTGCGGCCTCCGTGTCGGGACCGCTGGCTCTGCTGGCGGTTACACGGATCAGCGCGAAGGCAGCGGGCCGGCCGTTCGACCGGTGGGACATGTTGGCGGCCGCGATGGGGATTCTCGCGGGGGTCCTGGTCGCCTGGACAGTCGGATGGCTCGCCGGCCGGAAGACACGACGGGCGAATGGTGATTCGCCCCTACAGATCGGCTCGGAACGGCCGGTAGAGCGGGTCGCCGATGAGGACCAGTTGCCAGGAGTTGAACGGGTTGGTGCGGTAGAAGGCCTCG
Organism: uncultured Pirellulales bacterium; assembly: GCA_964575615.1. GTDB lineage: Bacteria > Planctomycetota > Phycisphaerae > Sedimentisphaerales > Anaerobacaceae > Anaerobaca. Next base: position 40,993 of record CAZNSM010000024.1, on the reverse strand, counting down.
ACCAGACAGCGACCGTCAAACAGCTCTGAGAAGAACGCCTTGGGCGGCGGAAAGCTGTGCAGATAGGGCTCGGCCACGGGACCGAGGGTCGCGGTGATCCCCCTGGCGAGCATGGCGGGACACCACTGCGTGCTGTTGGGGTCGTGCAGGCCCCCCGCCTCGAAGCTGGCAATGTGGAACCCCACAGCGCCCGGGGCGAACTCGAAGGCGTCGACGTACTTGCTGACGCTGTACCAGCCGCAGTAGATCGCCGTGTCGGGACAACTGCCCGGCTCGAACAGAGCCGCCGTACGCTCCTCCTTGACCGCCAGCGGCGTTCGCAACTGGATCAGCAGCGCCAGGTCTCGAAGATACTGGTCGTAACGGCTGTAGGGATCCTTGCCGAAGAGCCCGCGCGAATCGATGTAGGCCGTTCCCTTCAGGCCCTGTGCCTCAGCGGCAAGGGCCTTGTCCACCAGCCCCCTGGCGATCGTGTCGTCGGGGCCGTCGAGCCGGGAGACCATCAGGGTGCGGAAGGGCTGCGGCCCGGTGCTGCGCAGCATGTTCGGCTGCCATCGGTAGAGCTCATAGGCGCCGAACAGGACCATCGACAGTTCGCTGTCGACGGCCGCGTTGGTCTCGGTTCCGCTGATGCAATCGATCTCGCCCTGTAGGAAGGTCACCTGCAGGGTGCGCTGCCGGTGCTCGGCCGAGTCCTTTTGCCCCTTGGCCTCCAGTTGAGCGACCGCCTCTTTCTCCTGCTCCAACTGCTGACGCAGTTGCTTGAGCCGGTCTTCGGACTTGGCGAGCGGACCCCGCGGTCCGACGCGAAAAGGCACCCCGTAGGTCGTGACGAGACACTTGACGTGGGCGAGGTCCTGCCTGGTGGCGAAGAGGCGGCGGATGGGCCGGGCGATCTGCATGTCGTAGTCGTCCCGGCTGATGGAATCGCGAAGGGTCGCGCCCAGGACCAGCGGGACCACGTGGCGGTTCGGCACGCCGCGACGCTCGCAGTAGTACCGCGCCAGGCGCACCGAAGCGGGGTTGTTCACGTTCGCCAGAACCAGGATGTCATTGGGTTCCAACGCACGAACAGGCCGGCTGCACAGCAGAATCAGGAGAACGCAAAACGATCGGCTCTTCGTCATTCCAGGAGTACCTCCATCCGCTCGTCGGTATGGCCCCTTGCTCGCAGGGCCGCGAGGGTTTCCGCCGGTGCTGCGCCGCATCCGGACTCATTCGGGACCGTGGGACCGATAGGGCAGGTTCGCCGGGTGCTCGCGAGTCACTTCCTCATAATCATCCAGCCAGCAGGCCTGCGGGTTGCTGGCAAAGGCCAGCATCCGCCCGCTGTCGGCGTCGTTGGCGGCGCGATGGTACCGGAAGTACACCCGATCCGACAGCCTGCCGAGAATCTCGATCTTCCCGGTGGCGTGGCTCATCACGAAGCGCAGCCGTTTCGCCAGCCCGGAGACGCGCGACTTGGCCTGTTCGACGATCTCGCAGCCGGCTTCGATCGGGACCGTGTAGGCCCGGTTGCCCACCGCCGGACGGCATTGGAAGATGTAGTAGGGAACCGCGCCGATGAACGACAGCCTTGCCAGAAGCGTCGCCAGCGTTTCGGGGTCGTCGTTGACGCCGCGGATCAGAGGGGTCTGATTGGCCGTGATGGCGCCCGCCTCCTGGAGCGCGTCCACCGCCTCGACGGCCACGTCCGTCAGCTCGCGCGGATGGATGAAATGCGTCATCACGTAAATGCGCTTGCGAGGCGTGCTGTATCGCCGGATCATGTCCGTCAGCGCCGTGTCCTCGAGAATCCGATACGGATTGAACGCCGGCGTTCGCGTGCCGATGCGGATGATCTGCACGTGCTCACTCTGACGAATCCGACCCACAATGTCCGCCAGTTTCGGCGTCGCCAGGACCAGAGGGTCGCCGCCGGTCAGGAGGACGTTCGTGATCTCGCGATGCTCGGCGATATAGGCCATCGCCGCCGGAATGTCACGAAGGTATTCCCACTGGGGGCGGATGAACACACGTTTGCGGAAACAATACCGGCAAATCCCCTCGCAGACGTTGCTGACCAGCAGCAGGACGGTCGTAGGATACTTGTGTTCGAGGCCGGGCATCACCGTGTAGGTCTGTTCGTCGGACGGATCGAGGCGCCCCCACTCCTCCAGTTCCTCCAGGTTCGGCACAACCGCCCGGCGAATCGGGTCGTTCGGATCGTTCCAGTCGATCAGCGACAGGTAGTATTCGTTGCAGCGAAAGGCGAACCGTTGCGCGACCGGCTCCAGCGCCGCCCGTTCCCCATCGCCGAGCGGCTCGATCTGGTCGAGCTTCGTAAGGTACTTGCAGTGATGGGGCGGGTTGGCTGTCATGAGCGCGCGTCCTGATTCGTATGGTGTTCCGTCTGTTCCAGGGTTCTTTCTCCTCGAACCGATTCGTTCTGCGAGTATCTCTTTTCGTAGATGCCCTTGCGTCCGCACAATCGTGCGAGTGTGGCCAGAAGGACAACCGCGTCGAGCCGCAGGCCCGCCCGTTCCACGTACTGGACGTCGATTTCCAGCTTTTGTTCCCGCGTCAGAGCGCCGCGCCCGGCGATTTGCGCCAGGCCGGTCAGCCCGGGCCGGACGGACAACCGCCGCCTCTGCCGGTCGTTCCACTCGGCGATCTGCGAAACGTACAGCGGTCGAGGCCCCACGAGACTCATATCCCCTTTGACTATATTAGCCAACTGGGGCAATTCGTCAAGCGAATGCTCGCGGAGCCATCGGCCCACGCCCGTCAGCCGTGGATCTTCGGGCGACCTCGGACTGGGCCCGAACGGCTCAGCATCGAGTCGCATCGTCCGAAATTTGTAGAGTGTGAAGGGCTTTCCGCCCTTGCCTGCGCGCTGCTGCGCGAATAGGGCCGGCCCCCTGCTGCTCAGTCGAATCGCCAGGGCTATGGCCAGCAGCAGCGGCGCCAGCAACACCAGCAGCACGCCGGCAACAAGAATGTCGAATGCTCGTTTCGCGATGTTAGCCCAAAAACCCGAGGATGGCGTCGACCACCGCGTCCTGCATCTCGTCGGTCAGCTCGGGATATATCGGAAGCGCCATGATCTCTCTGGCGGCCTTCTCGGATGCGGGGAAACTGCCTTCTTTGTGACCCAGATAGGCGAAGCACTCCTGCAAGTGCGCCGGAACGGGATAATAGATCTCACAGCCGATGTGATTGGCCTGGAGGTGCGCGACGACCTCGTCGCGCCGCGGCACGCGTATGCAATACTGGTTGTAAATCGTCTGGCAGTCCGGACTGACATACGGCGTCTGAACGACCGTGCCCTTGAACTTCCTGTCATAGTAGGCCGCGTTATCCCGCCGGGCCTGTGACCAGTCGTCCAGGTGCGGCAGCTTCACCAGCAGCGCCACCGCCTGGATCGGGTCGAGACGGAAGTTGGCGCCGACGTACTTGTGGTAATACTTCGGCTCCATCCCATGGTTGCGCATCAGGACCAGACGCTTGTAGAGCGCCTCATCGTTGGTGACGACCATGCCCCCGTCGCCGATGCCGCCGAGGTTCTTGCTCGGGAAGAAGCTGAAGCAGCCGGCCGTGCCGATACTGCCGGCCTTCCTGCCTTTGTAGGTGCTCGTGATGGATTGGGCGGCGTCTTCGATCACCGCCAGGTTGTACCGCTCCGCGACGTCCATGATCGCATCCATGTCCGCCATCTGGCCGAACAGGTGCACGGGCATGATCGCTTTGGTGTTCTTGGTGACCGCGGCCTCGATCAGGTCGGGATCGATATTGTACGTTCTCGGGTCGATGTCGACAAAGACAGGTCTGGCCCCAACCCGCGCGATGCAGCCGACGGTTGCGAAGAACGTGAAGGGGGTGGTGATGACCTGGTCGCCCGGCCCGATCTGAAGGCTCATCAGGCAGTTCAGCAGCGCATCGGTCCCACTGGACACGCCAACCGCGTGTTGGCAGTCGCTCACCTGGGCGATTTGCCTCTCGAGTTCCTCCACCTTCGGGCCCCCAATGCACCGCTGGGATTCGAGCACTTCGGCCACGGCCGCCAGCACCTCGTCCTTGATGGTTGCATACTGCGCCTTCAAATCCAACAACGGTACCTGCATAGGACCTTCCCTGAGAAGCTGCTTCGGTCTGCCCCATCTGTCGCCTGAACGTGCACATGTCGATGTGCGTCCGGGGCCGTCCCATTATGGCCGATCACGCCGCCGCCGGCAACCTTTACTCGCCCGTTCCTCCGCGGGGCCTCGCATTCGTGCGGGCGACGACCCGCATGAGGAGGCTTTCGAGGCGAGCCGCAAGCAGGTTGCGGTCAAACTCGCGTTTTGCCAGCGCCCGGGCGTTGCGCCCCATCTGCGCGCACAGCGCAGGATCTTGCGACAGCTCCATCAGCGCCTCAGCCAAGGCGGCGGGACGATCCGGCGCGACAAATCGGCCACAGGCGTTCCGCTCGATCGTCTCCGCCAGCCAGCCGCCCGCATTGATGAGCACGGGCTTGCCCGCCGCCAGCGAATCGAACATCTTGTTGGGAGACCACGTGGGTTTCTCGCCGCCTCGGACGATCGTCAAGCAGACGTCGCAGCCGGCTACGATGCCCGCGATCTCTTCCTTGGGCACCAGATCGCCAAAGAGGACGTTTTGCAGGTTGTACCGCCTGGCCATTGCCTCCAGCTCACTGCGTTTGCCACCGCCGCCCTGAAGGACCAGGACGATGTGGTCCTGCTTACGCTCGGCCAGGACCCTCGCCGCTTCAATCGCGTATTCCAGGCCGTTGGCCAGGCCCATGGCCCCGAAATACAGCGCGGCGAATCGGTCGCCCAGCCCCAGCCGACGACGCGCCGCACTGCCGTCCAGATCGGGACGAAACAGATCCAGGTCGCTGCCGTTGGGAATCACTGTGACCCTGGAGGCGGCGACTCCCGCCCGCACGATGCCCTCCTTCATGCCGGGCGACAGCGCCACGATATGGTCAGCGCCCCGGTAGATCTTCCGCGCCATGCGCCGGAGCCACCAGATTGCCGGCGGGTTGTTCAAGGCGCCGATCTCCACGAGCGCCTCGGGCCACAGGTCGCGGACCTCGAAGACGAACGGCACGCCAAAGTGCCGGCCGGCCGCGATGCCCGCCAAGCCCACCGTCAGCGGCGTGTGCGTCGCGAAGACGACGTCCGGCCGGTCCTGCTCTTTGGCGATTCGCGCGGCCACCCGCGCGAATTCGTAGAACTTGAGCATTCGTCGCCAGCCGCTCAGGGCCGTTCCCATGTGTGGGTCGTTGTACCCCCCCGCCACAGACACCACCCGGATTCCGTCGACCTCGTACTGGCCGCACCGCTTGCCCCTGGGCGCAGGGAACTCGGCGTTCGCCAGACCGGAGGTGATCATCGTCACGCGGTGGCCCCTGCCCGCCAGGTGCCGCCCGAACTCGTACGATCGCGTCCCGGTTCGGCCCTTGCGCGATGCGAAGTACTGATGGATGTAGAGGATATGCATGTTTGCAGGCCTACCGGTTCAGACCTTCCCGACCTACTTTCTGTCGGGCAGCCCCGATAATCTCGCCGCCTTTGCACCAAGACGCAGCATGTCGCATTTTACCCCGTCTTCTACTCTTTCCCATGTTAACTCTGTGTGGTATAATGGGTGTGTCTCCTTGCAGAATGGCAGGATGACGCATCAGGGCGAAAGCCCTGGCGCCAGGGAGGTTGTGTCGACAGATGGGGGAAAGAGGTCATATGAGTCAGCTTTCAGTGCAGCAGCCTCGAACGTTGCGGCCTGTCGCCTTGCTTGTGGCTGTTCTCGTGCTGGCCTGTGTCTCGACCGCATGGAGCGGCATCAAGAAATATGAGGGCGACCTGCCCACGATCGATCCGGCCTTCTCCGCGATCGCGCCTGAGAACCGCCCGCTGCTGTACGAGCGCCTCATCGCCAGCTATAGGCGGGACTACCTGTTCCGCATGGTGGCCAACGACGGTCGGAAGCTCTCTGAAGGGATGGCCGTATACTACCTCCAGCGCGAGCTTCAGTCCCTCGTCGACATGTGGAGAGGAACCGGAAATCCGGCCTATCTCGACATGGCCAGGAGCCTGACCTTGCAGGCCCTCGACGAAGCGGCCGCCCATCCCTTGCCCCTGGTCTGGCACGACGAGCCGCGCGGCGACTGGCCCTGCTTCTACCTCGAGACCGTGGCCGAAGAGACCGGCGGGCACAGTCAGCTCTGCGACTTCCAGGGCAGTGCCGGATTCCTGCTGGTCGCCCGCGCCCTGTCCGAGATTGCCGATCCTAACTGGCGTCCGATCGCCGATTTCGTCGAACGCGAGGTCATCGAGAAATGGCTCTACCACCAGCCCGCAATCACCTCCGCAGACCTGGTCCGGCCCGATTCGTTTGCGATCGTCCTGAGAATCCTCAACGGCGCACGCGACGTTCGGGAGCACTTCGCCTGTCTGTGTCTGGACCTGGATGAGCTTGGCTATCGCACGTATGCCTATCCGACGTGGGCCGAGCGCCTCATCGAGCTGTATCTGACGCCCCGCTACGATCCGAACGAACCGCCGCCGAACTCGGAGGGCATCGAGCGCGCGATCCCGGCCGACTGGGGCCTGTTCGCGCACGTGGCCGACGAAGGCTACGTCTGGCTGCTGATCCCGGACTACGGAGCCAGCACGCCGGACGCAGCCCTTGACACCTCACACGCCAATCGAACGGCATGGCTGGCTTGCCGAGCGTACACCAGGGGTCTCATTGACGAATCGATCATGGACGGACTGATCAACACCTTCAAGTTCCGGATCTGGGCGCCCGCGAAGGGTCCGTTCTACTTCAACAACTACACCGACGGCAGCGACGGCGCGCTCGGCGCGCTGCAACCCGGCCGTGGAGGCAACGTCTGGTTCGGCTGGCACCGCCTGGCCTCTTTCGATCCTGACCTCGAAGCCCTGTTCCTATCGCTCGCGTACGATCTGACCAACGGCGGTCCCAACTTGCCCGAGGGCGCTCAGAACAAGATGATGCAAAACGCGCCGCTGTGCCTGGAGGCGTGGGGCACACGGTTGCTCGGTTCCAAAGGCCAGTTGTACAGTTTCCCGTAGGCCGACACACTGTTCACCGGGCGCCGATCGCTCAGGGAGATGAGCGGACGGCCTCCCTTCGGCCCGCCCCCTTGGACATGCCGAACTCCTGGAAGACGTGGACGATGCGCTCGGCAGTCCGGCCGTCCCACAGCGCCGGGATCGTGCCTTCCTTCCATCGACCCGACAGAATCCGGTCGGATTTCTCCGCAATCGTCCCCATGTCCACCAGCTCGTTCGTTCCCTGGGTGATCGTGATGGGCCGTTCCGTATTCGGACGCAGGGTCAGGCACGGCAGTCTCAGGTAGGTCGTCTCCTCCTGAATGCCGCCGGAATCCGTCAGCACGAATCGCGCATTCTTCTGAAGCACGATGAATTCCCGATAGCGAACCGGCTCGATGATTCGAAGGTCACGCGCCAGCGCGATATCGATCCCAAACCGTTCGATGTTCTTGCGGGTCCTCGGATGCATCGGGAACACGACAGGCAGCTTCTCCGACAGCCGGTTCAGGTAGACGAGGATCTGCCTCAGGCTCTCCGGCTCGTCCACGTTCGACGGACGGTGCAGCGTCACCAGAACGTAGGAGCCCTGCTCCAGGGCAAGATCGCCAAGCGTCTGCGCCTCCAGGTCGGCGCTGACGCGTCCCAGGATCGTCACGAGTGAATCGATCATGATGTTGCCGACGCAGCGCACCCGACCGTCCTGGGCGCCTTCGCGACGGAGGTTCTCGTCTCCATCGATCGACGGCGTCAGCAGGAGGTCGGAAATCGCGTCGGTCACGCGCCGGTTGATCTCCTCCGGCATCGTCTCGTCGAAGCTGCGCAGGCCCGCCTCGACGTGCGCGACGGGAACGAGCTGCTTCTTCGCGGTGAGGCTGCAGGCCACCGTCGAGTTGACGTCGCCAAAGACGACGACGAGGTCGGGACGCTCCTGGACGAGCACCTTCTCGAACTCGATCATGACCTTGGCTGTCTGCTCCGCGTGGCTGCCCGAGCCGACCCCGAGGTAATGGTGGGACTCCGGCAGTTGCAGGTCTTCAAAGAAGGCCTGCGACATCGCATAGTCATAGTGCTGGCCTGTATGAACGATGACCGGCTCAAACCCCTCGGCCCGCGTCAGCTCGAAATACAGCGGTGCCATCTTCATGAAATTCGGCCGGGCCCCCACGATCAACAGTATCTTGGACACAGTCCTGTCCTCCAGTGGTCCCGAGAAGAGTCTCGTACATATGACAGAGTTTGTGGCTCTCGTTTTCCCAGTTGTATGACGTGCGGACGGCGCATCGGCCGCGTTCGCCCATGGCCCGCGCCTCGTCCGGACATTCGATCAGGTGCGTGATCGCTTCGGCGATGTCGTTCGGCCTGGACGGATCGACCATCAGGCCGCACCGGTTCGGCTCGACAACCTCCCGGTACAGCGGGAAATTCGACGCCACGACCGGCACACCCACCAGCATATAGTCAAACAGCTTGTTCGGCAAGCAACTCGTATTGTTGGCGTAAGACAGATAGGTGATGATCCCGATCGAGGCCTGCGAGGTGAGTCTTTCCTTCTCCTCGTAGGGCACCCAGGGAAGGAAGTCTACGTTGTTCTCGATCCCGCGCTGCTTTGCCAGCGTCTTCAGCTCATCCTCGAAAGAGGCGGGCCTCGCAACGCCGACCAGGACCAACCGCCAGTCCGGATGTCTGGCGACCACCAGGGCGAATGCCTCGATCAGCTCGACCAGGCCGCGGATGCGGGACATCGCGCCGAGGTAGATGATCTTCTTCTGCGGGTCCTTCGCGAATGTATCGGACAGGGCGACGATCGGGTAGTTCTCGATCCGGCCGGACCGCACCTTCAGCTTCTGGTAGCGGGCGCCCACGAATGGGGTCGTGTAGATCACCAGGTCGAAGAACCGCACCACCGCCCGCTCGAAGAGGTCGAACAACTTGCTGACACAACGCCGTAAGCCCTTCGAAATCCAGAACTTGTCGAGGATGCTGTTGGGGTAGTGCTCGTGTACGTCCCAAACCACCTTCTTGCCACGAGCCTTGAGAAGCAGCCCGACGATCATCAGCTCGGGATCATGGAAGTGGTACACGTCGGCGTTCTCGCGGACCGCCTTCTGGTACAGCTTCCAGGTCACGCTCGTCATGCGGCCGAACCGATTTCGCGGCTCGGGCAGGGGCACGATGCGCACGCCATCGACGGTCTCGGCCTTGTCGTGCCGGGCGATCAGCACGACGTCATAGCCGGCTCTGGCCAGGCTCTTCGCCTCCTTGTGGAAGATGCGCCCGTCGAACGGCACGTGAACCGTCGTCAACATGCACACCTTCGCTCGAATCTGTTTTCCCGGATCAGCCATTGCCGCTGTTTGCCCTTGATGCCAGCGACCACAGCGCTTCGGCGAATGCCTTGGCGTTGCGGTCGGAATCGAACACGTCACGCGCACGCGACAGTCCTTTCTGCCCTGCTGAGGTGCGAAACGCCCCATCGATGATCATCCGCCCGACGGCGCTGCGCAGTTGTTCGACGTTCCGCGATTCGACCAGCAGTCCTGTCTGGCCGTCGACCACGGCCTCCGGCACGCCGCCCACGCGCGTCGCCACCACCGGCAGTCCACAATCCATCGCCTCCAGAATCGCCTGGGGCATCCCCTCGCTGTGCGAAGGCAGAACCAGGAAATCGGCGCCCTGCAGATAGTGCGGCACCTCTGCCGGCTGCACCCGGCCCGGCAGAGAAACAGCGTCTTGTCGCGCGATCCGTGCCGAAAGCTGCGCCAACACATTCCGCGAAGGGCCGTCGCCCAAACACACCAGACGGAACTTCTCGTACTCGTTTAGAAGAGACTCGCAGGCCACCGCCAACTCGTTGATTCCCTTGGTCTCAACCAGACCGCCGACGTAGATGGCGACGATGCAATCCGTCGGCCAGCCCAGCCGTTGGCGGACCTCCTCCTTGTCCTGAGCCGGGCGGAACTGCTCCGCGTCCCTGCCGAGATAGACGCAGAGGGGCTCGCGTTTGCACGCGCCGGTCTGGCTCAGTCTTGCGCAGGTCGAGCGACTTACCCCGACAGGCAGATCGACCTGCGCCAGCGTATCGCGCAATCGCCTCCACAGAACCGGCATCCGGTCGGGATAGACCATCACGTCGCTGCCGACCGCCAGAGACGCAACGGGCAGACCGAGCTTGCTGCCTATGGTTACGGCCGCTTCGGCGTCCGGCAGCATCGAAACCCCCAAGACCACATCGAACGGCTCGGCCTGGTGCCACCGCTTCGCCTGCGGCATGGCGCTGAACGCCAGCGATGCGCCCTCGAACCGCCGGAACCCAAATCCGGGCGGGCGGAGGTAACTGACCCGGCGCGCCCGCAGACCATCCGGTGCGGCCAGCGGATTGGCGGGACCATAATCACGCCACCGCGAGGCGCGACACAGCGGCCAGGGGGCCCAAGGCCGGCCCACGAAGAAATCACATTCGATCCCGTGCCGGCGCAAGTGCCGGGCCTCCCGGCACATGAAAATCCCATGCCTTGGCGAGGTCGTGGTCGGGAACATGTGGCTAACCGTCAATATCCGGAGCTTCTTCATCCGTTTCGTCGCAGAATTCGTCGGGGTCGGCGTACCACCAACTGAGACGTTCGGCCGCCAGCACGAACGCCAGAAACACCCAGTAGTACTTGGCGGACACCTGCTTGATATTCAGACCCATCACCAGCAGAAACGTCAGGACCGCCCGCGCGTACAGCTTCTCCAGGGTCAGAGGCATGCGTTTGACTGTGAGCATCAGCAGGACGACGAAGACGGCGAACAGGATCGCCGCCGGGACGCCGTACACGCCGAGCGCGAAAAAGAAGTCGTTGTGCGGCCAGATCACGCTGTCCGTCCGCTCGAACCAACTGAAGTAGCCCGTGCCCGCCGGTCTCGTGGCCGCCGCCCCGATGGCTTTGCGGATGGGAGCCATGCGGATGTCGATCGCTTCTTTGGCGCGCTGCACGCTCGTCAACCGCGCGGAGACGCTGCTGTCCAGACCCTGCTGCCGGATCAGGAGCCCCGTAGACAGAGACGCCAACAGGATGACAAGCACCAGCAGCGCCGCCAGCGCCGGTCGGCGCAGGACCTGTCGCACGAACAACAGCGGGCTCAGCACCGTGAACGCCAGCGCCACCAGACCGCCGCGCGATCCGATCCGAAGCATTATGACGGGCAGGAACAGAATCGCCACGAGATAAAGGACGCGCCACAGCAGGCTCCGATCGCGGGCGAAGAGATAGACCGCGCAGAGGAACGCCAGGGCCGTGAGGGCCGCGAGCATATTCGCGTCGATCGCGCGCCCGAGCGTCGCGGCGTACCGCACGTCCCGCGTCTCGTGCGCCGCGCGAATCACCGCGCCCGTGCGGACCGCCAGAACGATCGTGCCCAGCATTCCGATAACATACGAGCGCAACGCCCAGAGAAAGGTGGTCTCGCGGTTCGTTTCGAGAATCCAGTAGGCGATCACGACCAGTGCGACCAACTGGAATTGCGTGAAGGCCCGCATCACCTCCATCGCCACGTATGGCTGCGGCAATGATGCGACGAAGATCCACGCGCTCAGGCCCGCCGCAACCCACAGGGCCTTGTGCCGGATGCGCAGGCCCGGCCGGGTCAGCATCACGTTCAGCAGGAAACTCGCCGCCACCGCAATCCCCACGCCGCGATCGAGACTGAACCCCTGGCCGAACCCCACACCGGCGCCGGTGGGAAGGACCAGCATGAGAATACACAGCGCGAACGTCGGCTTGATGAGCATGCCGCCAAACGTGGGCAACGCAATCACAAGGCCCCCCACGAGAGGATTCCTGCCCACAAAGGCGATCCCGAACCCGATCGCGCAGACAATCAGCCACACCGCCAGGAGCAACGTGTTCATGGCGGGCGGGAACGGGATGTCCGACGTCCGCTCCTCGGGCTCGGACAGCAAGCCTTCGTAGTCCACTTCTTCGAAGTAAGTCGCGTACATAGGTAACACTGGCGGTGCGGCCGCCCCGATGAAGGTCCGGCATCCGGGACCGGCGCGGTTCGGCGTCCGATCCCTGCCTGTTCTTTCGTTTCGAAAGCCAGGCGGCATGAGAGAGCGTGCCAAGAATCGGCTGGTGCCCGCAGAGGTTTTCAGTTCGCGAGCATCCGGTTCCGATAACTCGCCGGCTCGATCACGAGCCGTTGCCGACCGCCGATTCTTTTGAGCCGCGCTGCAGGACCGCAACCAGCCGCCTACGCTCTGGGGGGTCGATACTGAACAGCCAGGCGCACAGACACGTTACAGCGGCACAGGCAACGATCACGCTTAGCAGCGAGAGCCACGAATCCGGCGGGCAGAGAAGCTTCCAGGCAACGATCGTCGCGACCGCCGGAAGGCTGCCCGCCAGTGCGGGCCGCCAGACGCAGGCAAGGCTCTCCCGCGTCGTGATCTTCATCCTCTGGTTGAAGTAAATCGGCACGACCAGACCCGACACGATCGCCATCGGAATGAAGCTGGACCAGGCGATTCCCTCCAGGCCCCAGCCCAGGAATCGCACGGCGAAGAGCGAGCCGGCGATGCAGAGGATCGCGGTCACTGCGGCAAGGGCCCCGAAGACGCCATGCTCGCCCCGACCGGTGAGAACCAGGAAGTTGCTGTGCTGCGCCAACATCAGGCCGTGCCCTGCCGTCAGAACGGCGAGAACCGTTGCCATCGAACCGACGACGGTCGGGTCCGAGAATTTCTCGCCCACCCAGATGCTCAGGAATTCGCGGCCCATCACGATCAGGAAAGCGCCGGCCGGGATCAGAACCAACAGGCTGTATTTCTGTGTCAGGAAGGCGATCTGTTTGACTCTGACATGGTCGTCGCGGGCGTCCAACTCGCTGACGGCCGGCTTGACCGCGGCCGTAAAGGCCTGGAGCAACTGGCTCAACAGCAGCACGGCGGCGCTGGAGACAGCGAAGCGGCTGACCGCCGAGGTGCCCAGGAAGATCCCCGCGATCAGATCGCCTGCCTTGCAGACGATCAGGCCGCCCATCGCATAAAGGAACGTGTTCGTTCCGTACGAGAGCATGTCCTTCAACAGGACCGGATCGATGTTGCGGCGCGACAGGGACACTCCGGGCAGCAGCCGCTGAATGAACAGGTGCTGGATCAGCCGCATGACGATCTCGCTCGCGCCGAACACAACCCCCATCATCAACAGACCGTAGCCACGAAGCAGAAGGACAACCAGCAGAACAGTCCGCACCGCCAGGACGAGCAGCGTCGCGGCGTTGATGACATCGTACCTCTGTAGACCGCTGAGCACGGCGGTGGTCAACTGGAGCGGGCTGGCAAGCGCGAACGCAAGACCCACCACGAGGACCAGCCGGCCGGCCACCTCGATCTGCTCGGGCTCGATCGCAAACCAATCGCCGATCTTCGCATAGAGCAGAACCGTCAGCAGCGCCAGCACGATCCCCAGGGCCGAGTAAAAGAACAGCGCCGTGCTGACGACCTTTGAAATGCCCTGCTCGTCGCCCTTCGCCAGGCAGACGGGAATCTGCCGGTTGATCGCGCCGTTGAGCCCGAGGCTCAGCATGCCGCGATAGCGAAACAGTGAGCCGACCAGCACCCACACGCCGTAGCGGGCCTCTCCCAGACGGCCCAGGAAGAACCGGATCAGCACGAAGCCGATCAGCGCGTTACTGACGAGGGCCAGCAGGTTGAACAGCGTGTTGTGGATCAACCGCTTCGAGGTGGTGACAGGTTGTGCCATCGTCCTTTCTTGTCTTGCCCTTGTGATCGAGGCGCGAGACCTCGGACTTTTGCGCGACGCAGAACAGGTTCGCCGAGTCGAAGTGTTTCGCATCCCACGCCATGCACCTGGCGATTGCCACGTGAAGGGGCGCGATGCGGCCGGCAAGCAGGTCCAACATCCTCAACACGCGATGGAAGAGGCCGGCCCCATCGAACTCAACGGCATCGAACCCGCTGCACCGCAGCAGGCGGGCCAAATGGGCGGCGGAGAAATGCTCGTGCCAGCGTTTGGCCGCCGAGACGTCGCCGATCAGGCCGTCGGCGTTGCGGGCATACCGCTCGTCGTATTCCGCCCGCGAATGCGTCCGGCAATAATACCAGCGGTGCAGCCGGGGGAACCGAAATTTGAGATTGCCCATATCCAGGAACGAGAACGCATGCCGACCAGGAACCGTGACGATCAGCATGCCATCGTCCGACAGGACACGGTGCAGCTCGTCCAGCAGTTCTTCCTGCTCGCCGACGTGTTCGAGAACATCCATCAGCGTGATCGACGAGAACGTCGCATCCGGGAACGGCAAAGGCACAGCCCGGCTGATGTGGACGATCTCCAGTCCACCCGAGGCCTTCCGTGCCCGCTCGACGGCCTGACGACTGACGTCGACGCCCACCAGACACTTGATCCCTTTGGCCTTCAACGCCCGGAGGAATCGTCCGTCGCCGCAGCCGAAATCGAGATGGGCCGCCCCGCCGGCGGGCACATGCTGCCATGCGAATGCGTAGCGATCCCATTCATACGGGTTGTCGGACGTGAATCGTGTGCGCATACGGTTGCTCTGCCGCATCCTCAGTCGGGCTTTGGCGGCGCGATGACCTGCCACAGCGGACCGGTCCTGCGAAGATCGTATTTGCCGAGCACAAACGGCGGCGCGTAACCCTGGCGGTCCGAGGTCAGGTAGACCGGCCGGGACGCCAGGAGTTGCTCGAACAACTCGGCATCGTACGGCGGGGCCCCCCTGTTGTGGATGATGCCCGTGACAACGTGCACATCGGGACGCCGGCCTTCGACTTCCTGCACCAGCAGCAGCGGCGCGACCGTTGTCGTGTCGGCGTAGATGACCGCATCGGGACCGGCCGCCTCCAGCGCATCGCGTGCGAAACGCTCGGCGCCGGCATCGCCCGTCTTCCACGGCCGGAGGAAATAGGCGTAGTCGTCGCGGCAGGCGATGTCGGCCCGCGTTCCGATGTCCAGACCCATCCGGCGGGCCGCCCGTGGCGCCGCCGCATACACCGCCGGAGGCAGCAGTGCGAAGGCCACGATGAGCATCGCAGTCGCCCGGCGAGGCAGGCGTTCTCGAATGCGATGCGCGCCCAGACCGATAATCGCCGATGTCACGGCGTAGAGCGGGATGAAGAAAGCGTAGCGGTCGGAGACGGTGTAGCGAAACGCGAAGACGAAGAACAGCACGAGCAGCGCCGCGAGAGTGTAACGGAACGCCGGGATGGATCGCATCTTGCACAGGGCCACGCCGCCAGCGACAAACAGCAGCGCGTTCGGGGTTGGGAAGTTCAGCACGATCAGGAGAACGTTCTCCCTGACGAGCGTCCACGACAAGGCCGTGTTGAGCACGTCCGCCTGCCAGCGATCGCCGAACGCCGCGGAAGCGAGCGTGGCGAGGATCTGGCCACTATGGATCATCTGCCGGACAATCAGGTACTCGTAGGGTAACGCCCCGACGACCCAGAGCAGCGCGACGATGCCTACTTCCCTTGCGCGCAGGCGTCTTTGCACCAGCAACGCTGTCATGAACACGGCGTAACAGACCAGCGGAATGACCGCCAGCATGTGAACGGAAATCGCCAAGCCATTGAGCAGGCCCAAGGCGTAGAGATATCGCGCTCGGCCCGTTCGGCCATATTGCAGCAGCACGACCAGCTCGCCCAGAAACAGCGCGGTCCACAGCGTGTACGTCTCCGCGATGCTCGCATGCTGCCAGAAGGTGTGCGACAGCGCCAGCGTCAACGCCGCGACAAGGGCGCCGAATTCCTTGCCTGCCCAGAGCCGCACGAGCAGGTACAGATTCGCCACCGCCACCGCCCCGGCGAAGGCCGAGACCAGGTTGACCCTGTGGGCAAACGAACCAAGCGGGAGGTGCTTGGCGACGATGGCCACGAGATAGAACAGCGGATGCGCGATCGCTAGTCCGAGAAAGCCCTCGATATCGTTGTGCCAGACGCGAAGTTGAATCAACCCGCTGTCCTGCCACAGCGCCCCCGGCGCGCAACTGACCCCATACAGGACCCCTGCTCCGAAGAGCACAAGAAGATATGCGATCCCTATGCGTGTGGTTGTCTTGGGCATGAATGCGATTGGCAGAACGCATCGTCCGTCAACTGACGGTGACGACGAGCCCCTCGTTGCTGATGCTGTAGTCGAAGAACCGAGCCCGCTCGTTCGGCGGCTCGGCCTGGAGCATCCGGCCAACCCGAGCGGCATCGGAGCCCGACTTGCAGACCATCAGAAGGAAGCCGCCCCCGCCGGCGCCGAGCAGCTTGGCCCCGTGGATGTGCGGCCGGACACGCGCCAGCAGCGCCTCGATCTGTGCATTGCTGCTGTTCGGGTCCAACTGCTTGTTGAGCTGCCAGGCCGTATCGACCAGATGCCCGAATCGCGCGAGGTCCTTGCGAATGAAGGCGTCCATCACCTCCCGCGCGACCTGCCCGATGTGCGACAGCGTGGCCATCGTGGCCCGCTCACGATTCAGATACCGGCCCACCACCTGCTGAAGGATGTTCTTGGCGAGCCGCGTAATCCCGGTATAGTACAGCAGCGTGGCCTTTTCATTATACAGTGGGTCTATAATATCCGCTGGCACGTAATGGATGTGCGCGTCCGGGACCATACCCGCCTGCGACACGATCATCTTGACCCCGTCGACCACGCCGCCGATCTGGTCCTGCCAGCCTCCGCCGGTGGTCAGCGCCTGCTCGAGACGCAATACCTGGTGGAACAGCTCCCGCTGCGAGAGGTTCTTGCCGACGACGCGTGCGATCGCGGCGGTGATTACCGCACCCATGATGCTGGAGGTTCCCAGGCCGCTTCCCTTGGGAATCGCGGCCAGTGTCGTCAACTCGATCCCGCCTCCGAACTCCTCCAGGGCCTTTCGCAGCGAACCCGCCCTCGACCGACCGCCCGGCCGGGGCGACAAGCCCGACAGCGCCAGCGCCGCCTTGGCCAGAGCGAAACTGCCGGTGGCCTTGCGGTAATCCAGCAACTCCTCGAATCGACAAATCTCGATGCGAACGCCTAGGTCGATCGAGCCGATTCGGATGACCGGCTCGTCGATCACTCGGACATACGCCTGGATCGGCGGCTGTCCGTTGAGGTTGACCGCCGCGTTCACCACGCAGCCGCCCCACTCGAGCGAATAGGGAGGCGTGTCGGTCCAGCCCCCGCCGATATCGAGCCGCGCCGGCGCGCGGGCCCAGACGATCTCATCGCTGCGCAGCACGCTGCGCGGCGACGCCGCTTCGACGATCCCGCTGCCGACGATCGACCGCTCCAGCGCCTCAAACGCCGCCTGCTGCGCCCGCTGTGACCATGCCAGAATCGACGTGTTGCGCGTCGGAAGCAGGCCGAGAGATTCCAGCCATCTACACTGAGTTCGCGTCAACTCCGCCTCGATGGCGCCAAGCACCTCGGCTGCCGGTGCATCACGACCTTCATACAGGCGGGCCAAGGCCGATCCAAGGGTGTGCAGAATTCGGGCCAAGGTCAGCGCGGCCATACCGCGACTCTCCCGGCTCTCGCAATACCGATGTGCTTCCTTCAGAATATCGGCGATCCAGGCCGCGACGTCGTCCCGGTCGCGCAGCAGCGAGGCCAACTCCTGTGAAGAGAACCTGCTGTCCGGCCGGAACATCCGGCGCCAGGAGCGGCGAATCTGCTGCGCCCGGATCCGGCTGCGACGACGGTAGAACTCGACATGATCGGCCATCGCCAGAATCTGCTCGAGGCTGTACCGGTCGGCCGCCCGCCAGGCGGAAAGCTGCTCGGGCGACGCCGTGCGCGGGTTGAACATCCACAGCCAGCGATGGTAGTCGCCGTGCACTTTCACCGCGGGAAACAGGCGGGCATTCCAGATGCTCCGCTCGTTCGCTGCGATGCGACGATCCCAGACGTCCCGAGGCTTGGCGCCGACGTCGGCCAGCCAGTCGAGCAGGTCTCTGCCGCAGAAGACCGCGCCCTGGCCCGCTGGCTCCTTGAGCGCGTCGTCGATTCCATAGCAGCGGACGAACCAGACCCGGGCCGCATCGCGGTCGCGCCCTTCGATCACGTCGACACACACACCGGCCGGCACCACCAGCGGCTGCTCGATGTCGACGCCGACAACCACGTTGCCCCCTCCCAAAGTCAGCGAGGATGCGATCCGGCAGCCCTCGACCCACGCGCCGGCCCCCTGGACCGTCGCCGACGGCACAACCTCGTTGTTGATGTCGAGGTAGCTTTGCAGGAAGGAGATGCCGCGATCCTCCTGGAGCAGCCGGGTCCCGTTGGTGAGAATCCCCCTGCTGCTACCGAAGTCGAGGAAGTCGCAGTGTTTGAGCAACTGCGCACTGAACGGCGTTTCCGACAGCACCTCGAACAGCTCGGCCAGCATGGCGTCCGACCACTTCGAGCCGCTGCCGCGCGCCGACTTGACGTAGTCTTGCAGCCGGGTCTGCGTCCCCATCGCACAGCAGATCTCGCGGTAGAAGTCCAGCCCGCGCTCCAGCACCGCCCTGCCCCGCCTGCCCGCCAGGACCAGGCTACCCTTCTTGTCGCGGCGCGCGCCGAAGACCTGGAGCAGGCGGACCGCGGTGGCGGCATCGAAGTGCATCACGCCGATGTCCAGACAACTCTGCCCGTACGCGTTGATCGCCCCGTGGACCCTCTGCTCGGGGATGGAAGGCTTCTGCAAGTACAGGCTCACCTCGTCGCCCGACCCCTGGCAGAACACGCCGTGCCGGCTGGCCTGCTCGGGACTGGCGTAGCACGCCAGCCCTGTGATGCCCTGCCGCGTCAGACGGATGTCCGACGGATCGAACCGCAGCAGGACATCGCCCGAGGCGATCACCACCTGCCCCTGACCGCGCCCCGGCGCCGGCAGCGACAGGTAGGTCGGCAACTGCCGATCGAACAGGCTCAGGCACACCGCGCTGTCGTTCTCGCCGGGAACGGGAATGAAGACCTTGCCGCACGGACCGTACGCCGGCAGGCGTCGCGAATCCCCGCCTGCGTGGACGATCAGGATGCGCAGCTCGCTGAGCACCCCTTCCCAGCGATGCGGCCCGGATTTTTGCGGACGCCGGCCAAGCCGTCTTCGCAAGACCTCCATCAGGCAGTAGAGCGTGCTGCCCCCGCTGCCGACGCGACGGCCGCCGGGGTCCGGGACCACGATGGCCTCCCGAACATCGCTGAGCAGTCCGAGTTCCCGCCGGACCGCCAACTGCGATTCGTAGGCCTTCGCCTGCGCCTCATTGGAGGCGGTGACAATCAGGTAATCCCAGGAACGGCCGCTTGCCTGCATGGCGATCTACCTTCCCACGCCCCTATTTCGTCCCCATGTGCTCGCGGTGCTCGGCGATGATGCAACGCAGCGTCTGTTCCAGGTCCGTCTTCGGTTTCCAGCCGATCGTCTTTCGAATTCGCTCCGTGCATGGAACACGACGCATCATGTCTTCAATGGGCCGCCCGTAGGCGACCTCGTACGGTACGAACTCCCGCGCGCTGTGGCTACCGACAAGCTCGATCACCTTGTCGGCCAGTTGCTTGATCGTCACCTCTTCGGAAGAACCCACGTTGAAGATCTGTCCGACCGCCTCCTCGCATTGCATCAGGCCGATGACCGCATCGACGACGTCCTGGACGTAGCAGAAACAGCGGCTCTGCTCGCCCGTCCCATAAATGCAGATCGGCTCATCTTTCAGCGCCCACTGGACGAATCGCGGCACGACCATCCCGTAGCGTCCGGTCTGCCGAGGGCCGATCGTATTGAAGAACCGGGCGATGACCACGCCCAGGCCGTACTGCTGGTAGTAGGCCTGGCCCAGGAACTCGTCGATCGCCTTGCTGCACGCATAGGACCACCGCGACAGGCTCGTGCTGCCCAGCACGATGTCGTCTTCTTCGCGAAACGGGATGGCCTCGCTCTTCCCATAGACCTCGCTCGTTGAGGCGATCAGAACTCGCCGGCCGAATTTGTTGGCGATCGCCAGAACGGTCTCCGTTCCTCCGATGTTGGTCTCGATCGTCCGCACAGGATCGTCGGCGATCAGTTGCACGCCGACTGCCGCGGCCAGATGGAAGATCACGTCGCATTCGGCCGCCAGCAACTGAACCAGCGACACGTCGCGGATGTCCCCTTTGACGAATTGCAGCTTCGGATGGCTGCGAAAGGCTTGAAGGTTCTCCAGCCGACCGGTGCTGAGGTTGTCGAGGATGACCACTTCCTGACCGTCGTCCAGCAGACGCTCGGCCAGGTGCGAACCGATGAAGCCCGCGCCGCCCGTAATCAACGCTTTCATGAGACCGCAGCCCTCATAGACCCGATGTGTGAAGAACTCTCACCGGGGAACGGTAACCGATTCCCGCCTCGCTGGCAATCGTCTGTTTCGGTGGACTCCGTCCCCGTCGGCTGCGCAAAAGCGCACTGCCGGCCCGGCGGCAACGCCCGACCCGCCCGGGCGACGCATGCTTTTCTCCCTTGCCTAAGTATCGGAATCGAAAGAACATAGCTTGAGACAAACCCGCCTGAGGCGCCCTGCGAATCGCGTCGTCCGGCTGCGTCGATTCCTGCCGGGAATGCCCCGATAATAGGGACTGACGTGTGCAGTCAACGGCCCCCGAGCGACGCGTGTCCGGACTGCGCCAACGCCACTCGCCCATCGCCGACTCAAGACGCCCCAGTGGCCGAACAAACACCTCTCTTATCGGGCCGATGAAGGAGCCCCTCTCCAAACGGACCGCCACACAATACGCCGTCCGCCTCTCATTTCTCCCGCTTCGCACGCAAGACGTCAGCCCATGCGTCCGAAAGAGCAGGATGTGCACCACGAAAGATCGCTACACAGGAGATGCCTTTGCACAGAGCGCGCTTGAGTCTGTTGCTGCCGCTTCTCCTGGCCGTCTTCATGCAAACGTCGAGCGGCCAGGGACGGACCATTTCCTCGGCCGAGCTGCTGGACAAGCTGCACGGCATGTGGCTGGGCCAGCTCCTCGGCAACGCCGCCGGACGCGCGACGGAAGGCGTCTATTCAGGCCCCGAGCCTAATCCAAATCCTTCCGTCCCGTGGGTCATCAAGCAGGCCTGGGACGCGGACGACGACACCGACATCGAGTACGTCACCCTGCACATCCTCGAGAGCTGCGGCTTCGACTGCGACGCCAATGACATCGCCGGACAGTGGCTCGACCACGTCAGCCCTGAGGGAATCTTCATCGCCAACCGGCAGGCTTGGTGCCTTATGCGCGACGGCTATCGGCCGCCCCAGACCGGCAGCCGGCACTACAACCCACACTGGTACTCGATCGACGCCCAGATCGGGACCGAACTGCTGGGCGCCCTGTCCCCCGGGATGCCTCAGACCGCCATCGATCTGGCAGGCAGGTTCGGACGGGTGACGAACGCCGGCTTTGCCGTCCATGCGGCCCAGTTCTATGCCACACTCTACGCCGAGGCGTTCTTCGAGCCGAATGTCCCGACGCTCGTCTTCAACGCCCTGGCCGCCCTGCCGCCTGACAGCCGCACGACCCAGGTCATCGCCGACATCTGCGACTGGTATCGCCAGGACGCCCTCGATGGCGTCCTCGACTGGCGTGCTACCCGCGACAAGCTCTACGAGAACTACCAGGGACCCCGCAGCTTCGGACGCTACTACAACTGGGTCGAGTCCACTATCAATACTGGTGCGACGGTTCTGGCCCTCCTCTATGGCCAGGGCGACTTCGAACGGACCGTCCAGATCGCCGTCCTGGCGGGCTGGGACTGCGACTGCAACCCCGCGACGGCCGGTGGTCTGCTTGGCATCATCCACGGCCTGGCCGGCCTGCCCCGCAGCCTCACCGATCCGAACATCTGCGGCGATTCCTATCTGAACGTGGCCCGCCCCGGCCTGCCTGACCCCCGCGCCCCCCTGCCCCAGTCGGAATCCATTCAAGGAATCGCCCAGCGGACGCTGGCCCTGGCCCAGGAGAACATCCTCCGCAATGGCGGGCGGATCACGCCTGGCCGCTTCACTTCTTACTGCCGCATCCCCAGGCACGATCCCCCGCATATCAACACCCACAGACCGGCTATTCTTGGACCCGATGACCTCGTTGCCACCGCGATCGAAGCAGGACTGAGCGTCACAGCGCATGCATCTGTCGCGCGCTTCGACCCGACAAGAGACAGGAACAACCTCGCCTCGATCATCGACGGGGCCATCGACAATTCCCACAACGGCGTTAAACCGTATTGGACGAACGATCCCGCCGATCCGAGCGCGCCTTCCGAAACGTGGTTCGAAGTCCGTTTCTCCTGCCCCGTCGTTCTGACCGGCGTCACTCTCTATGGCGGCGACCTTGTGTGGTCGCACATCAACACCTACTACCGCGACGACCAGCCCCTGGGCGGCCCGGTCGAAGCCATCGACGTCGCGATCCTCCGGGACGACGTGTATCTCACGCCCAGCGACATTGCCCTTTCCCCGCCCGAGGGTTGGTTGCCTATATACCAGACCATAACCGTCACCTTTGCCCCGGCCGTAGCCGACGGCATCCGCCTGACCTGCACGCCCGCCCGCGGCGGCCGCTTTGCGACCATTCTCGAACTGTCCCCTCATGGGGCCATTCTGCCGTCTCCTGATGCTCAAGTCGCCCCCTCGTTCCGCCGATGAACTCATGCAGAGATGGTGAGTACGACGGATCGCGTCATGCTCCGGCCGGGCCATCATCCGGCCGCTATGCAAGATTGACCGAAGGGAACAGGAACCCACAGAAATGAATCCGACAGATCCATCCACTCACATGATACGGCACTTCAGCCTGGGCCTTGACGACCCCCGCCCACTCACACTCGCCGCCCGCATCCAGAGCTTCCGCTGCGCCGCACGCGGCGTGCGCCTCATGCTCCGATCCCAGCACAATGCCTGGCTGCACGCCGTCGCCTCCTGTTGCGTCCTCATCGTCGGAGGCCTGTGTGTGTTGACCGCCGCCGAATGGTGTTGGATCATCCTCGCCATCATGGCCGTCTGGACAGCCGAGGCCCTCAACACCGCCCTCGAATTCCTTGCCGACGTCGCGGCGCCGGAGTTTCACCCCCTCGTAGGATACGCCAAAGACGTGGCGGCCGGCGGCGTCCTGATCTCCGCCATGGGTTCCGCAATCGTCGGCGTACTCGTCCTCGGACCGCATGTTCTCCGTTCGCTGCGCTCCGCCCTCTGAGCCGCTCGATGTTTCACGTGGAACAACGCCTCCCACGAAGACCGCCAGCATGCCTGCGCATAGCGCCCTCCTTGTCGGCCTACGGCTTTCCCGGCTCCTCCGCCACTTCGCGACGCCCCAGACTCGCGCCCTATGTATTACGGGGCCTTCCTATATAGCCACTAGGGTCAACTGTTCGCAGGGCCCTGGCCCGCGTTCATGCTCACCGCAATACCCCTTACCCTCTTCGCCGAGCGGTCGCTTCCCGCACGCAGAACCGACAGGCCGCCGATCTTCCTCTCTCCGTGTTCCACGTGGAACACCGTTGCCGTAAGCCGTTGCGTAGAAACAATTCAACTTTGCAGCGCACGTTTTCCGAAATAGTCCTTGAGGGCCTGCGCAAGCGCAAATACAATCAGCCCTCGCTTTTTACACACAACCTGATCCCGTGAAGGAGCAGCATGATGATGAGCGGAAAGGGCGAGAAGCCCCGTCACCTCGGCAGGGGGCTCGAATCCCTGCTCAGTCCTCTGTCCTCTTTTGAAACACTGCCGCCCGAACAGCCACCGTCTTCTGCGGTTACGCCGAATTTCCCGCCGGACAAGGATCTCGACGCCTCTTTCCGCGAACTGCCGCTCGACTCTGTCGGGCCCAACCCCTACCAGGCCAGGACTGTCTGGAACGATGAGGACCTCCTTGAGCTGACAGAGTCCATTCGCGCCAACGGGGTCATCCAACCTATCATTGTTCGTCCCTTCCAAGGTCGCTACCAGCTCATAGCAGGTGAGCGGCGTTTTCGCGCTGCCCAAATGGCAGCTCTCCCGGCTATCCCCGCCCTTGTCCGCGAGGTAACCGACGAGCAGCTCTTCGAGTGGTCGCTCGTTGAGAACATCCACCGCCGCGACCTCAATGCCATTGAGCGCGCCAAAGCCTACCAGCGCTATCTCAACGCGTTCTCCCTGACCCAGGCCGACGCGGCGGAACGCCTTGGCGAGGACCGCTCCGTAATCGCTAACTACTTGCGATTGCTGGACTTACCGGACGACGTCAGACAGATGCTCGTTGACGGAACGCTGTCCATGGGCCACGCCCGCGCGATCCTCGGGCTGCCCACCGATGACCTGCGGCGCAAGCTCGCCAACCGCGCCATGGCCGGGCGGCTCAGCGTTCGCGACGTCGAGAGGCTCGTCCGCAAGCACCTCAGCGAGTCGCCTTCCAACGATCGTGCGCCGAGGTCCAAGCCGATGCACATCCGCGATCTCGAGGACAAGCTCAAGCGCCATCTCGGCGCTCGGGTGGCGATTGAGACCCGCCGCAACGGCCAACGCGGCCGAATCGTCATAGAGTTCGATTCGATCGACGAGTTCGCCCGCATCGCCGAATCGCTCGGCCTGGCCTGCACGGAAGACGTATAAGACAGCCCCCATAAAAAAGGCCGTGAACACCCTCTGCGGCGTCTTGACACGCCAATTCGTGGTATAATGTAGTCTGTGCCCCTGCCGTGGCCCGTTGGGCAGGGCGGCTCAGTATCCGAACAACCGCATTTGAATGAGGTCTCCTGTGAAACGCCTGGCAACCTTTACCGCAATCCTGTCCGTTTACGCCTTGGCCACCGCCGGCGCCGCCGGGGCCGAGTCCAAGATGCCCACCAAGCCTTTCTTTCAAGCCATTGGCACCGCCGACATCGATGACGTCAAGCTGCACATCGAGCGAGGTGTGGATGTCAACAAGCAAGACGTCAGCCAGAATACGCCGCTCGGCGCTGCGGTCGAGAACGGGCGCCTTGCGATTGTGCAGTTGCTGGTTGACGCCGGCGCCGATGTCGCGACACCCAGTCGGGCAGGGCTGCCTTTGACCATGGCGGTGATTCGCGGCAACACGGACGTCGTCAAGTTCCTCGTGGAAAAGGGCGCCAATGTCAATACGGCGGACCCTCAAGGTGTGATCCCTCTCGTTGCCGCCGCCGAGAGCGGCTATCTCGATATCGTCGAGTTCCTCGTCTCCAAAGGCGCCAACGTCAACGCCAAGGACCGGCGAGGCCAGACCCCGCTGAGCATCGCCATGGCGGGCCGCCACACCGAGATCATGGCCCACCTTCGGCAGCATGGGGCCGAGGAACCCGTCAACCCGCTTGACATGCGCGCCTATGGTGGCAGGGGACCGCGCGTTCCAGGTGCGACAATGCCTGCCATTGAGCCCGGCGTCGATTCCGGGCCCGACAGCACTACTGCGAACGTGCAGATTCTCGGAGATCCCAATGAGATCCGCGCCCGCGTCGCGGCCTTTCCCGGTCTGCCCGAGGCCATCGCGGCTGTGGATGTCAACAGCGCCTCCGAGCAGCGCAACTGGCGCCAGCGCCGCACGGACAATCGGACGATGCTCATCCGCACTGTCGAGAAACAATTCGACGAGGAAATGACCTTCGTCAAGCGGATCGCCCAGAGCGAGAAGGCCGTCAAGACCACTGCCGCTGCCGACGATCTTGTCGCTCGGAGGAAAGCACGCTACAAGGTCATCTACGAAGATCTGCGCGACGAAAGACGTGCGGAGATGCTCGAAGAGCGTGAGGCTATGGCCCGCTCGCGCACGACAGGACGCTCGCGCGGGCGCACCGGCATGACAGATCCCATGGCCGGCCCCTCGGCCAACGACCCCTACGCAACGCCCATGCCTGCACGCCCGGCGCCCCGCGTTCGCGCTTCCGCAGATGCCAATGAACCGGCCCTTGACGCAGCGACGGAGAACCAACTCAACGCCTGGCTCGGCGTCGATCCGTTGGACAAACGCGAGCTTCTGGGCAGCGTTCATGCGATGGACCTACGGGAGTACGACTCCTTGCGTCAAACCGCCGCCGACGAGGGAGCCAAGAAAACCGCGGCCGCGATCGAGGGACTGATGCTGGCTCGTCAGGAACGTCTGACGAGCATCACGGCCAAGATGGTCGAAGAGGATGAGCGCCTCCAGCGTTTGGAAGAGCGCACCGGCGGAACGATGGGCCCCGGTGCCACCATGACTCCGGGGACGACGCGCGGCCGAGGCGGTCGCGCCACCACCGGCCAGGAGGACACCACCACGCAGCGCCGGGGCCGGCGATACCGATGACCCACTCAGAGGGACGCTGCCCGCCTTCTGTATGTGCATGCTGTTGCAGGTCTACTATGTCTGTATTCATCCCTTGACGCCGGCTCGGTTCATTGGACCGGTTCGCTGTAACCTGTGCAACGACCAATAGATACGCCGCCAGACCACGCCTTCGCCCAGCGGCGGCCCGTGTGTGTGAAGGTATCCGGGCATGCGTGTGGCAGCGGCCAGCGCAGGCTTGCCGACGGTATTACGCGCGCCGTCGAAGCCATCGGCAACCTCCGCCTGGCTCTCCCGATGGCCATCGGGACCGTGGCCACCCCTGGCTCTTTGCGCCCTCAGGCGAGGGCTGCCCGAGAATCCTGACGGACCCGCGGAGGCATCGGCGGGCGATTCTGTTTGACTTCTCGGCGTGCCTCGATTCAACTATACCGCTCCGGTAGGGTTCCGAGCGTTGTGCGGATGCCTCTCTTAACGGAGCCAGGGTAGATTCTTGGGTGACGTATGCTGACGGACAACATACTGGACTTGATCGGCAACACGCCGTTGCTGCAGTTGCGTGGCGAGCGGATTTTTGCCAAGGCGGAATTTCTCAACCCCGGCGGCAGCATCAAGGATCGCGTCGCGGTGGCCATGCTCGAAGCGGCAAGACGCGACGGCAAGCTCGGTCCCGACGCGATCATCACCGAGCCTACCAGTGGCAATACCGGCATCGGCCTGGCCCTGGTCGGTCGCCTCATGGGCTATCGCGTGCGGATCGTCATGCCGGAGGGAATGAGCGAGGAGCGAAAGAAGCTGATTCGCGGTCTCGGGGCGGATCTCGTGCTGATCCCGGACGAGGAGGGCATTGGCGGGGCGGTTCGCCACGTCGAACAGATGGCCGCGGAAGACCGCCGGGTGTTCGTTCCGCAGCAGTTCAAGAATCCTGCCAATCCTCGCGTCCATTACGAGCAAACCGCCCGCGAGCTATGGCGCCAGATGAGCGCCGACGTCCAGTGCTTCGTCGCCGGCGTCGGCAGCGGCGGAACCCTCCAGGGCGTCGGCAGTTTCCTGAAGGAGCAGAACAAAGACATCAGGATCGTCGCCGTGGAGCCGGAGAACCGCTCGGCCCTGCTCGGCCACGAACCGGGCCTGCACCAGATCCAGGGCATTGGCGACGGCTTCATACCGGACATCCTCGATGTGTCGATGATCGACGCGGTCATCGAGGTTTCCGACGAGGCCGCTATCGAAACGACGCGCCAGCTCGGCCGCGACTTCGGCCTGCTCGTAGGCATCAGCTCCGGCGCCAACGTCTGGGCGGCCCGCAAGCTCATGCAGAGCCAACCCGGGAATATCGCCACCGTTCTTCCGGACCGCGCTGAACGCTACTTCAGTACGGCCCTGCTCTAGCCGCCCCGCGTCCCATAACCCTTATCCTTCGCCGCGTATCACGACCCATTTTCCCAATCTACCATATCTTGTCTCTGCTTTTCCGTTGACAGTGCAAGGCGCCGTCTGTATCAGTCCAGTTCTAAATTTTGGCGCCCAAATGGCCGATAGGGAACTGACGTGCCCGCCGCGGAGCGAACTCCTTCGCACCGAGGCCAGTACAAGGGCTTCAGCAGGGGAAACCTCGGGAGCCCGGAACCGGCCGGTCAGCACGATCGTTTGTACGTGATCCAAGTGGGACTTTGAGCAAGACGTGAGAAATGGCGAAATCAAACGCGCGAAAATCGCTGGTCATCGTCGAGTCGCCTGCAAAGGCCAAGACGATCAATCGTTATCTCGGTCCCGATTTCGAGGTCAAGGCCTCCATGGGGCACGTCCGCGATCTGCCCTCCAAAGGTCTCAACGTGGACATCGAGAATAACTTCGAGCCCACGTACGATATCATGCCGGGCAAGAAGCGTGTGGTCACCGCCCTCAAGGCGGCGGCCAAGAACTGCGACAAGCTCTATCTGGCAACCGACCTTGACCGAGAGGGGGAGGCCATCGCCTGGCATCTGGGCGAGATCCTTGGTTTTCCCGAAGACCGGACCTACCGGGTGATCTTCAACGCGATCACCAAATCCGCCATCAAGCAGGCCTTTGCCGAGCCGGGCCGGATCGACGCCGACAAGGTGATGGCCCAGCAGGCCCGCCGCATCCTCGACCGCATCGTTGGCTACCAGATCAGCCCGCTGCTGTGGAAGAAGGTCACGCGAGGCCTCTCGGCCGGACGTGTCCAGTCCGTCGCCGTCAAGATGATCGTCGAGAAGGAGCGCGAGATCCGCGCGTTCAAGGCCGAGGAATACTGGCTGATCCCGGCGGTCTTCACTACCGACCTGGCGGGCCAGCATCAGCGGCCGTGGCTCGACTTTATCGCCCCAAACGCCAAGGACGGCAAAGGACCAAGCCTTGAACAGCAGGGCGAATGGCTCGCTCAGCACCACGCATTCAAGGCCGAACTGCACAAGATCGGCGATCAGAAGTTCAAGGCGGGCAACGAGGAAGAGGCCCGCCGGGTCTTCGACGACCTCCAGCGCGCCGAGTTCCGTATCGCGGACATCGAGACCAAGGAATCCGCGTCCAGGCCCTCGCCGCCGTTCATCACCTCGACGCTCCAGCAGGCGGCGGCCAACCGCCTGGGATTCAGCGCCAAACGGACGATGTCAATCGCCCAGCAGCTTTACGAGGGCATCGACCTCGGCTCCATGGGCTCCCTCGGTCTGATCACCTACATGCGAACCGACAGCACGCACCTTTCGGGCGAGGCGATCGGCGAGGTGCGCAACTTCATTCAGGGCCGCTTCGGGGGCGCGTATCTGCCGGAGGAACCCAACTTCTACGCATCGAAGAAGACCGCCCAACAGGCCCACGAAGCCGTCCGGCCGACGGATGTCGATTTGACCCCGGACCAGATCAAGGAATTTCTCAACAACGAGCAGTACCGGCTTTACGATCTGATCTGGCGCCGCTTCGTCGCCTGCCAGATGCAGGCGGCGCGGTGGAACGTCACGACGCTCAACATCACGGCGCCGACCTCCGCCGGCCCGGCCGTGTACAAGGCCAGCGGCCGCATGCTCGTCTTCGACGGCTTCACGAAGGTCTGGCCGACCAATTCGAGCGAGCAGCAGTTGCCCGTGGTCCAGACCGGCCAGACGCTGGCGGTGGTGGACATCCGGCCGGAGCAGCACTTCACCAAGCCGCCGGCACGATACACCGAGGCCTCGCTCATCAAGGCCCTCGAGAAGGAGGGGATCGGCCGACCGAGCACCTACGCGCCGATCATCAGCACGATTCAGGAGCGCGGCTACGTCGAGCAGAGAGACAAGAAATTCCACGCCACCGACCTGGGCGAGGTCGTCACCGGAAAGCTCGACGAGTACTTTCCCAGAATCATGGACATTGCCTTCACCCGCCACATGGAAGAGCAGCTCGACAAGATCGAAGAGCAGCACCTCAACTGGCAGGGCGTCCTCGGGGATTTTTATGGGCCTTTCAAACAGAATCTCGAAACCGCCCAGGAACGGATGACGCATGCCAAGGCCGAGTCGACGCCCAGCGAGTACACCTGTCCCGATTGCGGCAAGCCCATGGTCTACCGCTTCGGCAAGAACGGTCGGTTCCTGAGCTGTTCGACGTACCCCGAGTGCAAATTCGCCTGTCCCTGCGACAAAGACGGCAAGATGCTCCGCGAGGAAGTCACCGAGCACAAGTGCCCCAAGTGCGGCAAACCGATGATCCGCAAGAATGGCCGCTACGGGGCCTTCCTCGGATGCAGCGACTACCCCGAATGCAAGACGACCCTGCGACTGGACAAGGAAGGCAACGCGATGCCGCCGAAACCTCAGGCGGAACCCTCCGGTGTCAAGTGTCACAAGTGCAAGCAGGGCGAGCTGGTCATCCGTCAGAGCAAGCGGGGGCCCTTCCTCGGCTGCAACCGCTTCCCGCGATGCCGGACAATCGTCGGCATCAAGCAGCTCGATCACCTCAAGGAACTCCAGGCGGCAGGGCAGTGGCCGCCGGACAGCCTCGAAAAAGCCGACGAGATCCTTGGCAGAGCCAAAGACAAGAAGACGGCCGTGGCCAAGTGAGCCCGGCATGCGCCTCTGTCGCCACGCTCGCGCCTCGCAATAGAAACAGAAAGGGAGCCCTGAGGGCCTCTGTGGGAGTCAGCCACAGAGCAGAGCCTCAGGACTCCCGTTTCCGTCATCTTCGAATGATCGAGCGGTTTGGCGCGGTGATCGTCTTTACTGCAGCACCTGCTCGACCCTTTGCACCTGCGCGGTGCCGGCCGACATGGCCGTCGTGACCGAGCCCACCGAACCAGGGCCGCCGCCGAGCGATGAGTTCTGCATCACGGCCAGACAGGAGTCTTCCGCCACCGCTCCCATGACGTTGTCTGCCGCCTGGTCCTGATTCAGGAACACGGAGTTAGACGCGCCCGCCTGCCCCGGGCCCAGTTCTTTGGCCAGCGACTGGGTGCCAATGACGGCGACGCCCTGACCCTGTCCAACCTGACCGAGGCAACCCGTGATACTCTGGATCTGCCCTGATGCGCTGGTGCCGCCGAAGGGGACCGCCGCATCAATACTGCCGGCCATGAGCACCTGATCCACGGTCAGACCGGCGCACATTCCGTCAGCAAACCCGACCTGGTGGAGCATCCCGGAAATGCCCTGGCTGGCGGCCGTCCCGACGCCGGTTGCGGCCTGATCGTTGCCCACCAACAGATTCTGCGCCAGAGATCCCGTGCCCGGCCCGGCCGGCAGACTGATCGAGCCGATGAGGTCGGCCTCGAAATTGAAACCCTGAAAGATGTCGCCCAGCGCAAACGCACTGGAGCCGACAAGAAGAACGACGACTATCGAACCTGCAATTGCCTTTACCATGATTCGAATCCTTTCTACTGTTGTTGCCTTGGCTCACTGTCGGACCGCCAATCCCGAATTGGCGATCGAAAAACCAGTCAAACGCTCCTTCGCATCACCTGCCGCGACAACCTCCTTCCTCCCCCGTGCTCCCGTGGAAACCATTCATCCATTCCTTCACCCCGGCGCGACCTCCTTTCTCCCCGCTCACGATCGTTTCATCTTCAGGTTTCTTCTTACGCACCACCGCACCGATTGAGGCACGTCAATTCCACCAAGTTCCCCGCCCCACCGTTGTCCAGGGGATGTTTGTGCTGTTGTGAACCTCGGCGCGTACACACCCCGCTGGCAATCCTGCCTGCTCCGTTGAATGTGACGACCTCCACGGTACGTGCCGGGCAAGAACCCGAGCCCTTTACGGCGAAACCTCTGCGCTTGCAGACTGTGGCCTCCGTAGTATCCAGTGTCCTTGAGGCCGGCTCGATGGATGGACCTGAGCCAAGGTGGACGAGCTGCCCGACACCGATGAGCACGGCCTCGATTTCCTTATCGAGTACTGTCTCATCACCCTCCCGAAGGACCGCAACCAGGCAGGTGTGCGCATTGCCAGCCCGCCCTCGCTGTGCCACGGACGACTACCGTTAGCACCGCGAGTGGCGCGCGAGCGTGAATACCCTCAACCGCACAACCGACTCGGCCCGTCCTTCATCCTGTCGACAACACCGTCATCGCAGAAATGAAAACAGGCGATGGTAACCTCCGATTCCCCTTCTTCTCCGTAATCCGCCGGGGTCACGATCCTCCGTTCACCCAGCATCTCCAAAGGCGGATCTCGATGGTATCCGATAGTGTACGACTGAAGATCCGTTTGTCAAGTCTAAAGTTGGAAAAATCGGCCCTTGCGGCACGTGACATTCGTTCGCCGATGACCCAGGGCGGCTCCGCAGCGAACGGCTTGCTCCGACGCAAGCAACGTGGACTCGCCGGGTCCGGTTACGAAGCGCAAGACCTCCCCGCGCCGCCGGCAACGATCGCATGGCCCCCTCCACCCCGGCCGTGCAACGCGCTTGGCAAACCGCCGTACCGCGTTATAATGGGGCGTGTATTGCCGCGTCGCGTTGCAGTGAGGTGGAACGGAAGATGGCCAAGAACGAAGTCCCGGAACCGCAGCCCTTCGAGACCGTCGAGCCGATCGGCAAGCGGATCCTCATCCGCAAGGACGAGGACAAGAAGGAAACCAAAGGCGGTATCCGGCTGCCCGACAACATCGAAATCCCGACGATCACGGGACGCATCGTCGCCGTCTCGGCCGAGGTCGAGAGCATGCCCGAGATCCCGCTGACCCGATACGACAAGGTCCTGTTCAATCCCAAGGGGGCGATCCCCGTCGATTTCGAGGGCGACAACCGCCTGTTCGTGGTGGAAGTCGAGAACGTCGTCGCGGTCTTTCGAAAGGCGTGAATCCTACCGGCGCCGGACGACCGCGACGTAGGCTCCGTCATGGTCGAACGGTTCGGCACAAGGCAGCGCCAGCTCCTCACGCACCAGGGCAAAGCGCCTGTCGGCCGCCAGGAATCGCCCGACAACGTCGCGGTTCTCCGCTCTCTGAATGCTGCACGTGCTGTAGCAGATCGTGCCGTTGTCCTTGAGCAGGGCCGCGGCCCTGGTCAACAAGGCGAGTTGCGTCCGGGCCAACTCCTCGACCGAATCGGGGCGGACGCGGAATCGAACCTCCACCCGCCGGGCGAGCACGCCCGTGTTCGAGCAGGGCACGTCGAGCAATATCGCATCAAAAGGTCCGTTGTGTCCACCTTCGATCCGGGTCCAGGGAACGACAGTCACGCTGTGGCAGCCCAGCCTCGTGACGTTCTCCGTGACTTTCTTGACGCGTTCGGCGTCGACGTCGGTCGCCACGATCCGGGCAGCATCACCCGTCCATTCGGCCAGTTGTGTCGTCTTCGTTCCCGGCGCAGCGCACAGATCGAGAATCGTCCAGCCCGGCTGAGGGTCCAGCATTCGCACGGCCCGGGAGGCGGACAGATCCTGCACGGTAAACCATCCCTCCGCGTAGCCGGGCAGTTGCGCGATCGCCTGCGGACCGAGCAGATGGATCATATCCGCCTCGGCAGAACCGTCCGCCGGCGGGACGACTTCGGCGTCGATGCCCGCCTCCTGAAACCGCTCCATCAGATGCGCCGGACGCGTCTTGAGCGTGTTGACCCGGACGTAGACGCTCGGCCGGCGGTTGGAGCCAAGGCAGATCTGGCGGGCACGCTGCGGGCCGAACTCTGTGATCCACCCGGCGACGAGCCAATGAGGGATCGAGAAACACGCACTCAAGTGGGCGGCCGGGTCCGAAGTCCCGTCAGGCAGGAAGTCCGTGTCGAACTCGCAGCCGGTCTGCGGCGACTGCACGAGCGTCCGCGCCGCCGACGTCTCGCGAACCGGCGCCTCGCGGGCGACGATGTGGCGAATGACGCCACGCAAGACAGCGTTGACGAATCCCGTCTGTTTGCCTCCCCCCTCGCGTCGGGCGCTCTTGGCGGCTTCATCCACGATGGAGTAGACGGGCGTATCGGGGCTGTACGCCAGTTCGTAGACACCCACCCGGATGATCGCCAGCAGCGATTCGTCGATTTGCCTCACGGGCCGGCCGGAGAATCGCTCGATGACCCTGTCGATGGCGAGGAGATTCCGGATCGTTCCGAACACCAGATCGGTGGCGCGCTGCTTCTGGTCCGTCTGCGGCAGAAGACGATCCAGGCTCGGTCCGGCCTGCGCCCGCCCGGGGTCGAACCGGCGGAGAACCTCGGCGGCCACGACGCGCGCCGATTTGTACGCTGGATCGGACATGTCAGCTTTCCGCCTCGACGAACCGGTCGCCCGGCCGGACATGCCAGCCGTTGATGAAGTCTTTGAACTCCATCAGTCCCGACCCGGCCGGCTTGATCTTGCGGAGGCCCAGTTTGCCGTCGCCGCAGACCACATTCAGGTCCTCATCGAGCGTCCCGGGAACGGCCGAAGCCGGAGTCGGGCCCCAGATCACATCGGCCAGAGCCAACGTCACGCGCACAGTCTTTCCCGTCCTTGAGCTGAGGTAGTGCGAGGAGGCCCCCGGCCAGGGCCAGAACCCTCGTACCTTGTCGGCGATCACGTAGGCGGGAAGGCGGAAATCGACCTCGCCGTCGGCTTTCTTGAGCTTCGGTGCTTTCGACGCGAGGAACTCGTCCTGCTTCGTGTATGTTGCGGTGCCCGCCTCGATCCGGTCGAGCGTCTCCAACAGCAGCGGCGGCGCCATCCGGGCGAGCCGGTCGTGCAGCTCGCCCGCGGTCTCGTGGACGCCGATTTGCGTGCCGCGCTGGGCCAGGATGTCGCCGGCGTCCATCCGGTCGGCCACAGTGATGATGCTTACCCCTGTTTCTTTCTCGCCGCGAATGATCGCCCAGTTGATCGGCGCCGCGCCGCGATACTTCGGCAGCAGAGATGCATGTACGTTGATGGCGCCGTGGGGTGGGAGAGCCAGCAGTTCCGGCCCGATCTTCTGGCCGAATGCGATCACCACGAGAACGTCGGGGCGGACCGCCGCGATACGTTTTCTGATGTCGGCAGCGTTGACGTTATCGGTCTCAATGAATGGCTTCGCATGGCTCTCGGCCCAGTGGCCCACGGGCATCGGACAGCACTTGCGCCCGCGGCCGGCCGGCTGCGGCGGCTGCGTCACCACCAGAGCAATCTCGTGATGCGATGCCTTCAGCGCATCCAGGCAAGGGATGCCGAACTCGCCACTGCCGAGATAGACGATGTTCATTGCGATTGCGGATTCCGGATTGGGCGTCTCGAATCGGGGGGGCGACCGCGCGACCGCGACTCCCGTGGTCTTGTGCTATTTGCCCTCGTGCTTGTCGATAAGCTTCTTGATCTGCCGGCGGTTCGCGATCTTCGCGGCCGCCCCCATGCGGTTGAGGATCGTCATCCCATCGAGGTGGTCGCTCTCGTGCTGCAAACAGCGGGCGTACAAGCCGTCGGCCTCCTCGGTGAACTCATGGCCGTCCAGGTCGGTGGCGGTGACGGTGGCCCTCTTGTAGCGCCGGATCTTCGGGTAGATTCCCGGCACCGAGAGGCAGCCTTCGCCGTTCTCGTCCAGGTCCCCGGCCGGCGTGACCGTGGGGTTGACGTATGCCCGGACCTGCTCGCGCGAGCCGTCCATGGAGATGATGAACAGCCGCAGACCGACGCCCGCCTGCGGCGCCGCCAGGCCCATCCCCTTGTTCTCGATCATGATGTCGGTCATCTTCTCGACCAGCCGCCGGATCGTCTCGTCGATCTTCTCCACCGGCGCCGCCGGCTGGCCCAACACCGCCGCCGGATACCGCGTGATTCTGCACTTGTCAACATCGATCATGATACGGACCTCGCACTCCAGGCTCTCGTAACCTCGCTGCACCCGGCGGTCATTTGCCGTCGAACTCGTGGCCGGCGAAGGTGTTGCCGAGGTAGCTCTTCTTGACCAGCTCGTTGCGGATGATCTCCGCGGGCGGACCGGCCGCGATAACCTGGCCATGGTCGATAATATAGGCCTTGTCCGCCACTTCAAGCGTCCGCTCGACGTTGTGATCGGTGATCAGCACGCTGACGCCCGAGCTGACCAGGTGGCGAATCTCCCCCTGCAGGTCCTGCACCGCGATCGGGTCGACCCCGCTGAACGGCTCGTCCAGGAGAATCAACGATGGGTCGGTCACCATGGCCCGCGCGATCTCGAGCTTGCGTCGCTCGCCGCCCGAGAGGAACCGTCCGTGGCTTTTGGCCACCTCTTTGAGGTCGAACCGCTCGATGAGCATGTCCGCCTTCTCGCGCCGTTCGGCCCGCGTCAAAGACATCGTCTCGAGAATCGCCAGCAGGTTGTCCCGCACGCTAAGGCGCTGAAAGATGCTTGGCTCCTGCGAGAGATAGCCGATCCCGAGGCGGGCCCGCTTGTACATGGGCAGTTTGGTGATCTCGCGGCCCTCGAAGATGACCTTGCCGGCATCAGGGGTGACCATACCCATGACCATCCGGAAGGTGGTGGTCTTGCCGGCGCCGTTGCGGCCCAGCAGCCCCACGATGCTCCGCTGATCGATGGTGACGGAGACCTCGTTGACGACGGCCCGACCCGAATACCGCTTGACCAGGTTGTGCGTTTCCAGAAGGGTGATGCCAACCAAAAGAGCACCTCGCGTACACACAGTTGCGACGAAAGCCGCATTATATCAGCCCCGGACAGGCAGGCAAGCACGCATTTCGACCCCCGGGGCACCGGTCGCGATGCGCTTGGAGCGGACTTGGGATGGGCCTGCCGGGGTGCGAAAGCGAATAAAACTTCTGGCAATCGAGAGCCTTTTTTGCTATGGAGTGTGTTTTCGTCGCATGGCCAAGCCCATTCGGGAGTCCATCGAACAGAGCGTATGTTTGCTGTCTTGAGCGATATCCATTCGAATATTGAAGCCCTCAGCACCGTCCTGGCGGACATCGAGAAGCGGGGCATCCAGAAGATCTACTGCCTGGGCGACGTGGTCGGCTACGGCCCGAACCCCACCGAGTGCCTCGATCTGATGATCGAGCGCACCGAGTGGTGCGTGCTCGGCAACCACGACTACGCGGTGTTCTACGAGCCGACGAACTTCAACTACGGGGCCGAGCAGGCCAGTTTCTGGACGCGGGACGTGATGGAGACCGACCCGGACAAGGCCCGCAGCGACAAGCGATGGCGTTTCCTGGGCGAGCTGCCCATGCGCCGGACGCTGGAGACCCAGTTGGGGCCGACCAAGGCCACGATCGACTTCGTCCACGCCTCTCCGCGCCGGCCGATCAACGAGTACATCTTCCCCGACGACGTTTACACCAACCCGGCCAAGGTCCGCGTCCTCTTCGAGCGGATTCCCCATGTCTGCTTCGTGGGGCACACGCACATGCCGGGCGTGTTCCTCGATGAGCCGGACTTCTACCTGCCCGACGAGCTGGGCGGGGTCTATCCCATCATCGAGGAGGAGAAGGCCATCATCAACATCGGCTCGGTGGGCCAGCCCCGAGACAAGGACAACCGCGCCAGTTACGTGTACGTCGAGGAGAACAAGGTCCATTTCGTCCGGCTGGAATACGACTTCGAGACGACGATGAAGAAGATATACGCCATCGACCGCCTGGACAATTTCCACGCCGAGCGGCTTCGGGACGGCCGATGAGAGGCGAGGGGTCGGTTTCCTGCCCGCTGAGACCGGGCGTTTCGGCAGCCATGCGTCCGCCGGGCGCGGACGACCTGTGAGTTGCCAAGTGGTTCGAACATAAAGGGTTGTATGAGTCCGAGAAAATCAGTCGTTGTGGTGCTTGTGTGCTTCTGCCTGCTGTGCGGCGGGCTGATCTTCGAGTCGGGGGCCTTCCGTACGACCCCCTCGCCCGAAGGGATCGATTCGCCGGCGGCACGGTCCGGCTTGCTCCTGCTCCAGCAGACCGCCGAGGTCAATGCGCCGGGCAGCACGCTGCCGACACCCGCGCCGCCCCAGCCGCAGCCGCAGCTTCAAGCGGCGACATCCGAGGTCTTCGGCGCCGTCGGCGGCCCCAGCCGGCGCACCACCGTCGGCTCGGCGGACCCGAAGTCCGCGTTCAAATTCCAGCTTGAACTCGACTCCAAAGGGGCGGCCATCCGCACCGCCACGTTCAGCGGTTTCAAGGACCGCAACTACAAAGACCCGCAGCCGCTGGTCTTCCTCTCGCCCGCCGAGTCGGGCAACGGACGCCAGATGCTGTCGATGGCCAACAGAGGCCTGGTCCTCGTCAACCAGCAGCAACAGCTCAATCTCGACGCCTTGAGCTGGAAGACCCTCGGCGCCGAAACCACGGATGCCGGAGACCAAACCGTCTCTTTCGAGGCCACCATCACCGGTTCGCAGGATCGACCGTTCCTGAAGCTGGTCAAGACGTACCACGTCAAGCCCGACAGCTATCTCGTCGAATGCTCCCTGACGATAAGCAATCTCTCAGACGAGACGCAGAAGGTGCGCTACGATCTCGGCGGGCCCCTGGGCCTGGAGCGGGAGGCCTTTCGAGAGGACATGAGAAGCATCATCGGCGGCTACGAGGGCGCCCAAGGCCAGATCACTCGGAGCAAGCTCGACAAGAAGACCCTGCTCAAGGCCGGCACACCGCTGCCGATCGAGCCGAAGAACGGCGGCGGCCAGTTCCTCTGGGCCGCGGCCGTCAACAAGTACTTCGCCGCCATCCTGGTGCCGGTGCCCGACGCCAACGACGCCTTCTGCGATTGGATTAGCGGACGCACCGGCCGGCTGTACAACCCGGATGGAGACCGGAAGGCGGACACCGGCGACGAGACCGTCGGCCTCGATCTGTCGGTGGCGTCCGCGACGCTCGCTGCCGCCGGACAGGCCGACAGCGCCCGCACGTACAACTTCCAGCTCTACCTCGGGCCCAAGGACAAGAGCCTCTTCGACAAGAACGAACTCTACAAGCGGCTCGGCTTCGTCCAGACCATCGATTTCATGGGCTGCTGCTGCCCATCGAGCATCATCAACCCGCTGGCCTTCGCGATCCTGGCGATCATGAAGGCGATGTACACCGTCATCCACAATTACGGCGTCGTCATCATCATCCTGGTCTTCCTCATGCGGCTGATCCTCCACCCGATCACCAAGAAGAGCCAGGTCTCCATGAGCAAGATGAGCCAATTGGCGCCCCGGGCCGAGGAGATCAAGAAGAAGTACGCCAACAACAAGGCGGAGATGAACAAGAAGCTCATGGAGCTTTACCGCGAGCAGGGGGCCTCGCCGATCATGGGCTTCCTTCCCATGATGGTGCAGATGCCAATCTGGATCGCCCTCTGGAGCGCTGTGTATACGAGCATCGACCTGCGCGGGGCGGCGTTCCTGCCGTTCTGGATCACCGATCTGTCGGTGCCCGATGCGCTGATCCGCTGGTCGCCGATCACCATCCCGCTGCTGGGCTGGAAGGTGGAATCGCTCAACGTGTTGCCTCTGCTGATGGGCGTGGCGTTCTATCTCCAGCAGAAGCTGATGCCGACCCAGGTCAATGCCGCCACAAATCCGCAGATGGCCCAGCAGCAGAAGATGATGATGATCATGATGCCGCTGCTGTTCCCGCTGATGCTGTACAACGGCCCATCCGGCGTGAACCTGTACATCATGGCCAGCACCTTCGCCGGCGTGATCGAGCAGCACGTCATCCGCAAGCACATCCGCCAGCGCGAAGAGGCCGAGGCCAAAGGCCTCGTCGCCGTCACGAGCAAGACCGGCGGCAAAGTCAAGAAGAAGAGACCCAAACCCTTCTACAAGTTCTGAAGCCGCCCCTTTATAGGTCCTATCGGTCCTATAGGTCCCATAGGACCAATGGGACCAATAAGACCTATGGACTGCACCGACACCATCGTGGCTGTCAGTTCCGCCGCAGGGGGGCTGCGATCCATCGTTCGCATCACCGGTCCCGACACACTGCCGGCGTGCCAGCGCGTGTTCACGGAGCCCATCGCACTCCGCACGAACGGCATTCTGTCCGGCTCGGTCTCCATCGCACCCGACGTGACCGTCGACGCCAGGCTCTATCTGTTCTTCGCACCGCATTCGTACACCGGGCAAACCCTCGCGGAGCTTCACGTGTATGCCAGCCCCGTCCTCGTCGCGACGCTGGTGCAGAATCTCCTGGCGACGGGTCTTCGCGCAGCCGGTCCCGGCGAGTTCACCGCCCGCGCCTACCTCAACGGCAAGATGGACCTGGCCCAGGCCGAGGCGGTCAACGAGATCGTCGCCGGCTCCAATCGCTTTCAGATCGACGCCGCCGAACGGCTCCTGAGCGGTCGGCTGACCGAGACCACCCGGGCGGCGCGATCCGCTCTGGTAGATTGTCTGAGCCTGATCGAGGCGGGCCTGGATTTCAGCACCGAGGACATTGCCTTTATCGGCCCTGCCGAGGCGGTAGGGCGGCTCAGCCGGATCAAGAGCAGCTTGGAAGGGCTTCTGACAGGCAGCGTCCGCTACGAATCGCTGATCGACCTGCCCTCCGTCGGCATCGCCGGCGCCCCCAACGCGGGCAAGAGCAGTCTGCTCAATGCGATGCTGGGCCACGACAGAAGCCTCGTTTCGGATCGTCCCGGGACGACCCGCGACGTCCTGAGCGGCATATTGACCGTCGTTCCCGCGGGGCCCGACAGGGTGGCAAGCCTTCCTGCTTCACACTTCAAACCTCACACTTCAAACTCCGTTCAGTGCGTGCTGTTCGATTGCGCCGGCCTGCTGACCGCACCCGAGAACATCCTCGATCGACTCGCCCAGCGGGCCGCGATCGAGGCGCTGACGCACTGCCAGGCGGTCATCTTCTGCGTCGATGCCGCCAAGCCCGACATCGGTGAAGACCTTGCTATCCGCGCGCTGGTTCAGTCCGAGGCGGTCCTCTACGCCGCGACCAAAGCCGACCTGCTGAGCCCCGCAGATTCGCAGCGCGCCGTCGAGACGCTGGCGCAAGCGTTCGCAGCCCCGTTCCTGGCTGTCTCGGCCCTGACAGGGCAGGGACTGCCACAATTACGGGACCTGATCGCGCGGTCGCTTTCAGCCGGACAACAAGCGGCAACACAAGAAGGCCGCGACGCTGTGGCCCTGACGGCCCGACACCGCCAAGCCGTGAGCGAGGCGATTGCCAACCTCGACCAGGCTATGGGCCAGATCGAGCAGGAGGCCGAAGAGGTCGCCGCCGCGATGATTCGCGAAGCATGCCAGGCGTTGTCCGAGATCGAGCAGCAGCCCATCGACGAGCAGATCCTCGACCGCATCTTCAGCCGCTTCTGCGTCGG